>NZ_LT907978.1:470000-737500 GCF_900209925.1 Anaerobutyricum hallii | reverse complement strand
ATACGCTCCGGAGCCGCTGCTGCACCTAAAATTGCCGCACCAAGGGCACTTGATTGTGTGGAATCAACAACTTTAATTTTTCGATTACATACATCAGAATATACTTGTACAAGCATTTCATTTTTGATTGGAATACCACCACTTAATGTAATGTCTTTTACTTCTAAGCCAGCTTCCTCGAATCCTTCAATTATCATGCGGGTTCCATACGCAGTTGCTTCAATAAGAGACAGATATATTTCTTCTGGTTTTGTCAATAGATTCATTCCCATAATCAAACCATTTAAATTAAAATCCATTAAAGGAGTACGTACACCATTAAACCAATCTAGTGCTAACAAACCACTTGCCCCTGCTTTATAAGAAGATAACTTTTCAGAAAGAAGCTGATGAATAGAAATTCCTCTTACACGCGCCTCCTGCTCATA
Organism: Anaerobutyricum hallii; assembly: GCF_900209925.1. Lineage (NCBI taxonomy): Bacteria > Bacillati > Bacillota > Clostridia > Lachnospirales > Lachnospiraceae > Anaerobutyricum > Anaerobutyricum hallii. Next base: position 737,072 of record NZ_LT907978.1, on the reverse strand, counting down.
GCTTTCCGGTACACAATTTTCAACAAACCAAGCAAAATGATCTCCTACACAAGACTGTCCTGCTTCATATCCAAAATATCCTGGCATAATTCCATCTTTTACTGTACCTGATGACCCTTTGATCGCTGCTTCTTTATCCCCAAGCATCATATGTACGGAAGAAGTTCCTACGATAATCATCATTTTGCCCGGTTCACCAATTCCACAGCCTGGTAAAGAAGCATGCGCATCAATAATACAGGTAGCTACCGGAACGCCTTCCATAAGTCCCATTTCTCTTGCCATAGAAGCTGTTAAATGTCCTGCTTTTTCTCCAACGCCTTTAATCGGAGCATCAAGCTTCTCCTCTACGATGTTTTCCATTCTTGGGTCTACCGCTTTAAAGAAATCTTTTGATGGATATCCTTTTTCATGATGATAATATGCCTTATATCCTGCGCAGCAGGCACTTCTTGTTTCTTCTCCTGTCATCTGCCAGATAATCCAGTCTCCTGCCTCCATAAAACGATCAGCCGCATCATAAACTTCTGGTGCATGACGCAGTGTTTCATAAATTTTCGGATACATCCATTCACTGGAAATTTTACCACCATATGTCGGAAGCCATTCTTCTCCACGTGCTACAGCAACATCATTCATCAATTTTGCTTCTTCTTCCGCACCATGATGCTTCCATAATTTCACATAAGCATGTGGTTCCTCTTTAAATTCTGGAAGATGACATAGCGGTGTTTTATCTGCTTTCACCGGAATTACCGTAGAAGAGGTAAAATCCACTCCAATACCTACGACTTCTCCCGGAAGAATTTTATTTCTTGAAACAACATCTCTTACTGTAACAAGTAATCCTTCCAAATAATCTTGTGGATCCTGTAACGCCCATCCTACCGGAAGCTTTTTCCCTGACGGAATATGTTCTTCCATAACCCCATGTGGATATTCATAAATACTTGCAGCTACTTCCTTCCCTGTTTCTATATCTACAAGAAGTGCACGTACAGATAATGTACCATAATCAATCCCAATCGCATATTTGCTCATAAGTATTCTCCTTCTCTTTCCTAACCGTATTATCCCGATACCTTAATTATTCTGCTAATGAAAAGTCATTCCATGTAAAGTCTTTCCATGGGATATCTACTTCTGCTCCCTGATTGATAATTGCATCTACATGCATCAATAATGGGAAATCTTCTAAAGAAACTATTCCTCTTTCTGCAAGCTTTCTTACCGCTCTCGCTGTTCTTGTGGAAATAACGATGGACTCTAATGTCACTCCCTGTAACTCTGCCATTGCTTCCTCGAAAGAAAGACCTCTTCCTAATAAAGTTCCAATTTTACGAGTTCTTCCACCAAAGATTGTTACATATAAATCGCCTGCACCATGAATAATATTTTCCGGTTTGCCACCAATAAGCTCAAGTAATCTCGTCATTTCTTTTACACTCTGTCCAAATAATGCTGCCTGAGAATTATAATGCTGACTTCCAATCTTTCCATCTCTCTTTTCTGCAAGACCTACTGCAAGACTTACACCTAAAGCATAGGCATTTTTCATTGCAACTGCACACTCCACACCAACAACATCTGTAGAAAGAGAAATATGATAATAATCTGTCTCTAAAAGAGATTTGATATATTTTAATGTCTCTACGTCTTTTCCACAGAAAGCAACGTGGCTATCATCATGGTCTGCTAACTCATAGCTTGTACATGGTCCACCGATTGCATTTAAGTTAAGATGTTTGCCTTCCGGCTGTCTCTGTGCAAAAATATGTGGATACGGAACTAAAGTTCCATCTTCTAAATCAACCATTCCTTTTGTTACCGTAAGTACTGGAACGTCCTCTGGTAATACTGGAAGAATTTCATCGCAGAACCAGTCAAGTCCAAAACTGCTTACACCACCAAGAACTAAATCTGCACCTTTTAAAGCCTCTTCTAGTTCTTCAATCTGATAATATTTGATGCCATCATGAAGCGTTCTCTTTAATGTAATATGAAAATTATCTTTCTTTAATCCATCGATAATGTCTCTATCAAGAGGGGAACCAACTAATCTTACCTCATGACCATTTTCAAAAGCTGGAAAAGTAATTGCTGAATTCATCTGACCTGCACAAACAAAAGTAATAACACTCATTTTAAATCCTCCTGTGAAAAATCTTAAATAAAATCTTTGTTTTGGTTGTTTTGTTTCGTTATCTGATGGCTATATCTAACCATATTTATTTAACAAAGTCAAATGCTAAAAACCGCTTATTTACTAGATATTTTCGTGATTTTTATTAATCATTTCATTTGATTAATCCTCTGTTTTTTCGCTCCATTTTTCTTCCTGTCAAAAAAGGAAAATGCAAACATAAGGAAATACCTTGTAAAATGAATTAATCAATACTATAATATTATTAATCAAAAATGTACTAAGATTAATACGTAACCATTAATTAAAATAAATCAAAAAAGGAGTATTTTTTATGGGAAAAAGGAATCGAGTCACCACCAGAGACATCGCTGAAGAACTTGGTATCTCCCAATCCACCGTCTCTATGATCCTCAGCAATAAACCAAATGTATCCTTTACCGACGAGACCGTACAAAAAGTAAAGGCAAAGGCAAAAGAGCTTGGATACAAAAAACCTGTACCAAAAGAACTGGTACAGGAAAAATCTCTTGCAAATACAATTGTCGTGCTATGCCCGATGGTCACAAACGGCTATTACTCGATGATGATGCAGTCTATCACCGATCACGCAAAGAAATATAACTACACTGTTATGACAATTTCTACCGGAAGAGATGCTGCAACAGAAGAAATCTATCTCGATTTATTTTCCCGCGTACAACTTGCCGGCATCATCAGTCTTTATCCATTGTCAAAGATCCAGAAAATCAACGCTCTTGCAAAGCATTTCCCGGTTATTTCTGTAGGAGACAAACCGCTCTCCTGCCACTTTGATTCTGTTGAACTTGACAGCCGTAAACAGGGACATATTATGGCTAATTATCTACTTTCTTTAGGTCATACAAACATCACTTACATTTCTACTCCGATTCGCGGAAAAGAAATTGGAAGAATCCACCGTCTTGATGGTATCAAATCTAGTTTTCGTGAGTATGGTATCCCCTTAGGACACCTTACTGTTCTCTACCAAAACCAGCCTGCTTTTGATCGCTATCCTCTTGAAAATGCAGAATATCAAAACGGTTATGACCTTGCAACCCGCGCTTTAGAAGAAGAAACTTCCTCTACCGCCTTTATAGGAAATAATGACATGGCAGCCTTTGGAATCATGGCAGCAATTTCCGACCATGGTTATCGCATTCCGTCTGACTTTTCTGTCTGTGGCTTTGATAACATTACCTTATCTGCCATGCCACAGATTTCACTCACTACGATCGACCATGCTTCAGTGCGAAAAGGTGAAGAAGCGGTGGATATGATCCATCGAAAAAATACACAGAAAAAAGAAGACTCCTCTCGTTCTTATATTATGAGACTGGAATATGAACCACAGTTAATCGTACGCAAATCTACAGGAAGAAAATGCTGATCTGTAGATTTGGTATAGACGAAAAAAGAAAAACTACCCTATCCCATCTGCTCTGTAGTCGCTGTATTTAAGATGCTCACCCGCATCTTAAATACGCTCCCAAGCCGCATCTGGGATAGGGTAGTTTTTCTTTTTTCTGACTACTCCAACTCCACAGTTGGTGAGAATGGGGATTCTTCAGAAAATTGTGGCTTTCCATGAAATTAAATAGGGTAATTACAAGATTCACCAGTCCTTTTTCACAGGCTTTGAGAAGTCTCTGCGGATAATTTGTTCAACAGGTAAATGCCACTCTTCTGAAGCAAGCCGGATTAATCTTGTTTGCATGAAAGTAATCTCTGTTTTCTCACTCATAATGAATCCTCCTTAATTTCTTGGTCAATAAAACTGGAAGTTGTTAATTAAAATTGCTCAGTACCGCCATAGGCATAATCATCAACCACCTTTCTGCTGTTAATATATCAGCAAACAGCGGTACATACATAACACCTATTTTATATGATTATCCATAGCCTATGACTATGGATTAGCTGGAGCATATTTCCGTAATTCTTCCAGATAGCTTTTTCCAAGTTCACTTAATTCCTGATTTTCATTCAACACATATCCAATATGCATTGTTTCATTTTCTGCAAGCGGAACAGAGATGATATTTTCTCCGTTCAAATATTTCGGAAAAATGCCACTTGAAATAATATAGGCATTCAGTCCGAGCATGAAGTTGACAATAGCTCCTCTGTCATTGACCCGAATTTCCTTATCCACCGGGATGGAGCTGAATAGTTCCTCTGAAAAATAGACAGATTCATACTCTCCCTGTACAAAGTTTAGCCGCGGATAAGGTGCAAGGTCATGGACGGAAACTACTTTTTTCGATGCCAATGGGTGAGCTTTTTGCAAAAAAACATGAGGCTTTGCTAAAAATAGTTCGGTAAACACCAGATGGTTTTCCTCTATCGCTTTCCGCATGACAATTTCGTTTTCATGCGATAAATAAAGGATGCCTAAATCACAGACACGATTTTTCACATCATCCAATATCTGATGTGTTCCGGTTTCATTATAATAAAAAGCGTATCGTTCTTGTCCAAAACGCTTAACTAACTCCACAAAAGCGTTTTCCGTAAAAGTATAGTGCTGAGAAGATACTCCAAATGTCACTTTTCCCGGAAGATTTGTAACATACCGATCCTCCAGCAGTTCCATCTGCTGTATCACCTGACGAGCATAGCCGAGAAATTCAGCACCATCTTTTGTCAGGTAAAATGGAAAAGAGGATGCTCCGATAAAGGGCAGCCTCTCCAACCATTTACTCTGAATTAGTCAAATGGGATCTCACCATCTGGCCCCTCCATAGCATTTTTCGCTGAAATAATTCTGTCCAATGCCTGCCACATCTCCTGTCCGGCATCTCTGAGGACTGGTTCCAGTATTTCTATGTAATGATGAATTTCTGCTTCCAGAGAAAACATCTCTGGATCCGATTCAAGAAATCTTTCCAGTTCCCGCTGGTATTCTTCATAATAACTTTCAATCAATTCTCTTCTCATATCCGGAATCCCCCTTATTTCAAGAATGCCTCGGCATTTCTGACAGGCTGGTTAATGGTTACCACATGATTATCAAATACATAATTTAACATAAAAGTCAATAAGCATTTGAGACAACATACATCAATTTAAATGTCAATCCTTTAGAATTTATTTTTCTGGGAATCCATATCTTTCTGGAGAATTCCCATTCTCTCTAACTGTGGATTTAGTATAATCAGAAAAAAGAAAAAATGCTCTATCCCAGATGCGGCTTCGGAGCGTATTTAAGATGCGGAGAAGCATCTTAAATGCAGCGACTACAGAGCAGATGGGATAGGGCATTTTTTCTTTTTTCGTCTGTACCAAATTTACAAATCAGTATTGATTCAAAGGTATGTCTTCGTTAAAGGGTTCGATTTCTTTAATTTCGACATAGTATCCATACTGTGGATTTACAGGTATATAAACTCTTTCTCCTTTTTTGTGTCCCAGAAGAGCTTTTCCTAAAGGGGATTCAATGCTGACGCGATTTTGCATCGTATCTACGAGTACGGTAGTTACGAAGGAGAATTTATCGGTTTCGTCATCTTCTTCAAAGTAGAGTGTTACTGTTTTGTTTAAACCTACCTGATCGGCATCAGAGTGATCTTCTACTATTTCGCAGGTTCGAATCATTCTTTCAAGGTAACGGATTCGGCTTTCATTTCTGTTTTTTTCTTTTTTGGCAGCATGGTATTCAAAGTTTTCGCTTAAATCGCCATGTGCTCTGGCTTCTTTTACATGTTCGAGCAGTTCCGGTCTTACTTCGACTTTGCGGCGCTCGATTTCTGCCTTCATTTTGTCTACATCTTGCTGGGTTAATTTATGTTTCATAAGAATTCCCCTTTCTGATATATTTTTTAATTAATATGATTTTAATTCCTTCCACAGCCGATTGTAATACTGGTCGGTCTTTTCACCAAGGTATTTATATACTTCACATTTATTTAAAGTCGCTTCTTCCGGAAAAATCGTGTAATCTTCTTTGGTTTCATCATCTAAGGCATCGTATACGGCTTTATTTGGTGTTCCATAATAAATATAATCAAAGTTTTTCTGGGCAATGTCCTGACGGCTCATGTAGTCGATAAACTTTTCGGCGGCTTCTTTATGTTCAGCTGTTTTAGGAATTAGAAAGCAGTCAAACCATACGTTGGAACCTTCTTTAGGCACAACATAATCAAGATCTTCGTTTTCTTCCATGGCAACGGTGGCATCTCCGGAATAAATAACTGCCATGGAGGCATCTCCGGAAACCATCGCATCTCTTGCCTCATCAACAAGATATGCTTCCACAATTGGTTTTTGTTTTAATAAAAGACTTTGTGCCTGCACTAATTCTTTTGGATTCGTAGTATTTAAAGAAAGTCCTTTCCATTTAAGCGGAACCATAAATGCATCTCTCATACTATTTTGCATAATGATCTGATCATCATACTTTTTATTCCATAGAATGCTCCAGCTATCTACTTTTTCTTTTACTACTTTTGTATTATACAGGATTCCTACTGTTCCCCACAAATACGGAACGGCATATTCATTGGTTGGATCAAATACTTTACAAAAATCAAGATACTTCTTGTCAATGTTTTTATAATATTCCATAGAAGATGTATCAATTTTCTGTACTTCTCCTTCCTGCATCATTTTTTCCACCATATAGTCCGAAGTACAGATCACATCGTAATTGATCACTCCTGATTTATATTTGGTATACATATCTTCCGGCGTAACGTATTCTTCATATTTCACCTGAATTCCAGTTTCTTTCTCAAATGTTTTTAAGACATTTACATCAATGTAATCGCCATAATTAAATACAGTAACTGTATTTTCATTGTCATTTTTTTGATTCGAAGAGAAGCAGCCGGTAAACATTACCGTCGAAATAATGAAAAGAACGATCAATGCAAAAGTTCCAAGTATAATCTTGCCTTTTCCCTGCAGATAATATTTTTCCAGTATATTCATCGTTCTTCCCTCCTGTCTGCTTTTTTTTGTTTTGTTGCGGACATATGGTTAATGAGTCCGAGTAAAATAAGAATCGTCAAAAATAAAAGGGTCGAAAGTGCATACATCTGTGGATTGATTCCTCTTCGAAGCTGCTGATAAAGCATTGTAGAAATTGTATTGATTCCTGCCCCTTTTGTAAAATAAGTTACAACAAAGTCATCCATCGATACGGTAAAAGCAAAGAAAAATCCTGAGACAATTCCCGGGATAATTTCCGGCAGGACAACTTTGACAAAGGCATATACTGCAGATGCCCCTAAATCCTGCGCTGCCTCGTATACATTTTTATCAAGCTGCTGAAATCTCGGCATAACATTCAAAATAATATAAGGCAGCCCCAGCGTTACATGAGCTATCAACATGGAGGTAAATCCTAATGACATGAAATGCACAAACAAAAGCATGATAGCCACACCTGTTACAATATCTGCATTTAATAACGGGATATTCGCAAGTCCTTCCATTACCTTTTGAAATCGTAACTTCATTGCTGTCATTCCAATACAGGCAAGTGTCCCAATTAATGTTGCGATCAACGCTGCAAGTGTCGTAAGCAGCAGCGATGTTCTTACTGCTGAAAGTACTTCCTCATTCTGAAATAAGTCTGTGTACCAGTGAAGAGTAAACCCTCCCCATATTGTTCTTGCTTTTGAATCATTAAAGGAACATACAAAAAGTACAAGTAATGGTGCATAGAGAAGGAAACCTATGAATGCCACGTAAAACTTTTCAATAAAACTTTTTACTTTTACCATATCATACTATCTCCTTCCTCTGATGCATTCCGATTCATGATCGCCATACTGATGAAAATAAATATCATAAGTACGATAGACAGACCAGATCCTAAATTCCAGTTATTTGCCACATCAAATTCCTGGTCAATGACATTTCCAAAAAGAAGTACTTTTGAGCCTCCTAAAATATCTGCCACAACAAATTCAGAAATACTTGGAATAAATACCATAATAATTCCGCTGATAATTCCCGGCAAGGACAATGGGATTATTATTTTCTGAAATGTTACTCTGGCGCTGGCTCCTAAATCATGCGCTGCCTCAATTACATCTTTATCAATTTTACAAAGCGCATTATAGATTGGCAAAATCATAAATGGAATATAATCATAAACCATTCCAATCAGTACGGCTCCTTTCGTATACATTAACTTCTGCAAAGGTAGTCCGAAAAAGCCAAGGATTGCATTTAAAATTCCTGTTTTTGATAAAATAACCTGTAATGCCAGAACACGAAGAAGAAAGTTGATCCACATCGGCAAAACAAAAAGCATAATAACAACACCAGAACCTCTGTGCTTTCCTTTACTTAAAATATATGCTAAAGGGTAAGATATCACCAGACAGATCATTGTACTTGCCATCGCAATCCAGACAGAATTCCAGAATGCTTTGTAATGAACCGGATCTGCCATTGCTGTAATATTGGATAGCGTAAAACTTCCGTCACTTCCTGTACACCCATAGTATATCACCATAAATAATGGCAAAATAATAAATGCTGCTCCCCAGACAATATACGGAGATGTAAGAACCTTTCTACTCATCCACTACCACCGCCTTTTCATCTTCTGATTCCGGCTTATGCATGATCTGAATATTAAACGGAATTACAGAAATACTGACTCTAGAACCTACCGGATAACAATTTGTACTGTGAACAAGCCATTCATATCCGTTCGCCTCTACTTCCATCTCATAATGCACACCTTTGAAAATAAGAGAAGTTACAATTCCGTCAATGATTCCTTCTCCTTCTCCTTTAAGAACAACATCCTCTGGACGAATTACGACATCGACAGGACGATTTTTTCCAAATCCTTCATCCACGCATGGAAACTTCGTTCCAAGAATCTCCACGAGACGATCTTCTAACATAATTCCATCAATAATGTTGCTGTCACCGATAAAATCTGCTACAAAGGCATTTTCCGGCTCATTATAAATATCTTCTGGTGTTCCCATCTGTTGGATATATCCCTTATTCATAACGATGATCTTATCTGACATCGTAAGCGCTTCTTCCTGATCATGTGTAATATAAATAAATGTAATTCCCAGCTCTTCTTTTAAACGCATTAACTCATACTGCATATCCTGACGCAGCTTTAAATCAAGTGCACCTAACGGTTCATCTAATAAAAGAACTTTCGGTTCATTTACAATCGCTCTTGCAATTGCAATTCGCTGCTGCTGACCACCACTTAATGAAGTTGGTTTTCTCTTCTCAAACCCTTCCAGATTTACAAGCTTTAACGCATACTTAATCTTATCTTTAATATACACATCCGATTTATTTTTAATTTTTAATCCAAAGGCAATATTTTCTTCAATTGTCATATGACCAAACAATGCGTATTTCTGAAACACCGTATTTAAGTTTCTTTTATTTGCCGGAACGTTCGTAATATCTGTTCCATCAAACAGTACCTTTCCACTGTCCGGTCTCTCAAACCCACCGATAATCCGTAATGTTGTTGTCTTTCCACAACCTGACGGTCCAAGTAAAGTAAGGAATTCATTTTCCTTTACCTCTAAACACAACTCATCTAATACTTTGGTCGAACCAAAAGATTTTGAAATATTCACCAATTCAACTAATTTATTTTTCATTCCCTGTTCCTCAATAAATTTTATTAAATTTTTCAAGAATGTCTCAACATTCTTGCTGCTTAAAAACTCGGCGGAGAAGTCACCCATATTAATTCTGTCTGCTCAATACCCTTTAAATAATGTGTCTTATCCGCTTTATAATAAAATGCATCTCCCTTTTTCGCAATATAACTTTTCTTCCCAAGATGGATTTCCACTTTACCTTTTAATACATAGCCAAATTCTTCTCCTTCATGTGGATTATCCAGACAGGTCTCCCCACCTTTTTCTAAAATCAAATGTATTGGCTCCATGCAATTCTTCTGTGCATTCGGAATAATCCACTTAATCTGATTCTTATATTCCTCATCCTTCTTTACAAAAAAATCCTCCTCCGTAAACACAATCTGTTCCTCTTCCTGTTCCTCCATGAAAAATTCACCGAGAGTCGTTCCAAGACATTGAAGAAGGTCTTCTAATGTTGCGATGGAGGGAGAGGTCATATCTCTTTCCAACTGAGAAATAAAGCCCTTACTAAGCTCTGCCCGGTCAGCAAGTTCTTCCTGCGTAAGTCCCTGTTTATTCCTCAATTCTTTAATCTTCTCTCCTAGTTCCATGATTCATGACTTCACACCTTTCTATTTATGTAATATTCAAGTCGAGCAGCCGCGAGACTTGGCGCGTGATTCTGGTCAGCGTAAGCTGACATATTCTTTACAGAATCACTGCGCATCCTCGCGGAGCGTTTATCTCAGTCGAAGATTGGACTCCCACTGAGACAAATTTGCTGTCACTCACCACCTGAAAGATGTGAGAGCCTTCTCGACTGAGATAAACTTAAAGTTTAGTATAGTTAAACTTCCAAAGGCTATTATGGCAGAAAGAAGTGTGCTAGTCAAGAGGGAATTAATTTCGAATTTGCCGCAGGCAAAGAGACGCCTCCGAAGCGAGCCGATAGCCTATATTTGTGACTCTATCACTGCGGGTTGAATGTTCGCTTCCATGCTCACATTCAATCCTTGCTCTAAGGCCACAAATATAGGCTATCGGCTCGCTTCGGAGGCTGTCTTTGGCTGTTGGAGTGAAATCGAAATTTAAGTTTTGCTTCGATACTATATACTGACTAGACACTTGCGGAATGGGTTGGGAATGGGGACAGGAGAAATAGGAACTCTGATAAATTCTGCGTTTGCATAGACGGCCAACAAACAGAACCCAGAAAGAAAAATAAAACATATTTGTGACCTCGGAGCAAAGGATGAATGCGAGCGGTTAAGCGAACATTCAACCTGTAGCGACTAAAGCCACAAATATGCTTTATTTTTCTTTCTGGGTTCGTCTGTTTCGTCTACCTTGCCTGCGGCAATTCAAGCTTTAAAATGGTAATTCTTTTCCTGCTTTTCTCCACTGCATAAATTCTGCTGTTGCAGTAAGTAATACGTCAGAAGATGAATTCAGTGCTGTCTCACAGGAATCCTGAATTACACCGATGATAAATCCTACACCTACTACCTGCATAGCAATGTCATTGGAAATTCCGAAAAGGGAACATGCTACAGGGATTAAGAGGAGAGAACCTCCAGCGATTCCTGATGCTCCACATGCGGAAAGTGTTGCTAAAATACTTAACACGATTGCCGTTGGAATGCTTACGCTGATTCCCAGTGTATATGCGGCTGCTAAGGTCATTACTGTGATTGTGATTGCTGCTCCATCCATATTAATCGTAGAACCAAGCGGAATGGATACGGAATAATTATCTTTATCTAAGCCCATTTTTTCGCAAAGTTCCATATTTACAGGAATGTTTGCTGCAGAACTTCTTGTAAAGAATGCTGTTAATCCACTTTCTCTTGCACAGCGGGAAATTAACGGATATGGATTTTTCTTAAGACAAAATCCTACAATAATACCATTTGTGATGAATTCCTGAAATAACATACATCCTACGAGTAAAAGTATGAGCTTTCCATACTGTGTGAAAATCTGAATACCACTTGTCGATACCGCATTAAATACAAGTCCTAAAATACCAAATGGTGCAAGGTTTATAATCCATCGTACTGCCTGAGATACCGCATCAGATGCATCAGAAAGCATCTGCTTTGTTCCTGGTGTTGCCTTTTTTAATGCAATTCCAAGAATAACAGCCCAAGCAAGCACGCCAAGATAGTTTGCATTTACCAATGCATCAATTGGGTTTGCTACAATTTTTAAAAGGAGATTTTCAAGAACTTCTACAACTCCTTTTGGTGCTTCCTGCTGTACAGCATCTGCTAATGTAATTTTTAATGGGAATAAAAAGCTTCCTGCTACCGCTACGATCGCTCCCATTACGGTACTGAACATATAAAGGATTACTACAGTTTTCATGTTCCCGTTATGTCCTTCTTTTGTCTGAGCTAAAGAACTCATAATTAAAAGACATACAAGTAATGGAGCGATTGCCTTTAATGCTCCTACAAAAAGGTCTCCAAGAATCTTGATTCCTGTAAATTCAGGCACAGTAAGTGCCAGTACCACACCGATTGCCATACCGATTAAAATACGTAAAATCAGACTGGTCTGTGTGTATTTGTTTGCTATTCTTTTTAAACTAGATGTTTCCACTTTTTTCCTCTTTCAATTTAATATTTTTATACTTCTTCCTTTACCCACGCAATCTTTCCGGCAAGTATTTCCGCAATCTTTGTTACAACTGGCTGCATAGCTGTAAGAGCCTCTTCTCTTGTCTTTCCGGAAGCAGTTACACGTATTAACACTCCATCTTCTTTTGCATATGTTGCAACAGTAGGATTCTCATTATCAAGAATATCACCTAATAAATCAGCTACCGGTGCTTCCCCAATTTCTTTTAATGGAAGTTCATCCGGCCCCTTACACTTGATATTGATTGATACAAATACCTGATCTGAAAGGCGATTAATAAAAAGATGACAACACTCTGAAAGAACCGCTTTCATTTCTTTTGGAGGTCCCGGCAGCATAACAATCGCCTTATCTCCCTGTGCCATAATAATTCCCGGAGCAAGTCCTGCCGGATTCGTAACTATAAGGGCACCTTCCGGAACTAATGCCTGCTTTTTCTGACTTTCTGTCATCTCACTAATTCCATAAGATTCTAATCTTTTTCTCACATGTTCATATGTCTGCTCATGAAAAACTAACTTCTTCCCAAAAAAAGAAGCTGCCACTTCTTTTGTAAGATCATCCTTTGTCGGTCCTAATCCACCAGTCATAATAATGAGATCAGCACGCTTTAAAGCAGTGTCCAATACATTCCACACACGTTCTTTATTATCTCCCACTACCGTCTGATAATATAAGTCTATTCCTATATGAGCAAGTTCTTTTGATATATGCTGTGCATTCGTATTTACGATATCTCCCAGCAGAAGTTCAGTTCCCACACATACAATTTCTGCAACCATCCTGCATCCTCCTAACCAATCTAAAAACTAATCTAAAATTCAATCTGAACTTTTCCATAAAAATGTGCAGCCATTTTTCTTATTTTTTTCATTATAACAGATTTTCTAAATATATTCACCTTTTATATGAATATTTTTACTTTTTTAAGTTCATCCTTTTATACAGATGCATTTTATTATACTCTAAGAATCTTTCTCATTGATTTTATATGCTTTCAAATTTTTTCACCCTGGGAGGATAGCGATGTTTTTAAACAAAGTTGAAATCTGCGGAGTAAATACTTCAGAGCTGCCACTTCTGTCCAATGAAGAAAAAGAAAATCTTTTTCTACGAATTGAACGCGGCGATAAAGCGGCTCGCGAAAAATATGTAAAAGGGAACCTTCGCCTCGTTTTAAGTGTCATTCAACGTTTTTCTAATAACCATGAACATGCTGATGATCTGTTTCAAGTTGGCTGTATCGGTCTTATGAAAGCGGTGGATAATTTCGACCGTAGTTTAGATGTTAAATTTTCCACTTATGCTGTACCCATGATTCTTGGAGAAGTAAGACGCTATCTTCGAGATAATAACAGCATACGGGTCAGCCGTTCTTTGCGGGACACCGCTTACAAAGCGATTTATGCAAAAGAACAGCTCACAAAATCTATGAATCGTACACCTACGATAGAAGAAATTGCAAAAGAAACAGATATTTCTGAAGAAGATATCATTTACGCTCTTGATGCTATTGCCACACCCATGTCTTTATTTGAACCGGTCTATCAAGATGGAAACGATCCACTTTTTCTAATGGATCAAATCTGCGACAAAAAGAACAAAGAAGAAACCTGGGTAGAGCACCTCTCCCTCCAGGAAGCAATGAATCAACTTCCGGGTCGGGAATATCATATTATTAAAAAACGTTTTTTTGAAGGAAAAACCCAGACAGAAGTTGCAAACGAAATCAGTATATCGCAGGCGCAAGTCAGCCGCCTTGAAAAAAATGCACTGAAATCCATAAGAAATTTTATTGAAAAATACTAATTTGAAGGGCTAAAGAAACGAAAACCAGAAATTTGAGATAGAAGAAAAAGTGAAGATAGTCGCTTCGTAGAAAATGCCTGTTCGGCATTTTTACTCGCTCCGACATCACTTTTTCTTCTATCTCAAATTTCTGGTTTTCTGCTTTTTGGCTCCAGAAGGAAATTAGTATTTGGATTTGAGGAAGAATAAGGGGATTGCCCAGAAGGCTATGGTTTTCATTAGAAGGAACATCACCCAAAGAAGACACTTTCTTATTTGGGTGTATAAAAATTACATTTACCTACTCTTACCTTATGAAAAATTTTTCTCTGGTTAGCTCACATCATCTTTTGGAGAATCCCCCTCTCTTTCCAACATAAATTACTAATTTGTTATCAAAAATAGACAGCCGCTGAAACAAAATTTTATGCTGAATTGAAGGAAACCTAATGATAAAGAAAAAAGAATTGTTATAAGTATTGTATTTTGTGACTTTGCGCTGTGGAATTCTGACCATAGGAACTTGGGACTCGTTTTTCCCAAGTTCCTGTTTTTCTGGGCAGAATGGAATGCTTAGCGCAATGGAACAAAATCTAACTTATAACAATTCTTTTTTTCTTTAGAAGACTAACTACAATTCAGCTCAATATCTTCTACTAAAGCGGCGTCTGTGCCCCCAGCAAATTAGTATTTTATTCCATTTTTATTATTTCTCTTTTTAGTCGATGGATTATTTTCTTTTCCAGTCTGGATATGTAAGACTGGGAGATTCCCAGAAGATCTGCTACTTCTTTCTGTGTTTTTTCTTCATTTCCGTCTCCGCCTATACCGAAACGTAACCGAATAATCAGTTTTTCTCTTTCTGATAATATTTCCATTGCTTTATTCAGCATTTTTCTATCTATCTCGTCTTCAATATCTTTTGAAATCACATCGTTGTCTGTTCCTAAGATGTCTGATAGTAAAAGTTCGTTCCCATCCCAGTCTACGTTTAATGGCTCATCGATGGATACTTCTAGTTTTGTTTTATTTGTTCTTCTGAGATACATGAGAATTTCGTTTTCTATGCAGCGTGAGGCATAGGTTGCCAGTTTTATTTTTTTATCTAATTTAAAGGTATGGATTGCTTTGATCAGTCCGATCGTTCCAATTGAAATTAAATCTTCGACTCCGATTCCTGTATTTTCAAATTTCTTTGCTATGTAAACAACTAATCGTAAATTTCTTTCAATTAAAAGTGCTTTGGCTTCTTCACTTCGTTTTGTATCTAGCTGACTTAACACGTATGCTTCTTCTTCTGGTTCTAATGGCGGCGGAAGGATGTCTGTTCCTCCAATATAGTGTATTTCCCGCTGTGGATGAAATAGTGACTTCATATTATTTATCACTGTAAATCTTACTCTGTTTACTCCTGATGCATTTAATACAACTGCCATACTTTTACCCTCCATCAAATGATATTTCGATTTTTTTCTCTTTCAAAAATATCGGCCGGAAGTAATATAGAAAATGTATTCTGTTCTACGAATTTTTCCGAACTGATACCAAGCATTCCTTTTGTTTTTACAAGCACCTCCTCATTTTTCAACACAACAATCTGTTCTGCCATGACTCCGGGCATTTTTGCATTTTTTTGCCAACGGAGGAATACTGCAATATATACATCCCTTCCTGAAACTGTTTTGCCCACATTCTCCATGAAAGACTTTCCGATGAGTCTGTAAGAATTTTCTTTACTTCTTGCTGTTCTTTTGGCATTAATATTTCCCTTGCTTTTTCTTGTGTTATAATGCATACTCCCTGTCCGGTAATACGACTTGTTAAAAGATTTCCGGAATCATAAAACCCTCGACATGTTATTGTTTTTCCTTTTCTTGAAATCTGTATATCGTATATATTTTTCCAGGCTTCTTCTTCACGCTTTTCCTGTTTTTGTTTTCTTTTATATGCTAAAAGAATTCCTGATGATAAAAACAGTACAGCGATTGCTTTGTACGCTTCTTTTATTGCTTTTACCTGGTCAATCTGTATACATGTAAGAAAAAAAGTGACGCTTCCTCCCATCAAAAACAAGTAACAGAAGAATACTGTTATTGTTTTTCTAAAAAGTGAAACAGAAGTAATTTTAAAAAATCGACAAATTAAAGCAAGGATACTACACCATTTAAGAATCTCTCTTGTAACTGGGGACATTCCTGTTGTTGTCCATTCCCAGATTACATAAGTCATTGAGAAAATAGCGGCTGCCTTTATTATTTGAGATTGTTTCTTTTCTGGAAATAAATCTCTTTTTATAAAGAACAGTATAATATAGTCTGCCACAAAGTTGTAACAAACCTGCAATAGAATCGGATGAATTTGCTTCATAGCATCTTTTACTGTTATGTGGTTAATTTATTATATAAATTTGCATAAAAAAATGAGGTCGAAATAATAAAGAAAAATTCTTTATTATTCGACCTCTGGCGACATTGTCTGCCTAAAAGAGGAAAACTCTTACTTATGTATTATCTTCTTTTCTGTAAGAATTCCGGAATCTTAATCTCCATGTCTCTGTTATCATAAGTTCGTGTTGTCTCATGATTCTCTGAAGTTCTGCTACTCTGCGCTGACTTAATTGCCTGTCCGCTATAAGTAGGTCCATTCCCTTCTACATTCTTATCTGCTGCTGGTTTTCGGTTCACTCTTACAGCAGATGCTCCCTTTCCGGAAACATCGTGGAGTCCTGTCGCAATGATCGTAATACTTACTTCATCATCTGGTACATCTTCGCTCTCTACATTACCAAAGATAATGTTCGCTTCGTCACCGGCAACTTCTGTGAGATAAGATACTGCTTCATAAACTTCCTGAATTCCAATATCACCAGAGAAGTTGATAATAATGTCGGTAGCTCCACTAACTGTTGTCTCAAGAAGAGGACTTTCCATGGCGCTCTTAATCGCATCGACTGCCTTATCTTCACCACTTCCAACACCAATTCCGATATGAGCAATTCCTTTATCACGCATTACTGTCTGGATATCTGCAAAATCCAGGTTGATAAGACCTGGCTTAAAGATTAAGTCTGTAATGCCCTGTACACCTTGCTGGAGTACTTCATCTGCTTTACAAAAAGCATCTTTAATAGATGTTCTCTTATCACAAATCTGTAACAGCTTATCATTAGGAATAATAATTAATGTATCTACATTCTCTTTAAGACGTTCGATTCCGCTGAGTGCATTATTCATACGAGGTTTACCCTCAAAAATAAATGGCTTTGTTACGACACCGACCGTAAGGATTCCCATGTCCTTTGCAATCTTCGCTACAACAGGTGCAGCACCAGTTCCGGTTCCACCACCCATACCACAGGTAACGAATACCATATCTGCTTCTTTTACAAGTTCTGTGATCTCATCGCGGTTCTCATCTACTGCTGCTGCTCCGATTTCCGGCTTCGCACCAGCTCCCAGTCCCTTCGTCAGCTTCTCACCAATCTGTACTCTTGTAGGAGCTTTACATAAATCAAGAGCCTGTTTATCCGTATTAATTCCAATTAATTCCACACCCTCGATAGCTTCGTCAACCATTCGGTTAACTGCATTGTTACCGGCTCCACCAACACCGATAACTAGGATTTTAGCTTGTGCTAATTCTTCGTTTGACATAATTTCCAACAAGGTTTTACTCCTCCTTATTCTATGTAAATATATAAATTCGCAAATTTCAAGAATGCCCCGGCATTCTTGCTACGAGATGCGCATCATGCAATGCATGACATACTTCTTCTGTGCATCTCACATCTGATATAATTCACCCGATTTTAAAATGTATGTAGTTATATAATACGGTTTTTTATAGAAATAATCAACTAGAAAAATTGAATTTTTGCTTTTTTTTCTGACTTCTATCTAAATTTCCATAATTGCCTTGAGAAATCAGGAGAATGTTTACAGATACTTTGAATTATTTACTTCATATTCTTGAAAGTAATGATCGGCTTTTCATCTGTATACAACTGCATATCAATTGTTCCCTGTTTATAACTTGACGAAATTGTCTTTAATATAGATGGGATTTTTGATATTTTACCATCAAGATAGGAGGAACTTCCCAAATATATCTTGTACTTTGAGGAAATCAGCGTAATATCATCTTCTCCTTCAAAATGTATTTCAGAAACTGTCAGCTTGTACGTCGCAATCTTTTTCGTAATAGATACGATGGTATTAAAGTAACTTTCCTTTACCGGGACTTTATTTTCGAGTATTTTCTTTTTCAGTTTCATTTCATTAAACTTTACACCGGTAACAACCGGAACGCCGTTAAAAAGGGTATTCCCGCTCTCCATCGCAATTCCATTTTCGTTGAAGTAAACATATTGATTCATATATTGAAAAACGCCTGCCCGCAGCTTCTCTTTTACACGTACTTTAAGGATATGGCTGTCATCATAGTCCATAGATATCTTGTCGATAAACGGCAGGTAGGTTTGTCCAAATATCTGATTCTGCGCAATCATAAGAAGGGTGTTATTCACATACCCATCTTCTTTCATTGCATCCAGTATTTCTGTATTTGTATATGTATCATTCCCCTTTATTTCTACTTTTTGAATAGAAAAGTCTGTAAGCAGAAAATATATTCCCAATCCGATAATTACTACAAGAGCAACCAGAAGCAGGAGGAGATGTCTTTTTCTTGGATTATTGTCTGCAACCAGTTTTAAATTTCTCTCTTCCATCTTTCTATTTCTTTCCCCGTCTTTTTACTTTTTATTTTTTTATTTTTATATATCTGGATACAGAAAGTACCAAGCCCATCTCTAATAAAAGAAAGACCAGTGAACTTCCACCATAACTAATAAATGGAAGAGGAATTCCTGTATTTGGCATTGTATTTGTCGCAACAGCAATATTAATAAAAACCTGGATACCTATATGAGCAATCACACCTATCACAAGCATGGAGCCATAAAGATCCGGTGCATTAATCGCTATTACCATAAAACGCCAGAGCAAAGCAAAGAATAATGCCAGAACGCACAGCGCACCAAACAATCCCAGTTCTTCACAGATTACCGAAAAAATCATATCATTATTCGCTTCCGGAAGAAAACCAAGCTTTTGCATGCTCTGCCCAAGTCCTTTTCCAAAAAGGCCGCCAGACCCTATGGCATAAAGTCCCTGCATGGTCTGTTCCCCTTTATCAGAAGATGCCGGGTCCAGCCACACTGTAATACGTTCCATTCGATATCCCTGTGTAAGGATAAGTAAAACAGCTCCGGCTACACCAATTCCGATCAAACCAAGAAATGGCTTATATAATGGTGTTGCAACAAATATCATAATAAAGGAGATTGCAAGTAATATAATACAGGTACTTAAATTTTCAATACCTACGATGCCTACAATCGGAAGTACAAGAAGAAATGGCTCCAGAAGTCCCTTTCCTGTGCGCATCTGTCTCGCCCTGCTGCTTATATATGCAGCTAGAAACAAGTTCAACGTAATCTTTGCAAGCTCGGATGGCTGAAAACTGATCGGACCAAGTGGCAGCCATCGCTTTGAGCCATGACTTGCGGCTCCAATTACAAAAGTAAGAAGCAGTAAAGCAATTGTCCCACCGTAAACAGCCCATATAAACCACCATTTTTTCTTCCAGATATGATAATCCAGTCTGGAAATAATCATCATTCCTGCAATTCCGATCACTGCAAAAAATGCCTGTTTTTTCAACCAGTATGCTGTGTCATTATGTAGCAGACTTCCTTTGTAGGAACTGGTTGAATACAAGATGACCAGTCCAAACCCTACAAGAAAGAGTACCAGAAACAATATGGAATAATCTATGGCCTGCGCCCGCATCTTTTGACTTTCCCATGACTTTTTTTGCACAGCATTCACCCCTTAAACTTTCGGACGATCTCCTTAAATACTTTTCCTCTGACTTCATAGTTTTTAAACATGCCCCAGCTTGCACATGCCGGAGACAGTAATACTGCATCTCCCGGTCTTGCCTTTTCTCTTGCAATATCCATAGCTTCTTCAAAGGTCTCTGCAAAAATCACATTATGAAAACCATGTTTCTTTGCAGTATCCGCAATAGCCTGCGCTGTTGCCCCCATTACAATGAGATATCGTACTTTACCATGGAATGCATCAATCCATTCATCGTACGTAGACTTCTTATCATAACCGCCGCCTAATAAAATCGTTGGTTTTGTCATGGCAGAAATCCCCTTAATCGCAGCATCTGGGTTTGTTCCTTTGGAATCATTGTAATAATCTACTCCATCTACTGTATCGACATATTCTATACGATGTTCTACTGCAGTAAACTTCATAACTGCATCTCGGATTTTCTCTACTGGAACTCCCATATAATATGTTATGCCGATAGCTGCCAGAATATTTTCATGATTATGAGAACCAAGCAATTTAATTTCCGAAGTTGTACATACCGGCATTTCTTTGCCATTTTCTTTAATGATAAATGTATCATCTCTTAAAATAATACCTTCAGCAAGTTCCTCTAAACGACTAAACATTACCGGATGTGCCGTTGCTTTTTCTGCCATAGCTCTTGTAATCGGATCATCATAATTCAATACGATCACCTGATCTTTATTTTGTTTCTTAGAAATAGAAAACTTCGTATCTGCATACACTTCCATTGTTCCATGGCGATCAAGATGATCTGGCGTCACATTTAATACCGCACTGACTTCCGGCTGAAAATCAATTGTAGTCTCTAACTGGAAGCTGCTTATCTCTGCTGCGATCGCAGAATCTTCTGTTGTATCTAATGCTACAGAGGTAAATGGAATTCCGATATTTCCTACAACAAAAACAGATTGATAGTACTCACGTAAAATACTTCCTACTAAAGCCGTTGTTGTCGTCTTACCATTTGTTCCCGTAATCGCTGCAATCTTTCCTTTTGCAAAATGTGATGCTAACTCAATCTCTCCCCATACAGGTTTATTTTTTACATAAAATGCCTGTGCTACAGGCTGATGAATGGAAATTCCCGGACTTAAGATCAGCATATCATATTTGTCTGCTAATTCTTCTTTAAATTCGCCTAATTCAAAAGATACTTCCATTCCTTCCGGCAATTTTGCTGCAACTGCTGCCTGATCTAGTGCTTCATTCCCATCATAGATTGCCGCTGGAATTCCTGCTTTTCCTAAAAGAGCTGCCGCGCCAATTCCACTGATTCCAGCTCCGGCAATGAGTATTTTCTTACTTTTTAAATCCATGTTAAACCTCCAAGTTTCTCTGTGTCTTTTCACTTTTCTATTGTCATATCTCGTATTTTTCAGATGCTATCCTTCTAAATTAGTACGCGAGCATACCGATCAGACATAATACTGCTGTTACAATTGAGAAAATAGAAACAACCTTTGTCTCCGGCCATCCTGATAACTCAAAATGATGGTGAATCGGCGCCATCTTGAAAATACGCTTTTTGGTCTTTTTATAATAGGTTACCTGAATGATAACAGACAGTACCTCAATAAAATAAATAAATGCAACGATTGGAATAAACAGCGGAATCTTTAACATATATGCTGTAGATACAACAAAGCCACCAAGCGCCAGAGAACCGGTATCTCCCATAAATACTTTAGCCGGATGTGTATTGAAGCATAAGAATCCCAGCAAGGCACCGATAACCGCACAGATTACCGGATGGATTCCTGCATTTGTTCCTACAGCGATTACTGTTAAAAATACAGCGATTAAAGTTGTCACGCTTGCGGCAAGACCATCAAGTCCATCTGTAAAGTTCGCTCCGTTCACTGTTCCAAGCACAACAACGAATAATACTGGAATATATAAAATTCCGAGATGCCATTCTTTTCCTCCGGAAAACGGAATAATCACGTCTGTTCCTAATCCTGAATGGTTCACCATATAAAATGCAAAAACAGCAGTAATGACAATCTGTCCAAGCATTTTCTGTGCCGGTGTCAGCCCGAGATTTCTCTTCATTACTACTTTGATATAATCATCAAGGAATCCGATCAGTCCGAATCCAAGAGTAACGAATAAAACAGGAATGATTCTTTTATAATCCGGGATATAAAAAGCACATCCTACTAAAATTCCAACAAGAAATAAAATTCCACCCATTGTAGGTGTTCCGGACTTCTTCAGATGAGATTCCGGTCCCTCTTCTCTGATAAACTGACCAAACTTCAGCTTATGTAAAAAGCTGATGAGTCCCGGTCCTAATATTAATGTAATAAAAAATGCAACTAATGCTGGTATTGCAATTGAATGATCCATAATTTAACCTCCATTTTATCTATTGTAGTTTAAGACATTCTTACACAGTATAATCCTCTTTTCACAGATTATCAAGATAGGGCAGGACATTTTGAAAAATTTCTGCCATGACCGGAGCCGCAATTACACCACCATAATAGACTCCCTGCGGTTCATCGATCAATACAAGTCCCAGAATCTTTGGACAATCTGCTGGAGCAAATCCCAGAAAAGAGGAAATATACTTTCCGCTTCTTCTCGGAAGTTTTTCACTTGTTGCAGTCTTTCCTCCCACACGATATCCTGCAACCTGCCCATTCTTCCCTGTTCCCTCCGCCACTACTGCTTCTAAAAGTTCTCTTAATGTCTGTGAAGTTTCTTCTGAAACCGCACCCGGCTTTATAGGATATTCATACTGTGTTATTTCTTTCGTAATGCTGTCTTTCTTTTCCATTGCCAGATGCGGGGTTACAAGCTTTCCTCCATTAATTCCTGCGCTTACTGCCCGAAGCAGCTGCAAAGGTGTAATCTGTATCGACTGCCCAAATGACATTGTGGCAAGTTCTACCGCACCTATTTTACTAAGTTTATGCATAATGGAGTTTGCCTCTCCCGGAAGATCCACTCCTGTTCTTTCGTAAAGCCCCAGCTTCTGATAATACTTCAGCATGTCTTTTGCCCCGACTCTTGCTCCGATTTCCATAAAAACCGGATTACAGGAATTCATAAATCCCTGCTGAAATGTCTCCGCCCCATGCCCCTGCGTTTTATGGCAGCGTATTTTTCTATCCTCCACAAGCTTAAATCCTGAGCAGAAAAAAGAATCCTGTAAAGTTACTTTCTTCTCCTCTAATGCTGCCGTCGCTGTTACGATTTTGAATGTTGATCCAGGCTCATAGGAATCACTGATCACAGGATTTCTCCACATATTATTTAACTTATCATTCTGAGTCTTCCCTTGATCTTTATATTCTTCAATTAAAGTAAACGGTTCATTTAAATCATACTCCGGAAGGCTGACAAGCGCATAGATTTCTCCATTTTGTGGATTCATTAAAATAGCTGAGACTCTTTTCGCCTTTTTTGCTTTTAAAACTTTCTGCGCTGCCTGCTGTACATAACATTGTATATTATAATCAAGTGAAAGATACAGATCATCACCACTTACCGGCTCGATTCGATCCTCTGCAAGGTTCTCCACTTCAATTCCCTGATAATCTGTCATAGTAAGTATCTTGCCATCTGTTCCTTTTAATGTAGAATCATATCGGGACTCCAGCCCTAAAATACCCTGGTTATCTGCTCCTGCAAATCCCAATACTTTAGATGCCAGTGTGCCAAATGGATAGTAGCGCTTATAATCTTCATCTACTTTGACCCCGGAAAGTCCCGCTTCCCGAATCTCATCTGCTATCGCTTTTGGTACATTACTTTTTATTTTTTCTCTTGATGATATCTTCTCTACCTTTTTTCTTACTTCTTTTTCGGGAATCGCAAGCTTTTGTGATAAAAGCCGAATTACTTTTTCCGGTTCTTTTATCTGATAGTAAATGACAGAAACAGAACATACCGCTTGATTATCTGCTAGCACCACTCCATTCCTGTCATAAACTTTCCCTCTTGCTGCCTTTATCGTTCGTTCTCTTTGCTCAATGCTTAATGCTCTTTTACTTAATTCTTCTGAGCGAAAAACAGTTAGGTAGATCAATCGTCCAGTCAGAAGTAAAAATGCCAGGAAAAAGCATAAGAAAACAAGATTGTATTTTCTTTTCTGAAATAAATGAATCTCTATATCGCTCACCTCAGAAATAGTTTATTAATCAGTATACGCAAAAACTTATTCCTTAGTACTTGTTGCCGGTTTAATTCCAAGAACATTTACTATTTCTTCCATACAGGACTTCTCAAGTTCTACTGCTAAACCTGCATTCGCCTGGAATGATACATTCGGTTCATCAATCGTTACATAAACCAGTAACTCTGGCTTTTCTACCGGAGTAAATCCAATAAAAGAAACATAGTAATCTTTTTTATTTCTTGGTATCTTTTCAGCGGTACCAGTCTTTCCTCCGATTGTATATCCTTCAATCTTCGCTTTCGTACCGGTTCCGTTCTCTACCGTTTCCTGCATATAGGAACGGATCGATGCTGATGTTTCTTCGGAAACGGTCTTTCTTAATACTTCTTTTCCAACATCTTTTACGACATCTCCGCCATCACTCTGAATCTGTTTTACGATATGTGGCCGGTAATAATTCCCCCCATTAATGAGAGAACAAAAACCTGCTGCCATCTGCATCATCGTACAGTTGAAGTTCTGACCAAAAGCATTCGTTGCAAGCGTGACACTATTGGAATAATTCGAGGCATTATATACAAGATTCTTTGTTTCTGCCTCACCTGGAAGATCAATTCCTGTACTTCGTCCAAAGCCAAAAAGATTCTGATAATTATAAAATGTTTCTGCACCTTCATTAAATGCGATATTCATCATAGCAACATTACAGGACTTGGCAACTGCATCTTTTAAAGTGATATTTCCATGTATATGCGAACATCCAATGTTACGCTTTCCGACCATAAGAGAACCCGTACAAAAATAACTTTCATTTCCGGTAAGTACTCCACTTTCCAATCCTGTCGCTACAGTAAATGGCTTATAAGTAGATCCCGGCTCGTTTGTATCACTGATGATCGCATTTCTCCAGAGTTCATAGAACGCATCATAAATCGTCTTTTTCTTTTCTGTATCTTTATCTTCCTGTTCCGTTTCTGCTTCAGAGGATTCTTCTCCTGACTCCTCTTCTTCTGCTTCTTCTGCTTCTTTCTCTTTGGTGTATGCTTTCATTTCATCAATCTCACTCTGAGAATATAAAGATAGCAGCTTCTTTTCATCCATTGGTTCATTTAAATCATATGGATTTGAACTTGCCATTCCTAAAATCTCACCATTTTGTGGATCCATAACTAAAACATTTGTTATCTTACTTCCAATCTTACTGTCAAAATCATTTAACTTTTCTTCTATGATTTTCTGGATCTGCATATCAATCGTACTCACTACGGAGTTACCGTTCTTCGCTTCTTTTACAGTCTGTTCCTGATCTAACTCCTCATTAAAATAATAGTATGCACGTCCATTCACTCCATTAAGCTGTTCATTATAAGACTGTTCAATTCCCCAGTTTCCTACATTGCCTGAAGATGTAAAGCCTAAAATACGACAAGCAAGAGAATTATATGGATAAATTCTTTTATAATCTTCTTCAAAAGAAATTCCCTTTACTTGTTTAGCACTTTCAATCTTTGCCTTTTTAGCATCCGACACCCCTTTCGTTGAATCATCTGCCATATCAAGGAACTTCTGAAACTTTGCAACTTCATCATAGGTCATATTCTTTTTATAAACTACATAATAGGAATCTTTATTCCCTTCGATTACTTTTTTTAAGTTCTTTTTACTAAATCCAAAGTATTCATGTAAAGCGTTAATTGTTGCAGCTTCATATTTCTTCTTCCGAAGCAGAATATTCTTTGGTTCTAATACCAGCGTGTAAATCTTTTCATTTGTTGCCAGAATATTTCCATTCCTGTCATAAATCTTTCCACGCTCAAAAGGAATGACCGAGCTGTCATGTTTTTGTTGTCCGAGTACCTTTGTCTCAAATTCACTGCCTTTGTTTACTGTCCAATATGTAAGCCTTACTGCCAAAATGAAAAAGAGGCAGATGATACCTATAAATACCAATATCAGCTTACCTCTCATCTGGTCAGTCAGGCGTTTCATCTTCTTTACTTTCTTCGCCACTTTACCACCTGCTTTTTACTTTCCTGAATTTACACTCTCATATTGTCTGAAATAATCATCAGACTCTCCTTTATAGAGGAGTATGTTTGAATCTTCCGGGTAGATCATATGTAAATTCTTTTCTACATATTCTTTAATTTCATCTAAATTAATGGACTTATCAATCTCTGCTTTTATTGCATTCTGCTTGCTGAGTAATGTTGCCTTCTCTGTCTTTAAATCTGAAATCTGCTTTTCCATTACATTCAACTGTACGGTTCCATGCAGATAAAACATTGCCGCGGAAGCACATAAAACTACTGCGATTACAGCAATCAGCGTATACTTCCAGTCAAATGCCAGAAATCGGGCCGTATTCTTCTGAATTGCCGTTTCTGAATAAGCACTTGCTGCCTTACTTCGTTCCACTGCATATTCTGATTTACGAGCAGTATTCCCTGCACGCTTTGGACTGCCGGACTTTGTACTGCCTGCAGTTTCTCTATCTAACTTTTTAACGTTACTTCCGTAAATATACTCGTAACGTTCTGATGTATCACGAAACGCCATATTCTAACCTCCAACCTTCATTCTTCACTCATAAAAAAGGAGATTTCTTCTCCTGTGATTATGATGCATATTCTATTCCTTTGTAATTCTCCGCTCAAAAACACGAAGCTTTGCGCTTTTCGAGCGGCTGTTCTCCTCCAATTCTTCCCTTCCAGGCACAATCGGCTTTCTTGTGATTACCTTACCTTTTGATTCTCTTCCGCATACACATACCGGAAATTCCGGAGGACAGATACAAGGACGTTCACAGGTTCTAAAAATATTCTTTACAATGCGGTCTTCTAAAGAATGGAACGTAATGATCGCAATTCTTCCTTCATCGTCTAAAATGTCGATCATATCTTCTAAATTATTCTTCAACACATCCAGCTCATGATTCAGTTCAATACGAATTGCCTGAAAAGTCTTCTTTGCCGGATGTCCACCTGTAGCACGTACCTTTTTCGGTATAGCCGCCTTTATAATCTCGATAAGCTGTCCTGTGGTCTCCACCGGTGCCTCCTGTCTTGCTGCAACAATATGCTTGGCAATATTCTTGGCAAACTTATCTTCTCCGTAATTACGAATCATATGATACAGTTCCATCTCACTGTACTCATTCACAATGTCCCTTGCCGTCTTCGTCTGACGCTGATCCATACGCATATCCAGTGGAACATCTTCACGATATGTAAAACCACGCTCTGCATTATCAAGCTGATAAGAAGAAACTCCAAGATCAAGAAGAATCCCATCTACTTTGGAAATACCCAGTTCTTTAAGCACCTGACACATCTGTGCATAATTGCTTCTGACAATCGTTACTCGATCCTTATACGGTTCCAGCCGCTTTGTTGCCGCCGCAATCGCCTCTCCATCCTGGTCAATCCCAATCAGTCTGCCTTCCGGCCCCAGCCTTTTTGCAATTTCAGAAGAATGTCCTGCACCACCTAAAGTTCCATCTACATAAATTCCATTTGGCTTAATTGCCAGAGACTCAATGACTTCCTCTAGCATGATTGATTTATGAACAAATTCCATTTTTACCTCCGTATCCCATTTAAATTTTATTTTATATCATCAATGTCTGTAATGCAATATAAATATAGTGTTATTTTCAATGTTTTACCTGCAAAATTCTAAAGAAAAAGAACGATTGTCTATCAAAAAACAACCGTTCCCCTTTTTCTGTTATATGTACTCTCGGAATCTTTTTGTACTTGATTTTGTGAAAAAGACTCCGAGAGTACATTTATTTATTCTTATAACATTTAACTTATCTCATGAAATCTGTATAAACAGGAAGTACAATCTCCGGTTTATCATACATTACGATTTCTCCATCATGCATCCAGATAATCTGGTCACATAAATCTTCTAACGTAGACATACTGTGTGAAACAATAACTACCGTACGGTCTCTTTTAGAGATCAGCTCCTTCATCTTATTATAACTCTTCTTCTTAAACTTCTGGTCACCTACACTAAGCACCTCATCAATAAGCATAATCTCTGTTTCAAGAATCGCTGTAATTGAGAAAGCAAGCTTAGAATACATACCACTTGAATATGTTTTTACCGGCATATCAATAAAGTTGCCAATTCCAGCAAATTCTATGATTTCCGGCATCTTCTCCATAATGAAGTCTCTTGAGAATCCAAGGAGCATACCAGATAAAATAATATTCTCTCTTCCTGACAGTTCATTTTTAAAACCAACACCGATTGACAGAAGGGAAATGGTATGTCCATGAAGATCAATCTCTCCACTGTCTGCCGAAAAGATTCCGGCAATCGCCCGGAGCATCGTTGACTTTCCGCTACCGTTCTTTCCGGTAATTCCAAGAATCTGTCCTTCCGGAACTTCAAAAGAAACATTTCTTACTGCATGGAATATTTCCTGCTCAACTTTTTTTATTTTGAACAGATTTTCTTTAATTGAACCTGTCTTTAAACTCTTATAATCAATGCATACATTTCTTACGCTAATTGCACTGTTTCTATTCTCTTCCATTAAATCACCTTTACATAGCTGTTTTCGTTCTTATAAATCTTACGAATTCCCAACGCAGCAACAATTATACCGATAATAAACCATATAAAAAGCCACTTCACATCCGGTGCCTGACCATATAAAATGCACTTTCTAATACCACTTAACACAAGTGCCATCGGATTTCCTTTCATCAGGATTCCTGTATATTTCGCAGGTAATCTTTTCTCAATGTTATAAAAAATACCCGTCAAATAAAATACCATACGAAGAACAATATTCGTTACATTCGCTAAGTCCTGAATAAATACTCCGTAATGCATCAGATGTGTCATGCAGGCAAATGTCACTACAAACAACACGATAAATATCGGAATAACATATAATACATTCAACGTAATCGGTATCCTGAAATAAATAACCATGATCACGATAATCGCAAAAGAAAAAAGCATCTTATATCCATTAAAAAACATCTTGGATATGAGTAAAATAAACTTTGGTATATATACCTTCGTTACAATAGACTTATTATTCTTTAAAAGCTTTACACTCTGTGTCAGACATCGGTTGAAAAAATCCCAGGCGGTAATACCAAGGAAGATAAATACCGGGAAATACTGTTCGCTTGCATTAAACACAACGCCAAAAATAAACGCATAAATCAGCATAAAGCAGAATGGTTCTAACACCCACCAAATCCAGTTCAGGTAGGAATTGGCAACCTCTGATTTTAATTCTGACTTTGCAGAATAAATGGCGTAGCGATAGTGACTCTTTAAATCCTTCCAAAATCGCTTCATAACATCCTCCAGCCCATTGGCTTTTTGCTTATTTTTTGTAAAAACCTAAGGAATTATAGCATAAACAGGCGACTTTAGCAAGCCTTACTCTTTCTATGCCCAAGAACCATCCCAATCAGTCCTCCAACAAAAATACAAATACATACAACCTGTGTAACTGCTATTCCCGTATGACCGATAAGCAGCTGATCTACTCGAAGTCCCTCAATAAAGAAACGTCCTAATCCATATCCCATCAGATAAATACATAAAAGTTCTCCATCAAACTTCTTATGTTTCCGATAAATAAAGATAAAAAGCAACAGAAGAAGATTCCACATTCCTTCATAAAGAAAAGTAGGATGTACCTGAATATAAGACAGCTTCTCCCCATGAACAGTAAGTGTAACAAGATGCTTAAGGATTCCTGAACTCTCAAGTTCTGACACCCTGCCATACTGTTCAAAATACTTTAGCGGAATCTGCATAGCAAGTGGTCCGTTGGTATAACCTCCAAAAGCTTCTCTGTTGAAAAAGTTTCCCCATCGTCCCATAATTTGACCGATAAGCAGTCCCATTGTCAGCGTATCAAGCATTAAAAGCGCACTCTGCTTTTTTGCTTTTGCAAAGAGAAAAAGGACAAGAACCGCCATAGCCACGCCTCCTACAATTCCAAGTCCTCCATGTCTTAAATTAAATATCTCCGGAATATTGTCTTTATAAGAATCCCATGAAAATACAACATAATAAATTCTTGCACCAATAATCGCCGGAATCATCATAACAAGCAGGTAATCCATGTAAATTTCCGAATTCTGCCCTGTTCTTTTTGCCTCCTGTTGCGCCACCCACAAACCGACAAGAAATCCGCATGCAATGATAATTCCGTAAAACATAATCTGAAAATCCCCTATGGAGATATATCTTCCCACATGGGAAAGAACAATTCCAAGATGCGGAAATCGAATATCTGTGTACTGCATAACTTCCGTTCACTAACCTCCTGTTCTTATTAATGTACTCTCGGAGTCTTTCTTGGAGTACATATTATTTTATTTATTATATCCCTCCCAAAGAAATTTTTCAATTTAATTCACCGGAGAGAAAGGAAAAAAGAATTTCACCGAATTCTATAGTAAAACTTCTGTCTTTTTCTTGCTTTCTATGTTAGAATAATAGATTGAAATTATGAATTTAAGATGTACTCCTAAAGACTTCCATTCTTGATTTCCAGATTTTCTAAAATGTACTGGCAGAATTTTTGATGTGTACGTAATACTCACATTAATGGGATTTGAGAATAGGAAAAGCTACAGGAGTACATAAAACAACATAGGAGGAATTTTTATGAAATTAGGTATTGTTGGCCTTCCTAACGTTGGAAAGAGTACATTATTTAACTCTCTGACAAAGGCTGGAGCAGAGTCTGCCAATTATCCATTCTGTACTATAGATCCGAATATTGGTATTGTTGCCGTTCCGGATCAGCGTCTTAAAGTACTGTCTGATATGTATGATTCTGCAAAGATTGTTCCGGCTACAATTGAATTTGTTGATATCGCCGGACTTGTAAAAGGTGCTTCTAAAGGAGAGGGTCTTGGAAACCAGTTCCTTGCAAATATTCGTGAAGTAGATGCGATCGTTCATGTGGTACGTTGTTTTGAAGACAGTAATGTTATTCATGTTGATGGAAGTGTCGATCCTCTTCGTGATATCGAAACAATTAACTTTGAGTTGATTTTCTCTGATATCGAAGTATTAGACCGCCGTATTTCCAAGTCCGCACGAGCAGCTCATAATGATAAGAAGATTGCTGCAGAAGTAGAATTTTTAAAGAAAGTAAAAGCACATCTTGAAGATGGACAGCTTGCTAAAACATTTGTTACTGAAGATGAGGACGAGCAGGCATTATTAAGCGAATGTAATCTTCTTACAGATAAACCTGTTATCTTTGCGGCTAACGTTTCTGAAGATGACCTGGCAGATGATGGTGCAGAAAATCCTTTTGTACAAAAAGTCAGAGAATATGCGAAGGGCTGTGAAGCAGAAGTATTTGTTGTATGCGCTCAGATCGAGCAGGAGATCGCAGAACTTGACGATGATGAAAAAGCAATGTTCCTTGAAGATCTCGGCTTAAAAGAGTCTGGACTTGAAAAGCTCATCAAAGCAAGCTATTCTCTGCTTGGTCTTATCTCTTATCTTACTGCCGGTCCGATCGAATCAAAGGCATGGACAATCACTCGTGGCACAAAAGCTCCACAGGCAGCCGGAAAAATCCATTCTGATTTTGAACGTGGATTTATCAAAGCTGATGTTATCAGTTATCAGGATTTAATTGAAAATGGAAGCATGACTGCTGCAAGAGAAAAGGGTCTTGTACGTTCTGAGGGAAAAGAATATGTCATGCAAGACGGAGACGTTGTATTATTTAAATTTAATGTATAAAATGATAACAGGGTCAAAACAGCATTAAAAATAAAAAAAGGAAATCTTACTTGGACAAATACCTAAGTAAGATTTCCTTTTCTCTTTTCTTTACCGGATTATCACTTTTCCTTTAAATCCAGCTTTTTTGACCTGATTTTTTACATTTTTACTCTTTACATATACTTTGCATTTTTTCGGAAGACTTTTTAAATTACTCTTCTTTAAATTTACCGCATTGATATATATTTTTTTAAGATAGCAGTTTTTCTTTCCTCCAAAGTTTCCGCGAATCGTCTGAATTCTTTTTGGAAGCTTGACTGTTTTTAACTTTTTACACTTATTAAACATTGCATAGTCTAATTCACTGATTGATCTGCTAAAGCGGATTGACTGGAGGTTCTCCATGTCTCCAAACGCTTCTTCTCCGATTTCTTTTATAGAATCCGGAAGATAAATACTCTTAATGCTGTCATTTTTGTAAAAAGCACCATCTTCTATTTCTTTTACAGACTTCTTTACTTTATACTTTGTTTTTGTGCTTGCTACACTATAAAGAACTTTTCCATTCTTTGAGTAAATGTCATTATTGATTACTTTTAAATACGGATTAGCAGAAGATGCTGTAATCTTTACTTTTGGGCACTTTCTCACCGTTGGCCAGTATTTTACTTTTTTAGGAATGTAGAGGCTCTGAAGCTGTGGACAATCATAAAATTCTGTTCCGGAAACTCCTGCCGGGTCTTCAAAAATAATTGTTTTAAGCTTCTGATAGTGGCATGCTGGTTCAGAAACACGAACGCCTTTTGCAATAGTGATCTTTTCAAGTACGGCCTGATAAGAACCGGCTGCTGGTTTATATGTACGACTTGTCTCTTCTTTCCAGTCCTGCTCCCAGTCATCCCAGCTAAAGAAAGTTACTTTATAAGTATCTCCCTGATAGGAAACTTTATTTGGAATTGTTACCTCGCTCTTTCCCTGTGTTACATTCAGACTGGCTTCACATTCACCTGTCATTCGGTTTATTTCGTAATTGACTCCATTGATCTCAACCCATTTTGACTTTGCCTCTACTTTGGAAAAAGGGAAAGCTGTTGTTGCAAGTAATGCAGACAGCAGACAGGCAGAAATTGCTTTTAGTTGTTTTTTCATTATTTTTTTCCTCCTGTAAATATCATGTACTTTCAAAACTTTCACAGGGGTTATTATAGCACAATTTTTTCTAAAAACAACGCCTTTTTACACTGTCTTTTCTAATCTGTTGTTCTCATAACGATAAGATATCCACTTTGTAATCGTAAAGTAGCTTCCTTCTCCACAATTTCGTTGCTGACACCGATGCTTTCTTTGTTATAAAGGGCTGCCTGATGTAAAGGATAAGAAAATCCCTCTTCATCAATGCCTGTTACCTCTGGTGAAAATGCAATAATAGAGAAGTATTCTTTCTTTTGCTCTGTTTCGCTGCCTTTCCGATGATATTTTTTCTTATATTTTTTCTCGGCCGGACCACGAAGGATTTCTATTTCGTTATGGGCATCAACAATCTGTGCGTCGATTCCTTCATCACGTAATAATGCCAGCAGACTGATATTGGCAAGTGTATGATCATATCTCGTTCCCGTTGCTCCTAAAATGGTTACTTCTTCTGCTTTTAGGTCTATTGCATACTTCACTGCAAGATGTGTATCGGTATAATCTTTTCGTGTTGGAAATTCACGTAATGGTATTCCTTTTTGTCTGTAGTATTCTAACAATTCTAAATTTCTAAGGCTGTCAAAGTCTCCAAGGATATCTGTTGGTTCTATTCCAATCTCTTTGCAGTGTGCAAGACCAGAGTCTGCTGCAACAATATGGTCATACTGTCTTTCTCTTAAATATTCTTTGGCAAAATCCACATCTATGCTTCCGCCACTTACAATTAAAATACTCTTCTTTTTCTGCATTCCTCGATATTCCTTTCTGACTTTCTATCTTTCTGACTTTCTGTTCTTACAGAGTCACTGTTTTCCTCTTCTTTGAAATTCATATTGATAGATAGGAATCATTCATTAATTCATTACTAATTCATTACCATTTCTTCTGCTGTGCCAGTTCCTCATAAAACATACAGTAATCATCATAACGCATTTTGCTGATTTTTCCTTCTTCTAATGCTTTTTTTACTTCACATCCAGGTTCATGAATATGACAGCATCCGTTAAACTTGCATGTATTTTCATAAGGTGTAAATTCAGGAAAATAATACTTCAAATCTTCTTTTTCAATATTTTCAAGGAAAAGAGAACTAAAGCCCGGTGTGTCCATCAGGTAGGTATCTTCTCCAATATAAATTAATTCTGAATGTCTTGTCGTATGCTTTCCTCTTTTGATCTTCTCACTGACTTCCCCTGTCTCCATCTGCCTGTCCTTGCTGATGCAATTTAAAGTAGATGACTTTCCGACTCCGGAGGGTCCTGCCATAATGGTTGTCTTTCCTCGCAGAAGCTCTTCTACCTGGGTAATCCCCTCGCCTTTTGCTGCTGCCTGAAACACGACGATACAGCCGCTGTTTTCATAATCTTTTCTTAACTGTTCCTGCTGCTGTTCTGTAGAGAGGTCTGTCTTATTAAAACAGATAATTACCGGTATCTCCTGTTGCTCCATTGTGATTAAAAAGCGATTCAGCAAATGAAAGTTCGGTTCTGGTTCATGAATAGAGAAAATGACAAGCGCCTGATCCACATTCGATGCCATCGGACGAATCAACTGATTCTTTCTTTTATGAATCTTTACAAGGTTCCCTGTTTTTTCTTCTTCAGATAAAACATCAATATCTACAACGTCACCAACATTCGGTTTCATCTTTTTATTGCGGAAAATGCCTCTTGCACGACATTCATAAAGCCCTTGCTGTTCTACATATACATAATAGAATCCTCCGATTCCTTTCATAATCTTTCCTGTCATTCTTTCCTCCATAAAATATGCAAGCTTCTAATCTGAAATCGCACTTAAATTTACACTATATGTGTTATATTGTTTGCCATTTACATACATAATTACAGTTCCGCCACCTTCTCTGTCTCCCTCAAATGTAATGTTTAGCGGAAAATCATCATTGCTTACACTACTCTTTGAATAAATGGTACTTTCCCAGGAATCCTGCTTTAACACAAGCTTTATACTTCCGGAAGCCCCCTCATCAAATGGCTGTTCTTCAATATTTACGCTTCCTTCGTAACGATAACTTTCCTGTTCTCCAAGGCTTAGGACAACCGATACTTTTGTTCCTTTATCTACCGATGTTCCTGACTCAATTCCCTGAGAAATAACATCGCCTACGCCAACTTCTCCACTATAGTCATAGCTTACTGTACCAAGCTTTAATCCAACCTGATTCAGCTCTCTTTCTGCAACACTTTGTGAGACACCGATCAGCGACGGTACGGTTGTCTTTCCTACACCTTTACTGATCGTAATCGTTACAGCAAATCCTTTATTAACGATGGTTCCGCCTTTTGGACTCTGTTTGATCACATAACCTTCCTTTACGGTATCGCTTGTCGCATATGCTTTCTTTACTTTGAGTCCAGCCTTCGTTAATTCTTTTTCGGCCTTTTTCTCTGTATAATTCACCATAGCCGGTACTTCCACTTTTTCTGCAGTTGTTGTCGCATCTGCTGAATCTTTCTTACCAAGTGTAATCTTTACTGTAGAACCAATTGCAACCGCATCATCTTTATTATACTGTTGTTTTTTTACGATAAGATCACTGTCTGCACTGCTGCTTCCGTCTTCATACGCAAAGTCTGCTTTTAATCCCAGCGCTTTCATCTCATCTTCGGCCGCATTTTTCGTAAGTCCGATCAGATTTGGCATCTTTGTATATTTTGTATCCTCTGGCTTTGATTCAGTCGTTGCCTCCTTTGGTGCTTCTGTTGTTGTCTCAACCGCTGCCTGTGTCGTTCCTTTATTAGAAGATGTCCGGAATAAATGAAGAGAATTCCCAACAAGATAAAAGACGATACAGGCAACTAAAACACCGAAGGCTATCGTAATTACAAGAATCAGCTTTTCAAGCTTTGGATTCATGGATGCATCATCTTTATAATCTTCTTCCTCTTCTCCCTCTTCTTCCACTTGAGATTTCTTTTCTTCTACGTTTCTTTTTCTTTCTGTTCCTGTCAGGGATTTACGAATTTTCTCTATATCTTCTGTATTTCTCTGAATTGTCGGTGAATCATCTACTAATGGATCCACATATACATAATTACCGTCCGGAGACAAAAATACCTTCTGCAGATCAAGAATAAGTTCTGCTGCACTCTGATATCGCTGTTCCGGCTGTTTCATAGTACATTTTAAAATAATTTTTTCCAGACTGGATGGAATATCCGGGAAATAACAACGCGGCGGAGTAATTTCATCCCGCAAATGCATCAATGCGATCGCAACTGTATTTTCCCCATCAAAAGGAACCTTTCCCGTAGCCATCTCATAAATAGTGATACCAAGAGAATAAATATCACTTCTTTCATCGGCATAGCCGCCTCTTGCCTGTTCCGGTGAAAGATAACGTACCGATCCCATCGCACTTGATGAAATCGTATCATCTCCTGTTGCTGCTCTGGCAATTCCAAAGTCTGTAACTTTAATCGTTCCACTGTCTGACACCAGAATATTTTGTGGCTTAATGTCTCTGTGTATAATATGATGCTCATGTGCAGCCTGCAATCCACTTGCAATCTGAATCGCGAAATCTACGGTCTCTCTGGCACTTAACCGCCCATATCGTCTGATATAGCGTTTTAATGTCATTCCTTCCGCCAGTTCCATCACGATATAATGGATACCTTCTTCATTCCCGGCATCATAAATATTTACAATATTAGGATGAATCAATCCGGCTGTAGACTGCGCTTCCACTGTAAACTTTCGCACAAAGCTTTCATTATCACAATACTCCCGGCGCAGAACTTTGATTGCTACATAACGGTTTAATTTATGGCATCTGGCTTTGTATACATCTGCCATACCTCCGGAACCGATATGTTCGAGTATTTCATATCTTCCAGCTAAAATAGTCCCTTTTTGCAGCAATGTTTTCACCTCCCACTTCTATTCCGGGCGATGACAACCGCAATATTATCAAGGCCACCATAAAACAAAGCTTCTTCTATGCATTTACCTGCATATTCTTCTTCTGTACAATCCTCTGATAAAATCTCTTCTAGTTTTTCATCGTCTACCATATTTGTCAGTCCGTCAGAACATAATAAAAGCGAACTTCCTTCTTCCATATCAACAATGAAGAAATCCGGCTGAATATCTTCTGCCACACCTACTGCCTTTGTTATAATATTTTTCTGTGGATGATTCCGGCTTTCTGACCGGTCAATCTCGCCAGCTCGAACCAGTTCTTCCACGAGAGAATGGTCCATTGTTACCTGACGGATCTTGCCATCAAAATAATATAGCCGGCTATCTCCCACATTCATAATATATGCTGTTTTATCTACTACTGTCGCTGCTACAAATGTTGTACCCATTCCTGCATACTGTTCTTCTTTACAAGACAGTTCGTATACTGCTTCATTTACTTCATTTAAAAGTCGTTCCATAACGAGGAAGGGAAGTTCTTTCTTCTCTTTCTTCGCCAGCTCCACAAAACGGTTTACCGCATAAGAGGATGCTTTATCGCCAGCCTTATGTCCACCCATTCCGTCTGCTACAATGTAGAGATTGGGGAAACAGCCAATCGGCTCATCAGAAAAAAACAGATAATCCTGATTGACTTTTCGCTTTCTTCCAATGTCCGTCATGCCGAAAGATTTCATTCATTCCCACTCCTTTCTTTATAGCTTTTCCTTAACTGTCCGCACGCAGCCTGAATATCTCTTCCCATCTCCCTGCGGACCGTCACCTGAATATGCTGTCGTTCCAGTATATGTTTAAATGCCGTTACATTATTCTGTGTAGATTGTTCAAAATCTCTTTCTTTGATTGGATTTACCGGAATAAGATTAACATGGCAGTTCATGCCTTTCACTCTTGAAATGAGTTCTTCGGCATGTTCCTTTTTATCGTTAACTCCTTTTACAAGGCTGTATTCAAATGTAATTCTCCGGCCGGTTGTCTTCGTATAATACTTCGCAGCCTTCATCAGTTCATCCATAGAATATTTATTTGCGATCGGCATCAGTTCTTTTCGCATCGTATCATTTGGCGAATGTAAAGAAATCGCCAAGGTAACCTGCGGATTTCTATCTGCAAATTCATAAATCTTTGGTACGATTCCGCAGGTGGATACTGTAATATTTCTATGACTGATATTCAATCCTTCCGGTGAACAGAGCAGTTCAATCATACGGCATAATGATTCAAAATTATCAAATGGTTCTCCTGTTCCCATTACTACAAGATGCGATACTCTCTCCCCTGTAGCTTTCTGAATCGCATAGATCTGATCGAGCATTTCGGATGGATATAAGTTTCTTGACAATCCAAGTAACGTAGATGCACAGAAACGGCAGCCCATACGGCAGCCTGCCTGTGAAGAAATACAAACGGAGTTTCCATGTTTATACTTCATCAATACACTCTCTACCATATTTCCATCATGCAGAGAAAATAAAAACTTCTGTGTACCATCTATCTTTGATACATAATGTTCTACTTCTTCTACTCCATAAAAAGGATGCTCTTTTAAAAGCTTCTCCAGACACTTTGCCGGAACATTGCTCATCTCTTCCGGACTTCTTACCAGCTTCTGATGCAGCCATCCATAAATCTGCTTTGCCCGAAACTTCTTCTCGCCAAGTTCTACTATACAATCTGTCAGTTCTTCCATTGTCATGGATTTTAAATCCATCTATCTCGCCTCCGGTCTTTCAAATTTTGAAATGAAGAAGCCATCACAGCTATCCTTACCCGGTATCAGCTGTAAATATCCCTGACTTCCTGTTCTGCCTTTAAGGTTCTCTGGCAGATAGTCTTCTATCGATACCAGACGCATTGGTGTATTCTCTTCTATCCAGCGGATATTCTCTACATTCTCTCCCCGGTTCAGTGTACAGGTAGAGAAAATCATCTCTCCGCCTGGCTTTACATACTTCCAGATAACGGAAAGTATATTTCTTTGCAGCTGTGCAAGCTCAGAAAGCTGCTGTTGTGTCATCTGATATTTGATATCATTCTTCCTTCCCATAATGCCCAGTCCGCTACAGGGAAGATCTGCAAGAAGAACATCCACACTTTCTAAAAGACGTTCATCTTCTACAAGTGCATCCCATTGCTGTACTTCTACATTCTCATAACACATCCGGTCTTTATTCTCCTCGATCAGATCTGTCTTATATTCTGTTAAATCTCTTGAAAGAACCTTTCCGGTTCCATGAAGCCGGTCTGCCGCATGGAATGTCTTCCCGCCTGGTGCCGCACAGACATCAAGAACAAAATCGCCTTCGTTGATATCTGCAACTTCTACAGCAAGCTGTGAACTCTCATCCTGCACTGCAAACTTTCCCTGACGGAAAGCTGCAAGCTTCCCAAGATAATTCAAATGAGAAATCGTAAGGGCATAGGGAAGATAGCTTCCTCTTTCCACACTGACCCCCTCTTTTTTCAGTTCCTCTTCTAATGTCTCTGGTGTAATTACAGAAAGATTGGTACGGATCGTCAGTGGTCTTGCCTCTAAAAAAGAAGCAAACATCGTCTCTGCGGTTTGAGCACCATACTGATCGATCATGAGACGACTAAGCCATTCCGGTACAGAATATGTGATGCTCAGATACTTATCAAATTCTTTTTTGTCAGGAACAGGCAGACTATCTTTTTCTCTTACGATGGTTCGTAAAACTCCATTTACAAAACCACTGAGTCTGCCAAATCCTCTTTTTTTTGCAAGAGATACTGCCTCCGAACAGGCAGCCGCGTCTCTTACATCCATAAACAGGATCTGGTATGCTCCCATTCGCAGAAGAGAGCGTATGAGCGGCTTACACTTTCTCATTGGCGTTTTTGAATACGTATCAAGGATATAATCCAGATAAATCTTTCTCTCTGTTACTCCCTCACAAAGTCTGGTATAAAAAGCCCTGTCAGACTTTTTTTCAAACTGGTGGCGCATCAGTGTCTCTCCGATTGCAATATGAGAAAGCTTTTTATTTCTTTCAATATCAATCAGCGTATCGAGAGCTTCCGCTCTCATATCTGTCCGCTTCTCCATCTGCTTTTCCTTTCTTCTTCTCTGACCTGTCAACGATTGTTTTCATTATCTTGTCCAAGTAAAGTCCCGATTTCTACTTTATGTCCAAGTAAAAATGCCTTTACTGGCATTCTCTTTTTGCCCTGGATCTGTACTTCATTCAGTTTAAGAAGATTCTTTCCTGTCTGCACATAAAGGGCATCCGGTGTAACTTTTACAACGGTTCCCGGCTGTGCATCACTGCTTCCTTCTTCCACATCAGCATCCCAGATCTTAAGTGTCTTATCATGAAATGCAGTATACGCACTTGGCCAGGAATTCAGTCCTCTGATCAGACGTTCAATAGATACCGCATCTTTATTCCAGTCAATCTTACCTAAATCCTTTGTAAGCATTTTTGCATAGCAGCTATCTGCATCATTCTGCGGAGTCCGTACAGCTGTTCCATTCTCTAACTTTGCAAGAACATCTAATAACAGCGGACCTCCTGCCACTGCAAGCTTATCATGAAGAGATTCTCCGGTTTCTTTCGCATCAATCGGTACAACAACGTGTTCTATCATATCTCCGGTATCTAAGCCCTTTTCCATATACATAATCGTAACACCGGTTTCCTTTTCTCCGTCAATAACGGACCACTGAATCGGTGCTGCACCACGATACTTTGGAAGTAAGGAAGCATGTACATTAATACATCCATACTTCGGCATATTTAAAATGCTTTCCGGAAGAATCTGTCCAAAGGCAGCAACAACGATCACCTCTGGATCTAGTTCACGAAGGATCTGAACAAATGCTTCTTCTCTTACCTTTACCGGCTGATAAACCGGAATCTCATGTTCTAATGCCTTCTCCTTCACCGGTGAAAATGCCATCGCTTTACCGCGGCCTTTTCTCTTATCCGGCTGTGTCACGACACCGACAACTTCATGCTTCTCTATAAGAGCTTCTAATGTAGGAACCGCAAAATCCGGTGTTCCCATAAATACTACTCGCATTCTTCTTCCTCCACATCGTGATACGGCTCATTAGCTCTCTCTCCATAAAGGATACCATCAAGATGATCCATCTCATGTAAAAGAGCTCTTGCACGAAGTCCCTCTCCTTCAATAATTACAGGATTCAGATCCATATCAAAGGACTTAACCTTAACATAATCTGCTCGTGTCACACTAGCACACTTGCCTGGGATACTTAAGCATCCTTCTTCATCGGTCTGTTCTCCGGATGTTTCAATAATTTCTGGATTAATTAAAATAATTGGATCACCATCCATAACATCAATGACACAGATTCTTCTTAAAATTCCTATCTGTGGTGCTGCTAAACCAACCCCTCTTGCCTCATACATTGTATCGAACATATCCTCGATCAGTGTCTCGATTGAAGGGGTGATCTTCTGTACCGGTTTACATACTTTATTTAAACATGGATCGCCAATAAAGCGAATTTTACGAATTGCCATTTCTTTTCCTCCTCGTATTTTTAATGCACTCTCGATTATAACATCGTAAGCGCCTGTCGTAAAGTGAATTAGTAATGTGAGAGCGGGTCAAAATCAAACTGTATGGATATTCCCGCAAACATCGGATGCTTCTCTAAAACTGGCTCTAACCGTCTCTTTAAATCCAATAATCTCTCTTCTTCTTTATGTTTTAAGTAAAGAACCTGTCTATATACATCTTTAAGTTTTGAAAGACTCGCCTGTCCAGGATTTAAAATCTGTATCGGATCCATCTCTCCTGACTGACTTTGCTCTATTATCTTTTCAATACGGAGCATTGCGATGATCGACTGCGATTCATCACCGGATTGTATCAGAATGACCAGCATATGTGCACATGGCGGATAAGCCATTAATTTCCGGTATGTATATTCTTCCTTAAAGAAATTCTCATAAGAATGTCTGGCTGCAGCAACGATTGCATAATGTTCTGGAGAGTATGTCTGGATAATAACATTACCTGCCTTCTCTCCTCTTCCGGCTCTCCCGGCTGCCTGACATAAAAGCTGGAATGTTTTCTCACCACTTCGAAAATCCTGCTCGTGAAGAGACAGATCCGCTGCAAGGATTCCTACTAAAGTGACATTGGCATAATCATGCCCTTTTACGATCATCTGGGTTCCCAGAAGAATATCTGCCCTCCCGGCTGCAAAAGCAGCAAGCATTTCTTCGTGGGCATGCTTTCTTTTTGTCGTATCCATATCCATTCGGAGTACTCTGGCGGCTGGAAACTCCTGATGAAGCGCCGCTTCTACCTTTTCTGTGCCAAGACCAAATGCCGCCACATGTGGACTTTTACAAATCGGACACTGTTTTGTGAACACTTCTTCATGCCCACAATAATGACAACGCAGCTTTCCATTTCGATGATAGGTCAGTGTAACATCACAATGCGGGCACTTGATCACCTGGCCACAGGCCCGGCAGGAAACAAAACCTGCAAAACCGCGTCGATTTAAAAACAGCATGATCTGTTCTTTTCTTTCCAGACATTCCGTTATCTTTTTATGAAGTTCCTCGCTAAAAATCGAACGGTTGCCCTTTTTAAACTCTTCTCTAAGGTCAACAATCTGTGTATTAGGTAAGATTGCATTCCCAGCTCGCTTTTTTAAGGTCCATAACTGATATTCTCCGTTCAAAGCATGTGCATATGCCTCTACAGAGGGCGTAGCAGAACCCAGAACAACACTGGCTCCACAAAGCTTAGCCCGATAAATAGCGGTTTCCCTTGCATGATACTTTGGGGAAGTATCACTTTTGTAGGCGCCATCATGTTCCTCATCTATCACAATCAGCCCCAGCCGTTCTGTTGGAGCAAACAGAGCCGAACGTGCCCCGATGATAACATCCGCCTCGCCTGCCCGGATTCTCTCGCAGGCATCTGACTTCTCTCCCTTTGACATTCTGGAATTAATGACAGCAATTCGTTCTCCAAAGCGCTCATAAAAACGTCGTACTGTCTGATAAGTAAGAGAGATTTCCGGAATCAGCACGATAACCTGTCTGCCTGCCGCAAGAACTTCTTTGATTAAAGAAAGATAAACCTCTGTCTTGCCACTTCCTGTAATACCGTACAGCAGATAGGTTCTTCGCTCTCCCTTCCTGTATTCTTCTTTAAAATTATCTACGATTGCTCTTTGCTCATCATTTAAAGGCCAGCCTTGCTTTCTTGTTACAAGTTCTGGAAACGGATTTCTATACTTAATCCTTGACTCTAACTTTATAATCCCCTGTTCTGAAAGCTTTCTAAGCTCTTTCAAAGGAAAATTACACGCCTTCACCGCTTCTTCTTTTCGCATTCTTTCTTTTTTGAGCAGTGTTGATAAAAATCTTGCTCTGGCTGTAAAATGCTTACGTTCCCATTCGCAAAGTAATTGCTGTGCCGTATCTTTTTCCATAGAAAGTGTGATAAAAACTTCTTCTTTCGGTTTCATTTTTGTCTTTACCGGCAACACTGTCCTAAGTGCCTGTATCATTGTCGAACCATACTTTTCTTTTAAAAAAGACGCAACCTGGATCAATTCAGACTCTACAGAAATCCCCTCTGTATTTACCCGGAGAATTTCCTTAATCTTACTTTCCTCATAGTCTGCCTCTTGGCGAATCGCAATGACATATCCTTCCGTTTCCCGGTTTCCTCTTCCAAACGGAACGAAAACCCGACTACCTGGCTGCACTTCTTCCCATAAGGAAAGAGGCACTCTGTACTGGAATACCTTATCGAGTGCCTCATGGGAAATGTCTATAATTATGTCAGCATATCTTATATTACTGTCTCCCATAATATTTCCCTTGCTTTAATATTTACCGTCAAGAACATCCTGAACAATTTCTTCTTCGCTCATGTGATACTTCTTGCCTTCAATCTCCTGATATGTTTCATGACCTTTTCCGGCAAGAACTACAATATCGCCCGGCTGTGCGTGATGCATCGCATAGGAAATCGCTTCCCGGCGGTCAATAATAGAAATATATTCTCCGTCTGTCTTTTTCATTCCTGTTAAAATATCATCGATAATTGCCTGTGGCTCCTCAAATCTTGGATTATCCGATGTGATAATCGTAAAATCCGCAAGCTTGCCGGATACTTCTCCCATCTCATAACGACGAAGCTTGGAACGGTTTCCGCCACATCCAAATAAACTAATCAGTCTTGGAGGATCATATGCTCTTAATGTATTCAAAATACTCTCTAACGCTACTGCATTATGTGCATAATCAATAATCAATGTATAATCATATCCTGTAGGTACAATCTGTACTCTTCCCTTCACACTGAAATGACGAAGTGCTTTATTCATCTGTTCTACTGTTACACCCAT
This sequence comes from Anaerobutyricum hallii, assembly GCF_900209925.1. Classification (NCBI taxonomy): domain Bacteria; kingdom Bacillati; phylum Bacillota; class Clostridia; order Lachnospirales; family Lachnospiraceae; genus Anaerobutyricum; species Anaerobutyricum hallii. Next base: position 692,581 of record NZ_LT907978.1, on the reverse strand, counting down.
ATGGCCGGCAATGCAGATTGCTCCTAATGCATTATGCACATTAAATGTTCCCGGTACCCCGCAGGAAATTCTGCCTTCATATGTTCCCTTTAAATCAAAATCCACACCTAAGAAATCTCTGTCTCTCGTAAGTGCTACATCATATGCCACTAAATCTGCCTTTTCATTTAAGCCAAATGTCTCGATCTGGCAAGTGGCCTTCTTCGTAATCTCTGCAAAATGCTCATCATCAAGATTCGCATATCCATATTTACACTGTTGAAACAGCTTTGCTTTGCAAGAAAGATATTCCGCAAAATCCTTATGTTCATTCGGTCCGATATGATCGGGAGAAAGGTTTGTAAATAAGCCGTAATCAAACAGAATTCCGGCAGTTCTGTCTAACTTAAAGCCCTGTGAAGATGCCTCCATAACAACTACATCACAGTCTTCTTCTGCCATCTGTCTGAAATAGCTGTGAATATCATAAGATTCCGGTGTCGTATTATTGACAGGGATATGTTTCTCTCCAATAACAACCTCAATCGTTCCGATGACACCAACTTTATGTCCGGCTTCTTCTAATAACGCCTTTACCATATAGGTTGTTGTCGTCTTTCCCTTCGTTCCGGTAACAGCGATTGTTGTAAGTTCATTCGCCGGATAACCAAACCATGCTGCTGAAATCAATGCCATGGCATAACGAGTGTTATCTACTTTAATTACTGTTACGCTTTCCGGTACTTCTACTGCATCTTCTACAACTAAAACTGCTGCTCCCTTTTTGGCCGCCTCTGCCGCAAACGTATGTCCATCAAAAGAAGCTCCCTTAATACACAAGAAAAGACAGCCTTCTTCTATCTTTCTTGAATCATTCACTACCGCACTGACCTTTACATCTGTGCTTCCCTGTAAACATGTATACTCTATATGTTCTAATAACTGACTGCACTTCATTTCAAACGCTCCCTTCAAGTCCGGAAAATCCGCTTTTCTTCTTTCTTTTATCTTTAAATCGACATACATCGATTCTATTATCCATTATTTCATACGTATTTTTATTGTAGCTGTTTTATAAAAAAGCGTCAACATCCATCCACTCTAAAAATTTCCTGTCTTTTTCGTTTGCTCAAATAAAAATACATTCCCCAGAATAACAATGCTCCGAAAAATGCACCTGTACTGTCCACACAGACATCAAAAAAACGACAACTTCTTCCCGGCACAAAATACTGATGAAGTTCATCACTGCAGGCATACAAGGCACAAAAAACTTCTGCTCTTAAAAAAATCTTCCATTTCTTTGCTTCTAGCAATCGTTCCATGCGAAGGCAAACCCACAAATATAAATTTACAGTAATACTCAACACTGCATATTCTGAAAAATGTGCACATTTCCGAATCGGAAACTCTATGATCGCTGCGATTTCAAGCATTCTCTCTTTAGGAAACTGTTCCGGGAAAACCGAACTGACTTCACGAACAAGCCGAATGCATACTCCTTCACTTAAATGCGAGGAATGTGTGGCATCTGCTGCTGAAAAACAAAAAATCATGCATAACATAGCAATTACCAGGAATGCTGATAAAATATAGGCTGCTTTCCACTTGCCATCTGCTTTTAAAAACGTATCTTTTCTGATATAAAAAGGCAGACCCTGGATACTGGTGTCTGCCTTTTTCTTACTACTCCACATTTGTAAATGCCGGATCAACTTCTCCTAATTCTTCAAACTCTTCGTTAGAAAGATTCTCTTCATCTTCAACAACATCATCTTCTCCCGGAAGAATCTTAAGTTTAGAATCATATAATTCCTTAACAGCAATGGATAAAGGTTTCTCTCCTTCCATTCCACTTACTAAAGGTTCATCACCTGCAATAATCTCTCTTGCTCTTTTAGAAGTTGCAATAACAATAGAATAACGGCTGTTGATAACCGGTTCTTCTCCCTGTTCGCCTTCTTTATTAATCTTTTCCATTAACTCTGTATAAGATGGGTGTAACATAAAATAAGTCTCCTTTCTCTTTGTCTTATTTTTCTTTTTCGGTATTCTCTTTATATTCTTCCAAACCTTCTCGAAGGCTTGCCACAAATTCCTGTCTCTTTGTAATACGACAGGACTCGCTTTCAATAATAGAATGAATCGTATTCATACAATCTTCAAGCTTACCTTCTTCGTTGCTGACGATAAACTCATACTGTTCAATACTTTCTGCTTCTTCTGCTGCTCTTCGCATTCTCTTCTCTACGACTTCCGCTGTCTCCGTACCTCGTCCGATCAGACGGTTCTTAAGTACTTCGATTGATGGCGCTGTAATAAATAAAAGAATTGCATCCGGATACTGCTCCTTTATCTTCATCGCACCCTGTACTTCAATCTCAAGGATCACAACATGTCCTGCTTCAAGCTCGTCTTCTACAAACTTTCTTGGAGTTCCATAATAATGATCTACATACTGTGCGTATTCAATAAATCCATTATAATCGATCAGACGTAAGAAATCATCTTCTGATTTGAAGTAGTATTCTCTTCCGTCCTGTTCTCCTTCTCTCGGCTGACGGGTTGTTGCCGAAACCGAAAGACTGTATCCAAACTTTTCAACGAGAGCTTTTGATACTGTTCCTTTGCCTGCACCGGAAAATCCGGAAATTACAACTAATGTTCCCTTATCTTTCATTTTCCTCATCCTCATCACTGCGTTTATTATGGCATCTGGAAGATAACGTATCTGTCGTAAGGGCAGATAAAATAAGATGGTCACTTTCCATAACAAGCACTGTCCTTGTACGCCGTCCACAGGTGGCATCAACTGCCTTTCCTTCGTCTCTTGCATTCTGTATCATTCTTTTGACTGGCGCGGCATCTGTACTGACCATGGAAATAATCTTATCTCCATTCACCATATTTCCAAAACCTACATTAATAAAATCTGCCATTCTCTCTCCGTCTACTCTATATTCTGCACCTGTTCACGAATTTTTTCAATCTCTGTTTTTAAATCAATTGCATGATCTGACACTTCGATATCATTCGCCTTTGATAAAATAGTGTTTGCCTCTCGGTTCATCTCCTGTGCAATAAAGTCGAGCTTACGTCCGACATTACCGCCCTTTAAGAGTTCATCACGCATTCCATCAATGTGGCTCTTTAAGCGGACAGTCTCTTCATCTACACAGATCTTATCTGAATAGATAACAACTTCTGCTGCAATACGACTCTCATCTATATTAGAGTCCTCTAGAAGTTCTGCAACTTTATCTTCAAGCTTTTTACGGTATTCACTGACAATCGCCGGATACCTTTCTTCGATAAAGGTAACATTCTCTTTCATTTCATCAAGCTTTATAAGAATATCGTTTCTGAGATTCTCGCCTTCTTTTTCTCTGCTGGCAGAAAAGTGATTCGTGGCTTCTTTTAAAGCTTCCATGATCTGTTCTTTGATCGAATCCTGATTCACAGGCACATCTTCTAACGTAAGTACATCAGCAAATCTTCCAATCTGTAATGCGGTTACTTCGCTTGAAATTCCAAGCGTTTCGCCTAATCTTGTCAGTGCGGCATAATACTCTCTGCCCAGCTCTTCATTCAGGCGGACATTCACATCTTTTGCCGATAAATCTTCGTAATTTATAAAAACATCTACCTTACCACGCTGAATAGATTGTTTTAAAAAGTTCCGGATATCCGCTTCTAAATAATTAAGCTTTCTTGGAAGCTTCATATTCAGATCGCAATATCTATGGTTCACCGCTTTAATCTCCACAGTTACCTTACAGTCCTCTGACACACTCTCCCCGCGTCCGAATCCTGTCATGCTCTTAATCACTTTTCTCTCACCTCATATCTAAAAACATTATAATCCTCAAAATTTTACAAAGTCTTATTATATATGAAAAATGAAGGTTCGTCAATCTACCGAACACTTCTTTCTTTTAAATCTTCCTGCATTGCTACAAGGTAATGTAATGCAATCCCGCCGGCTGCCGGCACAAAAAAAGCCGGAGATAATTCTTCATATTTAAAATTTTTAGGACCTCCCTGTTCCATTCGCTCCCAATACTTCATCATTTCTGAGAATCTCAGATAATAACATTTTTGCCGATGTGTATAGTAGATTAACAAAAAACTGATTCCATTTTGTTTTTCAAAATTTTTCATAAACTCTACCTGGTGAGGATGTAAATTCTGTAAAGAAAACGTATCGGCAGCACATTCCTTTGCATCAAAGCAAACGGGAATTCCCTGCACTGCCCCAATATAATCCACTGTACTTTTCTTTTCAAAATAGGCAAGCGTGATATGCCTTGATTCTTTATCAAAACGAACTGGTGTAATGGGCGTAGGAATCTTCTGAATAAGAGCCAGGTCTTTGTCTTTATACTTTTGATTCGCATAATTGATCAGTTCCTCTAAGACAGAACCCCGAAGTCCTCTTGAATTCCAGGTTGCCATTACTTCCGTCCCTCTCTGTCATTTTTTCTCTTATCTAAACGAGAAGCAGTTTGATGGGAAGTCTTGGTATAAGAAAGCCCTGAAAATTCTAAATTCCAATTTTTCTGAACCTGATGAAAGGCTTCGGGCACCGGATCAATAATGTGTAATCCTGAAAGTTCTCCTGCTCCTTCCGGCACAATCAGTTCATAACTGTGCAAAAGCTGATAGTTAATTCCCTCTTTCCATTTGATCTGGTTATTAAACTCTCTATTACCATATTTATAATCACCGAACACCGGATGTCCCGTAGAAGCCAGATGTCCTCTGATCTGATGACTCTTTCCTGTAATAAGACGAATTTTTAAAAGACTCGCCCTTTCCGTACTTTTAAGAACCGTATACTCTGTCTCGATATACGATGCCCCTTCTACTTTTTCTTTATGAAGTGCAACTTTATTATTCCGTTCTTCCTTGGTCAGATACCCTGGGATACGGGCATCTTCTTTTACTCTTCCCTCTACAAGACAAAGATAATACTTTCCAAGAGTACGCTCTCTTAACATGGTAGATAAGGTCTGAAGTCCCCGGATTGAAATTCCTGCAAGAACAATCCCGCTTGTATTCCGGTCAAGACGATTTGCAACAGATGGACGAAAGGCTGCCAGCTCCTCTCGTGAAATAATTCCATTTTTTATACAGTAATCGATCAGATAATCATTTAAAGAATCATCGTCTGCTTTGGCTCTTTGTGAAAGCATTCCTGCCGGTTTGTGAAATACAAGAATATCTTCAGAAGAATAGAGAACTTTTACCTGTTCGCGAAGATTCATCTCTTCTTTTGTCAGTCTTTTCTTTTGTTTCGTTCTTTCTATCTGTTTCCCCGGCGTTCTCTGTACCATACTTTTACCATCTGTAAATGCATCCTGTTTTCCGCCTTCCTGCGGTTTTTGAAACTTCTCAAATGTCTCATCCGAAAAGAAAATCTGGATCACATCTCCGGCACTGAGCTTCTCCCGTCCTTCTGCCTTTTTCCCATTAAGCTTAATATTCTTCTTTCTGAGCATCTTATGAAGAAAACCGGAGGAAGCTCCCGGAAGATACTTTCCAAGAAATCGGTCAAAACGCTGTCCCTCTTCTCTTTTTGTAATTGTTATTTCTTTCATTTGTTTTATTTCCTTCCAATAAATTGCAGAAAAAGACTGTGTGGAAGTAATTTTGTTACCAGATGTGTAAGCTTCATCACTTTTCCGTATACGGAAACTTCTTTATTCTTCTCATTATCCTGCCAGGCCTTTTTTACCACTTTCTTCGGGTCTGCCATGACTAGCTTTTTATATGCTGGCAAATGTTTTTTCGTAAGTGCACGATTAAAAAATTCTGTTTTTACCGCTCCCGGACATACTGCCGTCACACGAAGCTGTTTTTCTCTGCTTTCTGCACGTAACGCCCGCACATAACTTAAAACAAATGCTTTACTTGCCGCATATACCGCAAAGCCCGGCTGAGGGAGAAAGGCTGCTGCTGATGCCATATAAATCATTCGTCCTCTGTATTTCATATAAGGAAGCACAAGTGAGGACACTTCAACAACACTTCGGCAGTTCACATCTACCATCTCAGCCTGCTCTTCCATAGAAATCTCCTGAATCCTTCCCATAATGCCAAATCCCGCACAGTGAATAAATAATTCTATATGTGGCTGTACTTCTTCCAATGTCTTTCCAAGATAGTCCATATCTTCTTTCTTTTGAAGATCAAGGGGAAGAATACGAAACTTCTGTTCTTTATAAAGATCTGACCAGGCTTCCAGACGTTCCTTTCTTCTGGCAATCACCCATATCTCATCTAATTCCAGGTGATTTTGCATCGTCAGTTTCACAAACTCTTTCCCCATTCCCGATGAAGCACCGGTAATGATTCCTATATTCATCTGGTTTCCTCCTATCCACGCTTCTTCTTTTTATGAACGTTACGGATCGTCTTCTTCTTTGCCTTTCCTCTGCCTTCTTCCTTCCCGGAAGCTCTGTCTGTTTTAAATCTGTCTGCTTTAGCTCTTTCTATTTTAGATTTTTCTGTTTTAGATTTTTCTGTTTTAAACCTGTCTGTTTTAAATTTGTCTGTCTTAAAAGCATTGTTTTTCTCCACAGAATGTTTCTGTGCTGGATGATAGTTCTTTCCCATCTTTCTTGGCGGAATCAGGCAATGCTCATCAAAACCGATCAGATCTTCTCTGCCACCTTGAATCAATGCTGCTTTTACAATATCATAATTTTCCGGATTCCGATACTGAATTAATGCCCTCTGCATCTGTTTTTCTTTTAAACTTACCGGAACATAGACTTTCTCCATCGTTCGTGGATCGAAACCTGTATAATACATGCATGTAGAAATTGTTCCCGGGGTCGGATAAAAATCCTGTACCTGTTCCGGCATATATCCAAGATCACGAATATATTCTGCTAAAGCAATCGCTTCTTTTAAATGAGATCCCGGATGGGAAGACATTAAATACGGAACCATATACTGCTTCTTTCCCAGCTTTTTATTCATATTTCGATATTCTCTTGCAAACTGTTCATACACGTGATTTGAAGGCTTGCCCATAAGTCGTAAAACACTGTCACAAATATGCTCCGGAGCAACTTTGAGCTGCCCGCTGACATGATATTTACAAAGTTCTTCTAAGAAATGATCCTTTTTATCTGCCAGCACATAATCAAAACGGATTCCTGAGCGAATAAATACTTTCTTTACTCCCGGCAGTGCCCTCAAACGACGAAGAAGTGTAATATAGTCTCCATGATCTGCGTTCATGTTCGCACACGGCTTTGGAAACAGACATTGTTTATTCGTACAGACTCCATATTTCAACTGTTTTTCACAAGCCGTATGACGAAAATCTGCCGTTGGTCCTCCTACATCATGAATATAACCTTTAAATTCCGGATCTTTAATCAAAATCTCTGCTTCTTTTAAAATAGATTCCTGGCTTCTTATCTGAATTCTTCTTCCCTGATGGAAAGTTAATGCACAAAAACTGCAGCCTCCAAAGCAGCCCCTGTTACTTGTAAGAGAGAACTTAATCTCCTTCAATGCGGGAACCCCGCCAAGCTTATCATACGAAGGATGCCACTTTCTCATATACGGCAGTTCGTATACATGATCCATCTCCTCTACCGTAAGAGGCAATGACGGCGGATTCTGCACAAGATATTCCTTTTTCTTGTAAGGTTCTACTAATGTCTTTGCAGTAATCGCATCTGTGTTAATATATTGCTGATAATAACTTCTGGCAAATGTTTCTTTTGATTCTGTGATTTCCTCATAAGATGGCAGCAATTCATATTCGCAGGAAAGTTCTTCTAAGTCTTTACATTTAAAAACAGTTCCTCTGACATACGTAATATCATGCACGTCTATTCCTGAATCCAATGCCTCCGCGATTTCAAGAATCGAATGCTCTCCCATTCCGTACATAAGCAGATCTGCACCAGAATCCAATAAAACAGAACGCTTTACTTTATCACTCCAATAATCATAATGCGCCATTCTTCTTAAGGACGCTTCAATTCCTCCCAGCAAAATCGGCGTCTTTTTATACGTCTTTCGAATCAGATTGCTGTATACAATGGTTGGCCGGTTCGGTCTTCCGGAAAAACCGCCTCCCGGTGTATACGCATCCTGATGCCTTCTCTTTTTAAACGAAGTATAATGATTCACCATGGAATCCATATTGCCGGCTGACACGATAAATGCCAGTCTTGGTTCTCCACAAACCGCAATACTGTTCTCATCGTTCCAATCTGGCTGTGCGATAAATGCGACCTTATATCCTGCATCTTCTAAAAGCCTCGTAATGATTGCTGCTCCAAAAGAAGGATGATCTACATAAGCATCTCCACAAACATAAACAAAATCTGCCTGCTTCCAGCCTCGTTCTCTCATTTCTTTTTTATTGATGGGCAAAAAGCCGTTTTCTTTTGCCATAAAGTAATTCCTTTCCGTTTATCTTTCCGTTTATTTTTTCTTTAAACTGGTAAGCTCTTTCTCGGTCAGTGATCTGTATTCCCCTTTTTTCAGGTTCGGATCAAGAACCAGATTTCCCATAGAAATCCTTTTTAAGTACGTAACATTTCTTCCTACTGCCTGCGCCATTCTCTTGACCTGATGAAAACGTCCTTCCTGTACAGTAATAAAAACCTCATTCTTATTCTCTGTCAATTCTAACTTCGCCGGAAGTGCCAGCTTCTCATCTCCGATATCAAGCCCCTGTAAAAATAGTTCCTGTTCCTTTGTTCCCACCGGACCATCAAGAATTGCAAAATATGTTTTATCTATATGCTTTTTTGGTGACAAAAGATTATGCGCCAGTACGCCATCATTCGTAAGCAGTAACAGTCCCTCGGTATCTTTATCCAACCTTCCAACCGGAAAAAGCCCCTTCTTTCCTTCTGCTATCAGGTCAAGAACCGTTCTGTCTTCAGCATCCTCTGTGGCACTGATCACTCCTGCTGGTTTATGCAGCATAATATAACGGTACTGTTCATATAGGACCTCTTCTCCATCAATGCATACACGATCCTGCAAAGAGATCTTTACTTCCGGTTTCTTAATAAATTCTTTGTTCACTGTCACACTGCCCTTTTTAATCTTTTGCTTTGCCTCGCTTCTGGTAAGCTCCGCAGCCTGTGTCAAAAACTTATCCAGTCTGACTTTCTTTGCATTTTCCGGCATATTCTTATTCCTTTCCTGTTATAGTCTCTGGCGGAGTACTTTATCTCTGCTTATATATAACTGTTCTTCTGTATTTATAATTTACGCCAGCCCGGATTATATTTATTCTTCAATCTTCCTCTGTTATACTTTCCCCATCCAAGTGGAAATTCATCTACACAAAAAAGTGTCCATCCAGAAAGTTCGCTATCATCCATATCCACTGTCTCGCCACGAAGGTACTTTTCCACACGAATATCTTCCGCTGGGAATGAAATACTTCTTTTATATCCAGATGGATGCAATGCTATTGCCAGTGCCTGGCTTGGTTCAAAACGCTTCTTTAGACAATCTCCAAGATAGAGTCCGGAACGCACGATACGTAACCCTCTAAGATCCGGACAATGTTCTGGCAGGATAAACGCTCTTTCTTTTATAAAAAATAACCGCTTCTTCCACTGTTTCCATTCCGGAATATCACGCATAAATTCTTCCATCGCATCCGGAATCTTTTCTTTCGATATCGTCTGTTCCTTTACTATCCGCTTTCTATCTGCCTTTTCAAAAGCCTTATCTAAGCACTCTGCTTCTTCACGCTTCTTAAACAATGCTGCAAAATGTCCTTCTCCTCTTACTTTATACGGTAAAAAACGTCGGCAGTTCTTTACATCTTCTCTTCCGCTTACCGTCCATTCTGGCCTGCCTTCTTCAATACCATCACAGATTGGAAGTTCCTGCAGAGAAAAATCATCATTCTGTTCTAAAAAAAATTCTACGGTTTGTTCATCCTCTTCCCTGGCAAAAGTGCAAGTCGAATACAACAGATATCCTCCTGGTTTTACCATCTGTGCTGCATGAGAAAGAATCTCTCTTTGTAATTCTGCATACCGATCCACTTCTTCAAGTGACCAGCTCTTTACCATCGATGATTCCCGTCGAAACATTCCTTCCCCGGAACATGGGGCATCCACAAGCACTTTGTCAAAATATCCAAAGAACCGGTCTGCAAGCTTTTCCGGTGATTCACAGGTTATCACCGCATTCGTAATGCCTGCCATCTCCATATTTTTAAGGAGCGGCTTACACCGGGAAGCACTGATATCATTCGATATCAAAATTCCTTCTCCCTGAAGCTTTGCCGCAAGTGCCGTAGACTTTCCCCCTGGTGCCGCACAAAGATCAAGCACCCTGTCTCCCGGTTCTACTGGTAAAAAAGCTGCCGGTGCCATCGCACTCGGCTCCTGCAAATAATAAACTCCTGCATAATAATACGGGTGTGCGGATAATTTCTGTTCTCCCTCATAATAAAATCCTGTATTACACCAGGAAACCTGTCCGCTTAAAAGGAACCGGCGGATAAAATCCGCCGGTTCCATCTTTAACTGATTCACCCGAAGCGTCTGTCCATAACTATGATTAAAACTATCTAGATACTGTAAATACTCCTCTCCAAGCATCTCCTGCATCTTACTTTGATAATCCTTTGGTAAATTCATCCACTTCCTCCTGTACTGAATCCATAATGTATACACCAAACCTCTTTACAAGCTCTGTGCACGATATCCTTCAGAAATGATATCAAGCTGTCTTGCAAAATGCTTTAGCTGCAGCATATCATCAAGCACATATACTTTATAAAACTCATCCTGAATCTTGGTTACTTCTCTCTGATTAGCAACCTTATATAAATTCTGAATATTATTCAAAATATCCTTAACTAATGTCTCTTTCTTTCTGTGAGAATTCTGCGCATCCATAATCTCATCTCTTACATCAGACATCTCATGATCTACCTCAATGATCGCCTCTGACGCATCTAAAAGCTTTTGCTGAATATATTCTGGAATATTCTCCTTATACTTATACTGCAAAGAATGCTCGATCGTTGCCCAGAAGTTCATCGCCATCGTCCGGATCTGAATCTCTGCACTCAGCTCCTTTGGACCATGGATCGTATTCACTGTATATAAAATAATCATATGGTAACTACGATATCCACTGGTCTTCATATGACTTACATAATCTTTCTCACACTTCACCTTCATATCTGTGCGATTCTTTATAAGATTCACAACCCGGTCTATATCCTCCACGAACTGACAGATAATACGAATTCCTGCCAGGTCTTCTATCTTCTTCTCAATATCATTCATCGATACATTCTTGCGCTGCATCTTATCTAAAATACTGACAATACTCTTCACTCGTCCATCGACAGACTCTATCGGTGAATATAAGCCCTGATTACGATGTTCTTCTATAATATGATGAAACTTAACAGTCAGTTCATCGACTGCCAGCTGGTATGGGTCAAGCAGTTCTCTCCAAAGCTGTATCTCCATGTGATCACCCCCAAATTATTATACCATATTTTTCCATTTTGTGCAAGTAAAATGTATGCTTTATTCCACCTTTTCAGGCTCGCGGCGGCTCGACTTGAATATCTATGATGATGTCAGGGTCAAAAGTATTTTGACCCTATTATTATATAATAATACAGATTAATCCGCCACTGCTTTCATTTACGATTTTTTCCATGGCATTTTGCAGTTTTTCCTGGCTGTCATCATTGATTTTTGTGACTTTTCCGGATATACCGTCATCCACTAATTGTTCTAATGTTTTTCCAAAAATATTTACATTCCAGATTTCGTCAGGTTCCTCACCGGCCTGCTCTTTTATATACGTAATCAGATCTTCTGCCTGAAGCTGTGTTCCAACAATCGGTGCTACTTCAGTTGTAAGATTTGCCCGGATCAGATGAATTGACGGTGCTTCTGCCCGGATTTTAACCCCGTATTTGTTTCCATGTTTCACAACTTCTGGCTCAGAAAGTGTAATTTCTGAAAGAACAGGTTTCATAACACCGTATCCTCGTTCTCTTGCATCTTTTAGTGCCTGCGATACTTCTTCAAATTCCTTCTTCTTTCCCGATAATTCCTTCATCAGACGGATCAAATGATATTCACTTTTTATCGGAAGTCCTGTCAAATCAGATAAAATATCATAATAATAAGAATCTCTAATCTGTATTTTAACATCGACTGTTCCGGTATCCATATGAATTTTTTCTATTTTACCAGACTCTATGTAATCGTTCGATGGAAAAACTTTCTGATAAAGATCTTTCATCTTCCCCTTATCTGCCATAAATTCTTTCACAAGATCAAGAATAGACTTCTTCATCCAATGATCATCTCTTAATGTTTCTACCCATTTCGGCAAATAAAATCCCACCGACGATAACGGAAACTCCAGCAATACATTTTTCAGTATTTCTAAAATATCTTCCTGTCTGAGCTGATCACAATTTACTGCCATAACACTTGTGCCGTATTCTTTGGCAAGCTTTTCTGTTAATGCCTGCGTTGCTTTTGAATACGGCCGCTCACTATTTACAAGAACTAAAAACGGTTTACCAATCTCATTTAACTCTGCTACTGTCTTTTTCTCTGCTTCTACATAGGAATCTCTCGGAATCTCCCCAAAGGAACCATCCGCCGTTACAAGAATTCCTATTGTTGAATGATCTCTGATTACTTTTCTCGTACCGTATTCTGCTGCTTTTGTAAACGGAACTTCATAATCAAACCATGGAGTTTTTACAAGGCGTTCCTGTCCGTTCTCCAGATTTCCTCCGGCTCCGGGAATCATAAATCCCACACAATCAATCAAACGGATTTTTATTTTCATATCTTCCATCGGCAGTTCCGCTGCTTCTTTTGGAATGAATTTTGGTTCCGTTGTCATAACAATCTTTCCGGTCCCACTTTGTGGAAGCTCATCCATCGTTCTTTTTCGTTCATTTTCATCTTTTATTGCAGGAAGTACGAGCAGTTCCATAAATCGCTTAATAAAAGTTGATTTGCCGCTTCGGACCGGTCCAACCACACCAAGGTAAATCTCTCCGCCTGTTCTGGCAGAAATATCCTGATATATATTTTGTTTTTCCATGAAAATCCCTCCCCAATACTATTCCAGTATATGCGAAGGATTAGAAAAATAGACTAATTTACTCTGTAAAAAAAGCCGTCACTAATCGACATAGGCTGATATAATCTTCCATTGCCATTGTCTCTCTCGCAGAATGCATCGCAAGCATCGGGATTCCGAGATCACATCCCATCATTGGCAAATGGGAACCAATCATCGGTCCTAATGTTGTCCCGCCACGAATCGTATTCCTGTCATTGATCTCCTGTAATAAAATGTCGTATTTTTCAGCAAGCCCAAGAAGTATCGCATACATACGGCAATCGGATGCATACTTTTGCGTACCACTTACTTTTATCGTTGCTCCCTGACCGATATATGCCCTCGTTGTTGTATCACAACGATCCGTATAATTTGGATGTGCTGCATGCGCGCCGTCCACAGAAAGATAATAACTTTGTGCAAGTGAAATCTCTATCTGTTCTTTCGAGCATCCCATTCCCGATAAAATCCGATTCAAAATGCATCCAAGCAAGGTCGAATCTGCACCTGACTTCGTGAAACTTCCCACTTCCTCATGGTTAAACAGTCCGATCAGATTGATTCCACTTTCTCTTTCTCCATCAGTAATTGACTCCAATAATGCGCTAACAGATGCCAGATTATCAATTCGAGGGCTGCATAAGATTTCTTCTTTTACTCCACAAAGCTGTGGCTGATCATAATTATATAAATTAAGATCATAACTTAAAATCTCACTTTCATCTACGGAAAGTTCCTCTGAAAGGAAATGTAAAAATGCACCTTCTGTCCAACGCCCATTCGCAATCCCCATCAACGGCATCAGTTCTTTTTGGCGATCGATCTTCCATCCATTATTTGCCTCACGCTGCATGTGAATCGCAAGTCCCGGAATAACAGCAATCGGTCTCTTACTGTCATAGAGTACTTCTTCCGGCTTAAAAACATCCTCTCCCCTTAACATGATTGTTCCTGCTATACCAAGAGGACGGTCAAACCACGTGTGATCCATCATTCCTCCGTATACTTCCACATTAAGCATCGCACATCCCATACTTTTAAAATCCGGCTTTCCCTTTACTTTAAAACAGGGCTGGTCTACATGGGCAAATGCCATCCGAAGAGACTGAATCTTTGCCTTTGCGTTTCCTGTAGTAAAGGCAAATAATACATCTGGAAATGGCGTAATAAAAAACTTTCCATTCTCCTTTGGTGAAAGCATCTTATCATAATATAATTCTTCAAAACCTTCCTGTTTTAAATATTCTTTTGCAAAAGAAATGACGCTTGCCGGCGATGTTCCCCGACTTAAACATTCTGTTAAAACATTCATTTTTATACTCCTTTTCAAAAAAAATAATCTATGCTATTATCTATTTCAAGACATGAAAAATCATCTTTTACTAAGTCAAGTATACCAAGGCATTTTATATTTTTATATTCTAAATCAAAATTCTATTTGGAGGGAGTCATTTATGCTATCAATACAAGTTTCCGATACCAAAAACTTTATGTCCCATCTCTTATCTGGAAATACATTCGATCACTTTTATTTTATCGAAGCATCCATCAAGATGGGGGTCAGTTACCAGATTCAGGGACGAATCAATGAAGGGTTCTATGATACAAGCGTAGAACAGACGCTAAATCGCGACTTTTGTTACTGGAAAGAAGTTCGTAACCGTATTTTTGATATTATCAAAGGAAAACGTCTTCCTCTTTCCTGTAAAATTGTTCTCGGTCTCCCAAAACAATCGGTTTCTTACCTGATCTCACATAGTAACAGCACATTTCGTGAAGATGATATTGAAGGCATTTATGTGAATATTTTATATGACCCAAAAACATTGCTCATAACCACCGGTATTTCCTATAAGAACTTTTCTCTCGACAAATCGTTAGAATATGCCTTTGATGAATATCTGGCAAAGTTTCTAAAAGAGAAAGCTGCGCTTTAACATCGCTGACTTTTCACTGTACATCTAACGACAGGAACTTCTGGATTCTTACCCAAAAGTTCCTGTTTTTATTTTTCTGTTTTTTATTTTTCAAGCAGTTCTATTGCCTTTTTCAGTTGTTTGTCTGCCTTTTCATCTGTCTGTGCTTTCTTCCACTGTGCATCGCTCATTTTTACTTTAACATCTGGTTTAATTCCCTTTTTATGAATATCCGTACCGTTTGGTGTATAATACTTTGCGATTGTAAACTTAATCGCTGAGCCATCCGTAAGCGGCATAATATTCTGGACGATTCCTTTTCCGTATGTTGTCGTTCCTACAACGGTTGCCTTGCCATAATCCTTCAGACATCCTGTCATAATCTCTGACGCGCTGGCTGTATTTCCATTGACTAAAATAATAATCGGAATATCTAATGTTTTACCAGAATCACTCTTGAATTCTTCTTTATTTCCTTCTTTGTCTTTCGTATACACAATCAATTTATCTTTATCTATCACACGTGACACCATCTGTGTACAAGTGTTTAACAGTCCTCCACCATTGTCTCGAAGATCAATGATCAGACTCTTCATTCCTTTTTTCTCAAGAGCAGTAACTGCTTTATCAAACTGATCACCAGTATTCTCAAGGAACTGGCTTACTGCAATATAACCAATCTTTTTCTCCTTCATTTTATAAGAGACGGTATCTAACTGTACAGAAGACTTCTTTACTGTATAATCTTTTGACTTTTTATCTCTGTAGATTGTAAGAACAACCTTTTTATTTTCTTTCTTTTTGATTTCTGAAACGACTTCCTGTAATTCCATATTCATTGTACTTTTTTTATTGACAGCAATGATCAGATCTCCCGTTTTAAGCCCTGCTTTATATGCCGGCTGGTCTTTAAATACCGATACGATCTCTGCATATCCGGTATCGGTATCTTTTGCTACAGAAATACCGATTCCTTCATATTCTCCGGAATCTTCTTCGGTTAACTGTTTGAATTCTTCCTTTGTATAGTATTCTGCATAAGGGTCCTGTAACCCTTTTGCAAATCCCTTATAAATATTTTGCTCCACATTATCTGCATCTATTTTATTAAGATAATATTTGCCTGTATAAGCTTCTAATAAACTTAGCTTTCTAAGAATCGTTCCATTATTAAGTCCAGTCCCAAATCCGGAAGATGTCATCACACTCTGTCTTCCTGCAAAAAAGCTGACTCCAACCACGATAACCATCGCAAACGCCAGCATTACCGTTTTAAAACAGCCGCCCTTTCGTTTATGCTGCTGTTTTTTATCAGAACTCTCCTCCGTCTGCTGTTTAGATTCTTCTTCTGAAACACTTTCTAATTCGATAGTCATTTCTTTGTCTTTTACGTCCATTTCATCTGCCTTTCTCTTCACCGCAACAATGTAGTGTACTGTATCAGTGTCTTGCATTCAACTTGTATTCTATAATACAGTACAAGCACTATTAATAACAAAGCCTCCTGACGATACCGACAGGAGGCTTTATTATTAATATTCGATACTTTCCATGTACTTCATGTATTTTACTACCATAAGAGCAATCTTAAAAGTAATTGCATCTTCAAATACTCTAAGATCAAGCCCTGTGCTCTTCTGAAGCTTATCCAGACGATATACTAATGTATTTCGATGAATATAAAGCTGTCTGGATGTCTCTGATACATTCAGATTATTCTCAAAGAACTTGTTGATCGTCTGCAATGTCTCTTCGTCAAACTCATCCGGAGAACGTCCATCAAAAATCTCTTTGATAAACATCTTACAGAGTGGTAACGGAAGCTGATAGATCAAACGTCCGATACCAAGACGGCTGTATGCGATAACATTCTTATCCGGATAGAAAATCTTTCCGACATCCATCGCCATCTTCGCTTCTTTATAAGAGCGGGATACTTCTTTAATCTCATTCACGATCGTACCAAAGGCAACATGAACCTTTGTCATTGCTTCTGTATTAAGCATATCTACAATAACCTGTGCGGTCTTCGTAAGCTCGTCGTATCCTTCTCCGTTCTTCACTTCTTTTACAAGAATAATGTTCTTCTCATCAACCGCAGTGATAAAGTCTCTTGTCTTAGCAGAAAAAATATTACGGACAGTTTCAAACGCATTATTATCTCTGTCATTCTTTGTCTCAACAATAAATACACATCTTCTTACATCGGTCTCAATATGAAGCTTCTTAGCCCGGTTATAAATATCAACCAGCAGTAAGTTATCTAATAACAAATTCTTGATAAAATTATCTTTATCAAAACGTTCCTTATAGGCAATTAACAGATTCTGTACCTGGAAAGCAGCCATCTTTCCAACCATATACACATCATCAGTCTCACCTTTGACGAGAATGATGTACTCTAACTGGTTCTCATCAAAAACTTTAAAAAACTGGTATCCCTGTAACGCCTGACTCTCTGCTAAAGACTCTGCAAATACCAGCACCGCCTCTTTATATTCTTCAACTGCATCTAATGTGGAGGCAAGCGGTTTTCCTTCCGTATCCATGACGCACAAGTCAATTCTTGTAATTGCCTTAATACCATCAATGGTATCCTGTAAAATCTGATTTGAAATCATCGTATCACTCCTGTCTTTCCCTCTCATCGCATCTTTTCTGTTATACGCAACAATCTTTCTTTATTTTAATACAAAATTGACAAAAAAAAAAGAGGAAATATACGAAAAATACATTCCCTCTTGTGAAAATTTATTATTTTTTATGTTCATTCATGTATAAAAGCTACAAAAGCCCGGTGTCTATGTAAAAAATCACCTATTATTTATTAACATACTTCTTCCACAGCAACTCCTAAAAACTCAGAAACATATGGTGTTGCCGGATTATCATAAAGTTCTCCGATTGTTCCAATCTGCTGTACACTTCCATCATTCATAACAGCGACTCTTGTATCTGTGTGTCGAATATCTTCACTATTATGTGTCACATAAACGACTGTGATCTGCATCTTCTCATAAAGACTCCATAACAGCTCCTGCATCTCCTTTTTCAGTTCCTTACTCAGACTTGAAAACGGTTCATCTAAAAGAAATACTTTTGGTTTCTTTACAATGGCACGACCAAGAACAACTAACGCACGTTCTTTTTCATCTAAATCTTCCGTCATCTTATCAAGAAGATGTCCAATATTAAGTACCTGTGTAACTTCTGCGATTCTCGCATCAATCTCTCCAATTGGCAATTCCTTTAACTTAAGCCCAAATGCAAGATTATCATAAATATTCATCTGCGGATATAACTTTCCATTCTTAAAAATCATTGCCATATCTCTGTCAATAGAAGGAGTCTCATTCATTCGTTCTCCGTCAACAAGAAGCTCCCCATCTGTAATATCTTCTACTCCTGCGATCATTCTTAATACCGTAGAAATGCCGCATCCCATCGAACCGGCAAGTACCATAAATTCTTTATCATCAACTTCAAGGGTAACGTCCTTGATTGCATTGACTCCGTTATCATATGTTTTGCTAAGATGTCTAAGTGATAAACTAGCCATAAATAACCTCCTAAAAATATGATGTACTCACAAAATCAAGTACAAGAAAGACTCCGAGAGTACATTATGCTATAAATATTTTGTCCCTATCTATCATACCTAAAATTTGTAAATAATTCTAGGAGAAAACTCACGAAAATATGCCTGCTATTTCATCTAAATTGTTAAGCATATTTTATTCATTAGACATTTTTACCATTTTTCCTACGCTCTGGGCAAAAAACAACTGAGATATTGTACATTTCTTAAAGCAATTTTTAAAAAAAGACACTTTTCCATTTTATTTTTGTGAAAAGTGTCCTTATTTCTTTCTTATTTTGTTATTCTTATGACAAATTCATTGTACGTTTTTATTATTTTTGCTCTCATCCGCTTTGTCATTACATAATTCTTCCTGTTTTTCCAAAATACTTTCCTTTGATGTTTCTTCCGGTTCCGTTAAAGAAATGTCTTCCGGCACTTCTCTCATTACCTTCTTTTTAAAAACAGAACCAACAATCGTATTCCGAATCTTCTGTTCCTTTTTAAACCAGGAATAAATTCCCTCCAGGTGGAGCTTCTGTACCCACAATGGAATCTCTTCTGTTTCCTTCCGAATCAATGGCTGTACAGATTCTATAAGAATACAAAGACGGGTATTCATCATCGCTGCATACTTTTCCATAAATTTAATCTGTCTTTCTGCCGGAAGGCAGACAAATACGATGTCTGGAATACAGGCATTGATCTCATTCACAATACGGTCTGCCTCACCTTTCACATTCTTTCCAATAATGCCTCCATGGACTTCTATACTGCGATAAGATTCCTCCATATATTCTTCTAAGGAAGTAAGATGTTCCTCCTGATCCATAATCGTATAAATGCTTCGTCCCTCTCGGTTTAGCTTTGCAAATAATCTCTTAAGATAATTATCTGCAAATTCTCCTATACCTTGCGGAACTTCCCCATCCTCTTGCTGATGGCGTACTGCAAGCTCCATATGACGATCTCCTGAAAGCACCAGATTACAGGAAGCAACATACTCTGCTGCTCCTGCATTATTCTGGCACAATAATGAACTGACTGCTGATAAAAAATAGATTACAGGAAGCCCCTTTCCACGCATCAGTTCCATTGATACATTGACCGCCTTGTCCACCCGCATCATTGATACATCTATACCGAGTACATTCGCTTTTTTGTGGTAACGATCTTTCATGTTAAGGTTCCTTTCTTTTATCCTATAAATATCTTTCTATTAAATATCTTTTAAATATCTTTCCGTCTATAATTCAAGCAACGTTTTTATTTGCTATTCTCCTGAGCTGAAATCATATCCGTCAGATGTATCTGTGTCTTCTGTATTGTCTGCAGATTGAGATTCCTCTGTATCATCATCAGAGGTACTGTCATCACTCTCATCATCAACATCTTCCTCTGCTGTTGTGGACTCTCCGCTTCCTTCTGGTACCTTTGTACTGTCTGTTCCGACATAGATCTGAATATCTCCACCTGTTGAAATGGAATCTACTACATTAATCTCTGCATCCGGGAAGTAATTCAGTAAATCTTCTCCCATTCCTTCTTCAGTAACATTAATTCTTGTCTGGGAAATCGGTCCCTCTTCCTGATAAGAATCGATAAGACTAATCGTGTATCCTTCGTCTTCAAGATACGTCTCCCATTCTTTTGCCAGACCGGAAACATACGCTGCATTATAAACTTCAATCGAATACTTCTTAGAACTTTCTGTGCTGCCAGAAGAAGCGGTACTTGAAGAAGCCTTTGATGAACCATTCTTTGTGTAAGATTCTGCTTTCTTTGTAAGCGCAGCAACCTGAAGTTTTACTTTCTGAGAATCTAAAGAAAATACTCCTTTTGTCTCGCTTCCCTGCATAATACGAAGAGTGAATCCATCCTCTGTCAGCCCTTTAAGAATATCTTCTGTTGATGTCAGATCATCTGTATCCTCCGCTTTTACAAGGCTGTCATACTTTTTAGCAAGTGCTGAATTATTATTCTTTGTAAAGATTTCTTCCATGTACTTTGTAAGATAATCATTCGCTCTCTCTAATCTTCTGGTCTCCTCATCATCTGTTCCATCCATATAAGTCATAAGAGCATAAGCGGTATCGCCATCAAGTTCTACATCTCCCGCCTCAATACTCTGTAATACATTATCTGCATCACGATAAGAAACTGCATTATCAAGATGATATGTTACTGTATTGCCCGCATTCAAAAGCTTCTTAAAATCATTAGAAGACATTACATCATAGCCGGAAATCTTCACACCACTGATATCTTCCATAATCTTTACATATGTCTCATACTTCTTATCACCAAAAGCACGTGCCACATCTGACATGCTTACTGTACTGCTTATATCTGATATCGTCTCACGAAGTTCCTTCACAAGACTCTCACTTACAGACACCTGTGCATTACATGGCATCAATAATACATCAAATGCCTTCGTCTTCTTATCATACATATTCAGGCTTGTATAATCTTTATTGGTATTCTCATCATGAACAAATACCAGTGTATTCTCCATATTCTTATTATTCTTAGCAATGTCTGTAGTGTCTTCCTGTACTTCCTGCTGATCTGTCTCTTCTTTTACGGCCTTCTTTACACTCGTAAAACTTCCTGTCAGATAATATGTTACTCCCTCAAAAGAACCAACGGCAATCACAGCCATCAAGGCGAGCACAACACATACTCTTAAAAGGAAGGAGAAAAATCTTTTTATAAAACTTGGCTTTTTCATCTTGCCCTCCTGTTTTACCTCATGTACTCCCGGAATCTTTTGTGCTTCATCTTGCGAAAAAATCTTCCTCTGAAAGTACATCCTGTTTTACTCCATATTGTCGTGATCTTACGGATTACTCCGTATTTCATCTGTTAAGTATATCAAAGTTCTTTTTCTATTGCAAGTTTTCGTTTCTGTGTTTTTGTCTGAATGGAAATAAATTCTAAATATTGAAATAAATTTTATCTTGTAGTTCTAGTTATCAGACTATATAATATTGCTACAAAATCATACGAGGAGTTTTATATATGAAATCAATACTCATTACAGGTGCCACCAGAGGAATTGGCCTTGCTCTTGCCCGTTTTTATGCAGATAAAGGCTATTGTCTTACATTAAACGGCGGTCATGATAAAGATGCCTTAGCCGCTGTAGAAAAAGAACTTTCCAAAAAAACAAGAGTCATTTCCTGTTTTGGCTCTGTCGCAGAAGAGAAAACAGCTATCACAATGACACAAAAAGCGATGGATACTTTTGGACAGATTGATCTTTTAATTAATAATGCCGGTATTTCCCATATCGGTCTTTTGTCAGATATGACTTCTGAGGAATGGCATACCCTTATGGGGACGAATCTTGACTCTGTATTTTATATGTCAAAAGCTGTAATCCCTCATATGCTTCACCGGCACAGCGGAAAAATTTTAAATATATCCTCTGTATGGGGAGAAGTCGGTGCTTCTTGTGAAGCTGCCTATTCTGCTTCAAAAGGTGCCATAAATGCCCTTACAAAAGCCCTTGCAAAAGAACTGGCTCCTTCTCATATTTCTGTTAACGGAATAAGCTTTGGTGTCATTGATACTGACATGAATCGCTGTTTTGACGAGGAGGAACGGGCTGCTCTTTCTGAAGAAATCCCTTACGGACGTTTTGCATCCCCGGAAGAAGCTGCTGCTTTCTGCTACCAGATTACCGAATCTCCTGAATATCTAACCGGACAGATCATAAGATTCGATGGTGGCTGGATTTAAAAAATGAAACGAAAAACAGCATAGCAGCGTATGTGTAACATCAGAGTAAATAAAAATACAACGAAGTATTTTCTACCTGCGACTGTCTTTACAAATGCGCTGTTATGCTGTTTTTTATTGTTTTTCCCAATAAAGCAAAATTTAAAGCAAAGTCTAAATTAAAGTTTAGATTAAAGTTTCTTTTAACCACTCTGTTTCTTCTTCTGTCAGATAGGGAGAAATTGTTTCAAATACTTTCTTATGATATTGTTCAAGCCATCTTCTTTCTTTTGTACTTAGTTCTTCAAGAATAATCGCAGAAAGATCAAATGGTACAAGGGTGAGGGAATCAAAACACAGAAAACTGCCATATTCGTTTTCTACATCTTTTTGGCATACGATCATGTTTTCCAGACGGATTCCAAACTTTCCTTCTAAATAAATTCCCGGTTCATCTGATGTTATCATTCCTTCTTCTAAAATACAGTCATTTCGTCCATTGACAGATGGACGATAGCGGAAGCTGTTCGGACCTTCATGAACACTTAAAAGATAACCTACTCCATGACCGGTTCCATGATTATAATCAAGTCCTTTTTCCCACAATGGAGCTCTTGCGAGTATATCCAGGCTCTGACCGCTGCAGCCCTGTAAAAAACGAGCGGTTTCCAGCTGAATATGTCCTTTTAATACAGTTGTGTACATTTCTTTTTCTTCCTGAGTCAATGTCCCCAGTGCGATTGTTCTTGTAATATCGGTCGTACCTTCCAGATAATGTCCGCCAGTATCTGCTAACACGAAGCTTTCCGGCTGTATCTCGATATCAGATTCTTTTGTTGCGCTGTAGTGTACGATAGCTCCATGTTCTTTATATGCAATGATCGGTGCAAAGCTTGGTTCTATATAATTCTCCTGTGCCATTCTGAACTCTTCTAACTTTGCAGCCGCAGTGCGCTCTGTTACTTTCTGTTTCCCTGCATTTTTCTTTAACCAGTAAATAAACTTTGTAACTGCGACACCGTCTTTTATATGAGCTTTTCGTTCATTTTCCACTTCTACAGGATTCTTTTTTGCTTTGAACAAAAGAGTCGGATTGACACCTTCTATCTTCTTCACTTTTTCTGGCAATGCAGAAACTAATGCTGTATTTACTGCCGCTTTATCATAATATACCGATGCTTCTTCCGGAAGCTTCTTCACATCCTCATAAATTTGTGCATACGGAGCATTTTTTATTCCCTGCATCTCTAGAAGGATCTTGATCTTTTCGGAAAGACATTCCTCCTGTACATACCAGATTATTTCCTGTTGTCCTAATAAAAGATAACTTAAAATAACCGGTGTAGATTCCACATCGTTACCTCGCATATTTAAAAGCCACGCGATATCTTCTAAAGAAGTTAACAGTAAGTACTGTGCCTTCTTTTCAGAAAGGAATTCCCGAACACGTTTGATCTTACTTTCACTGCTCTCCCCGGCATACTCCACAGGAAGCGGCCATACTGCCTGCGCTGATAACGGTGGACGCTTCTCCCACACAGCACCAGGCAGATCAATGTCTGTACGGACCGCCACTCCCTGTGCATTCAGCTGTGTGATCAGGGTATCTGCATACTCTGCCATAATGCATCTGCCATCAAAGCCTAAGGTCTCACCTTTCTTTAATGTTGTCTTTAAATATTCCTCTATTGAAGGAACTCCTGGCTGACGTTCTCTCATCAAAGTGATACCAGAACCAGATAACTGTTTTGCTGCCTGTAAAAAATATCTTCCATCTGTCCAAAGTCCCGCTTCATCCAAAGTAACAACTAAGGTGCCCGCAGAACCGGTAAATCCGGATATATATTCTCTGCACTTAAAATAATCCCCTACATATTCTGAACCATGAAAATCACTTGTAGGAATCAGGCAGGCATCTACACCTGTTTCTTTCATTTTCACTCTTAATAATTCCAGTTCCCGTTTCATTCTCAAATTACTCCCATACTATTTTTCTGTAATTTTTTGTAATCTGTGATCGAATCTCATAGATGTAACGTCTTTAATCCTATTCTCCTAATGCAGCTTCTACGATAAGTTGTGCACACTTCTCAACACCCAGGCTTCCTCTGTTAAGAGCCATATCGTAATTCTGTGCCTTACCCCAATCCTGACCTGTAAAATACTTATAATTCAGGCTTCTTCGAATATCCATATCTTTTACCCGGTTTTTAAGCTTTAACCCAACTTCGCCATAGATTTCCTGAATACGCTTTTCCTTCGTATCTGAATCCGCATATAAAAATACTTTCAGACAATCTTCCCTGTCTCTTAAAATATAGTCTGCACAGCTACCAACAATAACACATGGCTTTGCCGTTGCGAAATCTGTAATTACCTTTTCTCTTGTCTTCCATAGCTGAACAAGCGGGGAACTGGAATCTTCATCAAGACCTACAAAAGAATACGCAAAACGCTGATCAGAAGATGGAGCAAACTCTCCGTAATGCTCGACATACTTTCTTGTAAGACCTGACTCTTCTGCTACTTTTTTAATAATATCCTTATCATAAAATTCAATACCAAGTTTCTCTGCAACAAGCTTTCCGATCGTTCTTCCTCCACTACCAAACTCTCGGCTGATCGCGATAATATTCTTCTTCATTTTCATCCTCCTCATGCTCTAAATATTTCGAAATTCATCTCTCCCTAGTATATAATATTTTAAAGCTTTTTCCAAGTGATGATTTACTATTTAATTCATTAGGGAACAGACGAAAATAAAAAGAATAGACCATTGCAACTGTAAAGATATCACTGCGTAGAAAATGCCTGTTCGGCATTTTTACTTGCTCTCACATTACAGTTGCAATGGTCTATTCTTTTTATTTTCTGTTTGTTGGCTCCACGTGAATGAATTCAATAGTCTTTGGGGAGATAAGGGGAAGAAGTCAGAAGACTACTACTTGCTCGGAAGATATCTCTGTCATGGAATTTTATTTACCCGCTCTCACATTACAGTTGCGATGCTCTCTCCACTATGCTGACTTTTTTCAAGTTTCACTGATGATAAGCCCTTTTTCTTTTCTACTCGTTAAAGAAAGAACATAATCGTCTGGACGATACATCTTCCGAGCAAGTAGAAGACTTCTGACTTCTCCCCCTTATCCTGCCAAAAAACAGAAAAAAGAAATATTGCCATATCCCAGATGCGGCTTCGGAGCGTGTCTAAGATGCGGACAAGCATCTTAAACACAGCGACTACAGAGCAGATGGGATATGGCAATATTTCTTTTTTCGTCTGTTTCTCTCAATGAATAAAATCACAAACTTCTTTTCTGTAGATTCTTCCTGAGTATGCTTCGTGTGGCATTGCCACAAAATTTACTTTTTCGGAACAGATTGTTTTATAGATTGGGTCGGCAATTACGGTGTCGGCATCCATTATTGCTTCTTTGATGTCTTCCTCGGAAGAAAGGAGTAAGACATCTTTCTCTGTATATTCCGGTTCTGTCTCAAGCGGACAGATTACAGTGGCTTCTATTCCGTATCGTAATGCCAGTGCCGCTTTTAATGACTGGGATATAACAGATTCACCGATAATATAAACGTTACCGCTGACTTTATTTTTTTCTATTGTTTCTGTTAGTCTTTTTATTTTATTTAAATTAGAAACAGCTTCTGTATTTTGTATTGTTGTAAAATTAGCTGTATCTTTTTTGTGTGCTTTTTGTAAAACACTAAAATAGGCTGTCTGTGACTTTTTTGTCCAGGCGGATTCTATTAATTTTTCAGCTAATACATTTTCAAACCCAATGATTGGTGTACCAATAACATATGGGGTATGAAAACGTTCTTCTAATGCTTTTGCCGCCAAAACTCCAACAGATGAGATGACAAGATTTATGTCTGCTTCTCCTGCTCTTTGTATGTCTTCTATAGAGCTTCCCATAGCAAAAGTACTGATAATCTCAAAATGTCGGCTTAGAAATTCTTTTATAGAATCTAAGGTAGAGTTTATGGAAAAATCAAGCGGAGTTGCTCCTAGAATATTGATTTTCAATGGATTCTCCTGCTTGTTTTTTCTTTCTTTTACAGATTTCCTACCTGCTGGCACAAGTTCTCTTGCGATTGTTTCCATTGCCATTCCTGCTCCCTTTACATAGGTATGCATTCCACTTGTCGGAAAGTAGAATACAGGAATTCCTGTTTGTTTTTCTATGACACGTGATATCCCCTCAAAATCTGTTCCTGTCATCAGAGGAATCGGTGTTCGCACTAAGGCAATAAAGCGAGGCTGAAGTTCTTTTGCCGCCCGCACGATATCGTGAATAAATTTATCATCATTCCCCATAATGGCATCCATCTGTGAAAGACCGGAGATAAATACAAGGCTGTCCATCTCATACCATCGTGGCTCATCGTGAGTATTATAAGTAGAATTACAGCCGGACGGATCATGGATCACTACCATGCCCCCAAGCTCATAGAGGGCAGAACATACTCCGGAGACGTCTGCCGTATAAGTTGATAATGTTACTGATACTTGTTTCATAACTACATCCTTTCCGGCAAAAATGTTTTGTTTATCTCAGTCGAGAAGACTCCCATCTCTTTCAGGTGGTGAGTAACAGGAACTGCTCGACTTGAAATGTCTTTTGTTATATAGGTGTTAGTTAATATACAATAGGACAGTTTAGACACAGCTTTCACATCCTAATCCTTTACGGACAATCAGATCTCTTGTATCTTTTTTTGTCTGATAGGCCTCCTGTATTTTTAAACAAAGCTCGCAGATTCCATCATAACCATGCAAACCTCCGCCTTCTACCATATTTACGAAATGCTCTGTCCCGGAAAAATAAGCGGCTTTTTGTCCGATTGCAAGTACTTTTTCCTGTGAATTTCTTGGATACACTCTCATGTTCGGATGTATTGTTGCACCTATTTTAAGATCAGGAGCATTTTTCTTTAACCACAAGTAATCTGCTTTTTCCTCTGCCAAAAATCCATCCGCAAATACTTTTACGACAGAAAACCCATGTGTGATCAGCAGCTTCGTCAGCCCTAAAAACCGGGGAACTGCTGTAGCATCTATTGTAATCGGCATATTACCGACAAGTTTTTTCGTTTCTTTTAACATACGCTCACATCTTTTCTGAAGTAAACTGGTATCTGGCATCTCACATCCCTGCATTTCTTTTACCAGACTTTTTAGCTGGGTATCTATCTCATTGTAATCAAAGGAAAACGGAAGATAGAGAAACTTCATTCCAAGTCGTTTGGATAACTGCTCTGCTCCATACTTTGCCGGTGGATAACAGGCAATATTTAAATAACTTTCTGCCATGGATAAATATTCATCATAGGTTTTACATTCTGTAATGTCTTTTACTGTATAACCTGCCTCTTTTACAATCTGTTTTAATTCTGTTTCCTCTCTTGTCGGAAAATCATTGCCAATAATATTTATCTGTTTTAAATTCTTTTCACGCATTGGAAGCGGCTTATATAAACCGGCTCTTAACTTCTGATCCGGGGTCAGCCCTTCTTTTTGCATAATCGGATCCATGTAACAATCTACAAAACACTGCTCGGGGAATCGTCCTCTTAATGTATCATAAATATACGTGAGATCACATCCCATAAAATGATGAACACAAACAGTGAATAAAAGAACTACCGATGGTTTTTCCGGTAATTTATGAAGAATATCACTTACTCCTTCGATAACAAGTTCTTCCATTTGTCCGTTAAATAAATCTTCTTCTTTTATTTCTACAAAGGAAAATCTATCTCCAGCATTCATTTCTGCCGCAGTAAGGATTACACCTCTGTTACAGTTTGCACCACATACATAAATCTGATGGGCACCTGGTAAAAGCATTCCCATATGTACGATATTCCATGGTCCATGTGCCGGACTGTTATATTCTAATCCCGGAACAAAGGGCGATGGCCAGGCTGCATCTTTAAAAGAAACTTCTTCCTGCAATGCTGGAGATAATTTTTCTTTTACCTGATTATTCCATGCTTCATCCTTTGCTTTTCCATGTAACATTTCAAGCAAAATCCGCACCTCCTCTGTAAAATGTTCTACAGCTTGTATCACTTTTTCAAAAAATCCCAAAAAATTTATTTTAGCTTACTCTTATCTTCTCATCAGATTCCACACAGCTTCCTGATCTGTTTTGCAAGTACCCGGTATTCTTCTGCCATCGGCGAATTCGGATATGCTTCCATTACTGTCTTCTGCTGTTCTTCTGCATCTGTAACAAGTTCACTTCTTGATAATGTTCCAATTACCTTACTGTGAATATCTTCTGCAAGTTCCGCAACTTTTTCCTCTTCATTTTTTACATTTCTGCGATTTAAAATAAGGCCTCCCAGCTGTGCGTATCCTCTATCCTTAAAGTTTTCTACTGCCATGGCGATATTCGCCGCTGCATGAATTGCCATATTCTCACCAGAAGTAATGACAAATACTTTATCGGCATATCCACGACGCATCGGCATGGAAAATCCGCCACAGACAACATCGCCAAGAACATCGTAAATTACAACATCCGGACAGTATTTCTCGTAAGCTCCCTTTTTTTCTAATGTTTCTAACGCCGCAATAATTCCTCTTCCGGCACAGCCCAGTCCGGGAGATGGTCCGCCGGCTTCTACACAACAGACACCGGCAAAGCCTTCTTTAACGATATCTTCTAATGTAAAATTATCTTTTTTCGTTCGTACAAGGTCAAGAACCGTCTCTACTTTCTCACCATGACGCAGTAACACCGTTGAATCTGCCTTTGGATCACAGCCAATCTGCATCACTCGAAGTCCCTCGCTGGCAAATACTGCTGCTATATTAGAAACTGTTGTAGACTTTCCGATTCCACCCTTTCCATATACCGCTATCTTAATCATATCTTCTTTTCCTTTTATCCGTACACTGATTACACTTTTGCGTAAGCAGCTTTTGCTGTCACACCGGAAAGGCGCCCTATTTTTCCAGACAGCTCACTGATCTTTGTCTGCGGAGCATCGATTACCAAACTGATAATACTGATATTTTTCTCCCGATAAGGAATACCCATCCTGCCTACAACATACTCTGCATAATCGTGAATCATTTCATTTAACTTTGCCGTACTTTCACTGTCCTCTACGATAATGGAGAGAACAGCGATTCTTGTATTCTCCATGTTTTTCCTTTCTCTAACTTAACAGATTCTTGGTAAAAGTTCTCCCCCCGGCGGTGGCAGTAATGTTTCTGCTCCGATTTCTGTTGTCACTACAACTCTTCCCGGCATTTCTTCGGTAACTTCACCGATAATCGCTGCCTCTGTTGAATATTTTCCTTCACGTAACTTTGCAACGATCGCTTCTGCATTTTCTTTTGGCGCAAAAATGACAAGACGACCTTCACAGGCAAGATAAAGTGGCTCTAATCCAAGCATTCCGCACACACCTTTTACGCTTTCTTGTACTGGAATTTCCTCTGCATTCAGCCGTATTCCTGTATGGCTCTGCTCTGCGATCTCGTATAAAACTGTTCCTACACCACCTCGTGTTGCATCGCGGATTACGTGTACATCCTTCGTCACTGATAAAATATCCTGCACTGTTCCCCAAAGTGGTGCACAGTCACTTGTCACATCGGCATCAATTCCAAAATCCTCTCTTGCAAGAAGAATAGTACAACCATGTCTTCCGATATCTCCACTGACAATAACCGCATCACCTGGTTTTGCCATAAATCCAGAGGTCTCTACACCTTCCTGAATCTCACCGATACCTGTTGTTGTAATAAATACGCCATCAACCTGTCCCTTACCGGCAACCTTTGTATCACCTGCAACAATCTTTACACCGGCTTCCTTTGCTGTTTTTTCCATTGCGGCTGCAATTGCTTCGAGTTTTTCCATTGGAAATCCCTCTTCAATAACAAAGGCACAGGAAAGATACAGTGGTTTTGCTCCCATACAGGACAAATCATTCACCGTACCGCAAATGCTTAATTTTCCGATATTTCCTCCCGGAAATTCTGACGGAGATACGATGAATCCATCCGTTGTAAATGCAATCTTTCCTTCTTTCATTTTTAATACTGCCGCATCATCACTTGTCAGTTCCGGATTGGCAAAATGTGCTTTAAATACCTGGTCAATTAATTCGCTTGTCTGTTTTCCTCCTGCACCATGGGCAAGAGAAACTGTTTTTCCTTTTAAGTTATCCATTGTTTTTCCTCTTTCTTTTCAAGAATGCCCCGGCATTCTTGCTGCTCGCCACCTACAAAGGTGGGAGTCATCTCACATCTGATATATTTATTCTCCTCGGCTGTTATACTGGTAATATGCTGAACAGGCCCCTTCGTTCGACACCATACATGCCCCGATCGGATGAAGTGGTGTACATCCTTTTCCAAACACTTTACAATCTGTTGGAAGACATTTGCCCTGTAAAACATCTCCACAGCGACAGGCCGGACTTGTTCTTCCTTCCATCTTCGGAATCGAAAACTTCACTCTTGCATCAAAGTCCTGCGCTTCTTTTCTTAAACGAAGTCCGGAATTTTTAATCATACCAAGTCCTCTCCACTGAGAATCACATGGTTCCATCCATTCTTTGATCAGTTTCTGTGCCGGAATACTTCCCTCTTCCGTAACAACCCTTGGATAGGCATTAACAAAAAACGGTTTGCCTTCCGGGAACTTCTTTAATAATACAGCAAATGCAGTTAAAATCTCGCTGGCAGTAAAGCCGGTTACTATACCGCTGATTCCTTCTTCCTCACAAAGCTTTTTGTTTAATGCATTTCCGGTAATCGCATTGACGTGTCCCGGATACAGGAAAACATCCGCACTGTTTTTTAACATTTCATAGGCTCCTGGCATTGTTTTATTCGCAGTAAGAAGCGCATAATTCGTAAGACCTGCTTCTTTTGCCATCTTTACTGAAAGACAGCTTGCCGGAGTGGTTGTCTCAAATCCAACAGAAAGAAATACAACCTGCTCCTCTTTATGCTCTTTGGCATATTCAAACGCATCCATTGGAGAATAAACCATCTGAATCTTTCCGCCAAGGCTTCTGGCATCTGCAAGACTCTTTGTACTTCCCGGCACACGAACCAGATCCCCAAATGTACAGATTGTCACATTTTTTTCTAAAGCAAGCCACACCGCCTCATCAATGAAGTCTGCTGGTGTGACGCAGACCGGACAGCCCGGACCGGAAATCAGTTCTACTTGCTGCGGCAGAATCTTCCGCACACCAAGATGAAAGATCTCATGCGTGTGGGTTCCACACACTTCCATAACGCGGACCGGAGGTCCATCGTATCCCTCAATGATAGCTTTTGCTTTTTTTAACTGTTCTTTCATAGTAATCCCCCCAGAAGATCTTCTGCTTCATCCTCATCTTCTTCTGTAATCTTTGCAATCGCAATACCGGCATGGACCATTACATAATCGCCCGGCTCAAGATTCTCAATAAGCTCCGCTGAAACTTCTCTCTTTGCTCCGGATGCATCTACAACTGCCATTCCGTCTTTCATTGTCATAACTTTTGCTGGTAATCCTACGCACATAATTTATTCCCCTTTTTGTACACACATACTTCTCATTGCTGCCACCGCCTGTCCAAGACTGATTCCTCCGTCATTTGGCGGAAGTAAATGGTGGCGCAGCACATGAAATCCTCTTTTTTCTAACATGGTTACGCTATAATCAAGCAGTAATCTATTCTGGTAAACACCGCCACTTAGAGCAACGGTATCAATCCCGGTTTCTTCCCTTGCTTTTTCGCAGGCAGAAACAATCATACCGGCTAAACCTTTGTGAAAATGTAAGGCAAGCTGATTGCTGTTTTCTCCTAACAGTTTTCTCTCTACTACTTCTTTGACGAGAGCCAGGGTCGGTAAATAATATAACTCATCTTTTGTATTCTGATGACCCAGATTTTTCTCTTCTACAAGTATTTCTTTTTGTTCTTCTCTATATTCTGTAATTACTCCAGACTCTACAAAGTCCTCTTGTCCTGCTATTTTTTCTTCCTGACTATCCAGCCATTTTTCTGCTGCAAACTGTAAGGAAGTCGAAGCCTCGCCTTCAAATGTCGATGACTTTCTAATCCCCAGAATCGCGCTGACCGCATCAAACAGCCGCCCGCCACTCGTGGACTTTACGGTATTAATTCCGCGCTCTTCCATAGTAAACTGAAGCTTTGCCAGCTTTGACTCACAAAGTCCTAATGTTTCAATAATCGAAAGAGCGATTTCCTTTCCGTAAATCTTTCCAAGAAGAGAAACTGCAATTCTCCATCCTTCTTTAGCAGAAGCATCTCCACCGGTCTGAGCAAATGGCTCAATACAGCCCCAGCGTTTAAAAGAATCATAATCTGCCAGAAGGATTTCTCCTCCCCAGATTGTTCCATCCGTTCCGTACCCGGTCCCGTCAAAAGAAACCCCGATAACCTGCTTTTTCGTTGTCCACTCATTCTCCGCCATACAAGAAAGGATATGCGCATAATGATGCTGCACCAGAAATACCGGCAGCCCCATCTCTTCTGCGGCTGTCCTTGTATTATAAGACGGATGCATATCGCAGGCAACAATCTGTGGCTTTACCTCTAACAATTCTTCCATTCGCTTCACAGATTCTTTTAACGCCTTTACCGTTCGCACATCTCCCATATCTCCAATATACGGAGATGGATAAAATAACTGATTCTTTCCGATACAAAAGGCATTCTTCAGTTCACCGCCAACGGCAAGCACCTGCCCTTTAAATTCATTGCCCATCATAAATGGAAGCGGAGCATAGCCTCTGGAACGCCGAATCATATACGGCTCTCCCTGATAAAAATCCATGACGGTATCATCTGCCCGAATCCGTATTTTCCGGTCATGGGAAAGGATCACATCACAAAGCCCGGTAAGTTCACGCAGTGCATCTTCATCATCCCGGCAAATCGGCGCACCTGATGTATTCGCACTTGTCATTACGAGACAATCTGAAACTTCTACATCATCCTGATAATCAAATAGCAGAAGCTGTATCGGTGCATACGGAAGCATCACACCAATCTTTGGATTATCCGGTGCAACACTCTCACAGAGATGTCCTCCTGCCTTTTTCGGAAGCAAAATAATCGGCTTTTGGTGTCCATCAAGAATCTCTTCTACATACGGTGCTGCTTCACATTCCCTCTTTACTACTGACAAATCTTTCATCATCACCGCAAATGGCTTCATCGGTCTCTTTTTCCTGGCACGAAGTGCTGCAACCGTTTCTTCTTTTAACGCATCGCAGCAAAGATGAAATCCTCCGATGCCTTTTACCGCTACAATGCCGCCTTCGCTAATTACTTTTCTCGTGTAACGAATCGCATCCGCTCCCCGTTCCGGCCTGCCAAGCAAATATACCTCCGGTCCACATTCATTACAGCAAACCGGCTGGGCATCAAATCTTCTTGTCTTTGCATGCGTGTATTCCCATTCACACTTTTCACACATTGGAAACTCTCCCATGCTCGTTCGTACTCTGTCATACGGCATGGAATCTAAAATAGTAAGACGCGGTCCACAGCAGGTACAGTTAATAAATGGATGGAGATACCTTCTATCCTTCTTATCATAAAGCTCCTTCTTACATTCCGGACAAATCGCAATATCCGGGGAAACAAAAATCTCTCCCTCTTCTTTTTCACTCTCTATGATACGGAATCGTTCTTTACTATCTGATTCAGCATTTGCTTCCGATTTCACTTCAAATTTTGTGTCAGATTCTATTGCAGATTCCAGACTTTCCACATCCATCTTTAAGATAACTGCTCGTTTCGGCGGCTGCTCCTGAATCCTCTTAATAAAGTGATTCACACATTCTTCACTGCCCTGTGCAAAGATTTCCACATAAGGTCCTTTGTTACTCACACTGCCTTCAATCCTACAGACATCTGCATGGCGCTTTACAGTCGGCCGAAATCCAACGCCCTGAACAATCCCGAATACTCTGATACAGACTCTCATACAGTCTTCCTCTTCTTTCCTGAGATTGCAAAGTGCGACAGGTCATACCATTCTCCCTTATAAAATGGCACTGCTTTTTTCAGTAGTGGATCAGCAATAATGATGTCATATTCATTTTCTTTGATATAAGAAATCCAGTCATCTTCTTCCTTAAAAAGAATATCCCCTTCCTTCTTTAGTGCATTGTCTAACATAAACCAGGAAGCAACCGTAATCTTTGCAGAATCTGTTTCTACTTTCTGTTCCATAGCAAGTGTAAGTAATTCCTCTCTTAATGTGTTCGCCAATACCTGCTGATGTACGATCAAAACTTTCTTGTCTGAGCGTTCTTTCCTGTTTGGTGTTGCTGTATTTTGTTCTATTTGCTCTTTTCGTTCTTTCCATTCCGGAATAATCTCTGGTGGGCAAAACACTTCATACGGCGTTCCAAACTTCTGCTTTAAATACTTCGCTGCCGCAATTCCAGACGGTGATATAACGATATTCTTCTCTGCCGCTGCTGCCTCTTTCACTGCTTCTAAACCATCACCCATACCGTAACAAATCACTTTAGAAAAACCTTTTCCGCTAAAATACTCTTTTAAAAAGTCCTCTTCATAAATGCCACCAAATGAAAGCGGTGTCGCTCCGATAATACCTACACGCCCCGGCTCTACTTCCTGTTTTACAGCAAACTTTTTAAACAGCTCTTTCCATGTCTTTTTCTCTCCGATATCATAAAGCTTCGTTCCATCTGTATCAATTGTCAATGCCGGAATTCCTGTTTTCTTTTCAATCATTCGAGAAAGTGCTTTATAGTCTGTTCCAATAACTGCCGGAACCGGAGTCCCGATCACTGCAATAAAATCTGCGGAAAGCTTCTCACAAGCCTTTCCAATCTTCTCCACCAGACGATCATCTCTTCCAAGAATCGCATCCATATCACGAAGTCCCGCACTAAAAATCGCACTGCGGCTGTCAAACCATCTCGGCTCATCAAATCCACAGATATTTCCGGCACAGCCACCAGCATCTAAAATAATAATCAATCCATGAAATTCACAAAGTACCGCTGCTGCACCGGACTGATCCGGAGCAAACGGTGAGAGATACTTTCTAAGTCCCTTCATTTAAATCTGCCCCCTTTCCAATTCCAGTACACGTTCACATTCTTCGAAGAAATGCTTTACTCCCCGGTAACCAAATGGCTGTATATCATCACTCCACTCAAGCTTCGCCGCTTCCGGATGATAATAGGAAGCATCCTTTCCAATTACGATATCTACCGGATTCTCACCTGGTTCATAATAAATCATCGTTGGCTCTAAATTCGAATAAATCTTTGTCTTTGGACTTACCTTCGCCATCTTCTCAATATAAACAAAATCCTCTTTTGAAAGATTACCAAATACTTCCGCGACCTCAAATCCATAGCAAATCAGAGCAAATGCAAGTTCAAATGCATTGGCATTGCAGCCTTCTCCAATCGCAAACACTACATGCGGATACTTTTTCTTAAAAGCTTCCTTCGCCTCAAATGCCTCTTTAAAATATATCTCATCATCAAACTTACTTCCAAGTGCCGCCGCAAACAAGGCATATTGATTCTTTATTTTGTCAAGCTGATATAACCTTGTCAGCTCAATATACGGAATTCCTAAACGCTTCTGCATATCTGCCGCCGCAAAACGTGCCTCTGCATCTAACACAAGATTAAAATTCGCTTCCGCCATATCAAGATATTCTTCATAATTCTCACAGCGTGAAATCTCTCGAATCGTCTTAACTCCAAGCTGCTTTAAGAGATCATAAAGCTCACAGTCATCCTCTAACGGAGCAAAATGCCCTAATAGATTCACAGACGTACCCTTCTTCTTTCTTGGTTCTAACAAAGAATAAATCGACTGTCTGACATGTACCATCGGAGGCTTTCTTCCCTCTCTTGTAAGTGCATACATATAGCATGGTAAAACCGGAATACCTACACTCTTCTGCGCCTTCTTACAAATACGTTCCATATCCGTTCCCAACAAAGCATCCACACAGGTAAGACAGATCATAACAACCGATGGTTTCGTCTCCAGACAATCATAAATCTCTTCTACTGCCTGCGGCACCTTCTTTAAATGTCTCCCTGTTACGATATCTGTCTCATCCATCATCAGATAAAAAAATCGTTCACTGTACCCGCCAAGTTCACTTAAAATAGTCGTATTCCTTCCACAGCATCCCGGAGCTAAAAGAAGCATAACCGAACCCGGAATCGCCAGCCCCGCTCTCTTCACACCAAACCCCTGCGCTCCCGGTGAATTATACGCAAGAGTCGCCGGCGAACTATAGATCAGGTGCTTTGAAGAAATCAGCTCATCAGGAATATTGTCTCTCCCTGCTTGTGCAAGTTCTTTTGTTGTAATGAAATAGGCTTTTTCCGCTCTTTCTGTTTCTTTTATTGCGCTCTTTACATTCACGACATTCCTTATATTTTCTATTGCAGTATTATCTATTGTAGTTTTTTCATTCTCTACCATACTTCTTCCTCCGCAGTATCCTGTGCATTTTCAAGAAGTTCCTTTGCAAGCTTCAAAAATGCCTGTGCCGCCGAAGATTCTGGCTCTCCCTCAATAACAGTCATTCCCTTATCTTCACATCGGGTAATCTCATCACTTCTCGGAATCTTTCCCACAATCGGAAGACCGACTAAATCCGCAAATTCAGCAACCTTCTCTGTCTCCTTCTCGACATTCCTGTGATTTAACACAATACCATACACCTTCGCATAACTTCTGTCCTCAAAATTCTTCACTGCATTATTAATATTATTCGCTGCATAAAGAGCCATCTTCTCCCCGGAAGTCACGATCAGTACTTTACTCGCATACCCCTCACGAATCGGTGCTGCAAATCCACCACATACTACATCACCAAGCACATCATATAACACCACATCCGGCTCATATGTTTCAAATAACTCCAAATCCTCCAGCAAGCTAAACGTCGCTATAATACCTCTTCCTGCACAGCCAAGACCCGGTGTCGGTCCCCCTGTCTCAATACATAAAACCCCGCCATAACCAATCTTTGAAATATCCTCGATCCGTTCTGGGTCCTCATCATACTCACGCATATAATTCATCACTGGAATCGGCGTTGTTCCCCCAAGAAGATTAATCGTAGAATCCGCCTTAGGGTCACATCCAATCTGGATAACCTTCTTTCCCATACTGGCAAACGCCGCCGCTAAATTACTGGTCACTGTGGACTTTCCGATGCCACCCTTCCCATAAACCGCTATCTTTAACATAAAAAACTCCTCTACTCTACCCTTACCGATCAACTGACAGAAAGATAGAATAGAAGAGTTTTCTCCTGCTATTCTTACTATGATCCTAACTATTCCAGCGCGGAAAACCTTACTGTCAGAGTCGAATTTACATTTATTATTTTAAAACAATATAACTTGGCATACCATCCTCATAGATGCTGGAAACTTCTCCCTGAACCAATGGGGTTAAATAAGTAGTCAACTCTTCTTTCACACCATTGCCAGCCTCATTAATCCACTCTACAGGAATCTTCTTCTCTTTATTCGCAACCTCACGAATATCAACACCACTGTACTCTATCGTATATGGAGCATCAGACACTCTTGTAAGAGAAGACATTAATCCACTCTCTCCTGCTACTGCAAGCTTAACTGCATTCGCACCAAGATTACCGGACTCCTCAATATCCGTCTTACTTAAAATATGCCCTGCACAGCGCTGTAACAGATTCAATTCTATCGAACGAACCTTACAGCCAATCTTTGCACGAACCGCTTCCTCTAAAATCTTTCCAGTACCAGATAACTTCGTATGTCCAAATACATCTAACTCTCTAGATCCTTCCTGTTCACATAAGAAACGACCCTCTTTATCATGTACACCTTCACTAACCGCAACAAGCACTGCATTCGTTGATTCTAACTTTTCCTTCACATCATCAATAAAACGATCTAATGAAAATGGAGTTTCTTCTAAATAAACAAGATATGGTACATTACCATTCTTACCTTCCGCTAATGCAGCAGCCGCAGTAAGCCATCCGGCATGACGTCCCATCATCTCAACAATAATTACATTCTTCGGTTCATATACGGTAATCTCCTGTTCAAGCTCGCAGAAAACTGTAGAAATATACTTAGCTGCTGAACCAAATCCCGGACAATGATCTATTCCGCAAAGGTCATTATCAATCGTCTTTGGTCCACCAATAACCTTAATATCCTCTATACCCTTCTCCTTACAGTATGCAGAAAGCTTCGCTACCGTATCCATAGAATCATTCCCACCGATATAAACAAAATATCCAATATTCATCTTATGAAGAATATCAACGATCTCCTGATACTGACTGTCATCTTCCTTGATATCATTAAGCTTAAAACGACAAGAACCAAGCGCTGCCGCCGGAGTTCTCTTTAACTTCTCCAGCTTTTCCTCTGTGTCAACCTTCTCTGTAAGATTCACAAACTTCTGTTCCAACACACCCTGAATTCCATAACAGGCACCATAAACCTGATCAATCTGCTCTTCCTTCATTGCCTGTCCGATCACACCTGCTAACGTTGCATTAATCGCTGCTGTTGGTCCTCCTGACTGTGCCACTAACAAATTCTTCTTCATCTTTAAAATCCTCCTGTAAATCTTTGAAAAGGTTCCGGCGCTTCATCATGCGGCGCAATTATCTTCTGCATCCACACAATATCCCACCACTGCCCCATCTTATATCCACATTTCTCAAAATGCGCTTTCCTCTCATATCCACGTGCTGCATGGAACACTTCACTCTCTGCATTCGGATGGGTAATGCATGCAAACAAATTCACGATATGCTGCTTTTTCAACAACTCTTCCATCTTCTCATAAAGAGCCGTACCAACACCTTTCCCATGAATCCCCTTCTGCACATAAACCGACATCTCCGCTGACCAGTCATATGCCCTTCTGTCATAAAAAATTCCTGCATACGCATATCCAAGAATCGCACGATCCTCTTCAGCCACCAAATAAGGATACCGCTCCAAGGTCTTCTTAATTCTTCCCTGAAACTCCTCCACCGATGGAACTTCCAATTCAAAAGTTATCGCTGTATGTTCTACATAATACCGATAAATACTCTGAATAGCAGAAGCATCCTCCGGCGTAGCGATTCGTATCTTCATCTTAGAACCTCCAAAAATTTTGTCAATGATATTATTATACAATAAGAGAAAGCATGCGACAAGACGGTAATTATAGAAATAATGTAATCATCTGGCTTCCTTCTTCTTTTAGCCACTTCCTTGCTTCTTTATAATCAGGAAGCACCTTCTCTACCTCTGACCAAAACGCCTTAGAATGATTCATTTGTTTTCTGTGACACAATTCATGAACCACAACATAATCTAACACTTCCGGAGGAGCCAGCATTAAAAGACAGTTAAAATTCAAATTTCCTTTACTACTGCAGCTTCCCCATCTTGTCTTCTGATTTCTAATAGTTATCTTTCCATAGGTAACTCCGATTACTCTTGCAAAATATTCTACTCTGGTCGGAATAACCTCAAGCGCCTCCTCCGCAAGCGCTATAACTTTCTCACGCGTCAACTTTTCTGTAGGTTCCGCTTCCAACCTTTCCTTGGTTTTCTTAATTTTTTCAATATGTTTACTTATCCAGGCTTCCTTCTTTTTAAGAATCTCTTCAATGTCTTTCTCTGAAGCACTACGCGGAGCCCTTACAGTGACACTTAGATCAGAATTCACCTGAATAGCCACTGTTTTCCTGTTTGATCTGATTACTGTAACTTTCATACTAAGTCCTTTGTCCTATTATTTCATACACTTATTTCATACACTTTCTAATTTGGTCTATCAACAGAATATCTGCCGGAAGCCAGGTAACGCTATCCAATTGATCTTTCGTAAGCCACTTTGCCGCTTCTGCTTCTTTCAGCTCCAGATGCCCCGCTTTAACTTCAGCCCAAAAACAATCCATAGAAAGATGGAAAGTTGGATAATCATATTCCACCGTATCAATCAGTTCTCCGACCTTGATTTCCGTATCCAGCTCTTCTATGATTTCTCTTATAAGTGCCTGTTGCGGTGTTTCTCCCGGCTCCACTTTTCCTCCTGGAAATTCCCAGCCACCTTTCAGTTCGCCATAGCCTCTATAATGGTCTCATAAATTAAGACACTTTTTCGGACAGTTTTTAATGAATCTGATATACTTAAACCAGTATGAAAGAAAGGATCCATTATCATGTCCAGACAAAGAAGAAATTTTAATGCCAAATTCAAATCAGACCTTGTAATTGAGCTGCTTAAGGGTGAGAAAGATCTCAATACCCTTGCAACTGAAAATAACATCCAACCAAATCTGCTCCGCAACTGGAAAAAAGAGTTCTTGAACAATGCTTCGGTTGTGTTCGACGACAAGCGTGAGGAAAACCTCAAAGAAAAGCTTGCCGAAGAGCGTAAGGAGAAAGCGGAGTATGCCAAAAAGGTTGGTCAGTTAACCATGCAGGTTGACTGGCTCAAAAAAAAATCTGAAGAAATTTGTGGACCTGACTACGAGAGTAAGTTTAGTCCAAAACCTTTTGACGACTAAGGAAATTCCGGCTTCTGTTGGCGCCAGGTTGCTTGACATCAACCGTACAAGCATTTATTACAAGGGTGCCCCTATTTCAGATGAGGAACTGGCCTGCAAAGAGATCATTGATCATCTCCATACAGATAATCCCACTTGGGGCGCAAGACAAATGTCTGCACAGTTAAAAACCCGTGGTTACCAGGTTGGACGCCGCAAGGCAAGACGCTACATGAATGAGATGGATATTTACCCGATTTATCCAAAGATGAATCTTTCCAAGCGAATGCAGCAGGCGAAAGTATGTCCATATCTTCTTCGTAATGCGGTCATAGACAAACCAAATCAGGCATGGTCTATTGACATTACATATATTCCGATCAAGCGCGGATTTCTGTATCTGACAGCCGTGATCGACTGGTATAGCCGTTGTATTGTCGGCTGGGAAGTGGATGACACACTTGATACCAGAATGGTTATCAGTGCCCTGAAAAAAGCTTTCAAAGTGGCAAAACCTCAGATCTTGAATTCAGATCAGGGTTGTCAGTTTACAAGTCAGCAATACATTGACTTTGTAAAGGAAAACGGTATCCGCCAGAGTATGGATGGAAAAAGCCGCTGGGCAGACAACATCATGATTGAGCGCTGGTTCCGCAGCTTCAAGTATGAGGAAGCCTATCTGACACAGTACAACAACATCAGGGAAGCAAGGGCTGCTATCAGACAGTATATCCACACCTACAACTTTGAGCGACGCCATTCTGCACTTGATTACCAAACACCGGCTGAATGCTACTATCCGGCAATGTTGATGCCATATGTAGCTTAGCATATATTGGATCTGGGGAGTGCTCCACTGTTCTCTCCATGTTCCTTGTAACTTGTCCACCATATCAGTTCATTATAAAAATCTTAGATTTTTGTCTTGACAACTGAGCCACTATACTCTCGCTGTTGCAAATATCTTATTTTTTTCTTTCATATCATTGCAGATAATTGCTGCAACTACTTTAATTATTTTCATCTTCGCAATAAGTATTTCTATTTTCAAAATCGAATATCATTTCTTATCTTTCTTTGAATTTTTTTAAAGCTTTTCTAATCTTAGGAATATGATTTTTCAAGTCACGACCAATCAATTCATTCTGCCCAAAAATTTCTTCTGCATGATTTATGTATGTAAAAAAATTACCTGGTTTTGCCGAAGCACCATGTTGAGAATATATTCTATATAAATTATCTGCACCCTCATTATTAGGATTATTTGCAATAGGCTTTGCTTTTCTGTACATTCTATAATAATATTTACTTATCGTCTTTGCTCTGACTGACACTTTCTTTCCATCGAAAACAAAACCAAGAAAATTAATTGTTGATTTACTAGTATTAGCATTATCTAACAAGCTATTTCCTATATTTTTTACAATATTATCTTCAACAGAAAACACTTGTGTTTTTTTTGGTTCTAACTGTAAATTAGGAATTCCTTTTATTATATCTATAATTCCCTGTAACACTGAAATGTCATTATTTCTTTTAGGAATTACAACAATAAAATCATCGCTATATCTTCTATATAATCCCTTTAATAAAGTCACATAATTATTAACCTCTTTATCTGCCTCTATCATATAAATATTGGCTAATACTGCACTAATTGGCGAACCCTGTGGAATCTGATATGATTTTTTATTTTTTTGAATGTGTTTACGGTATTTTCTATATTCTTCTTTATCTAGTGCTACTTTTCTTTTATTAAACTCTTTTAGATCCAATCCAGTTATTCTTAGCAAATCTTCTAATTCCCAAGTACTATATTTAGTTATATTTTTAAATACCGCATAATGATCTGCTGGAAGAGAATCAACCCCCATCACAGTGCACCAATTCTTTTTTAAATAGTTATGATCTAAATTGTCAAAAAAACCCGTAAAATCTCCAATCAGCACATACGCTTCACCCTGTTCTCGTATAAAATCAATAACTTCTTTTGCAATATGTATATTACTCTTTTGCAAATTTGTACGATATGCAACTGGAACCATGTTTAGTTCTTCTTTTTCTAAAAATAAATTATATTTTTCATTTAAAAGAGCACTATAATATTGATAAATACATCTATCTAAATGTGCTGCATAACATATTTCTCTTTTTTTTGTATCCTTCCCATCTTTTTTATTATATTTATCCATTTTCATAACATAATGAATAAAAGGATAAAAACCATGATGTTCAATTTTCTCCGGTCTAGTAATATATTCTGAAACTTTTGAAATATCGGTTCTTAAATCAAAATGAGCATATCCTTTTTTGCTTTTTTCAATAACTTTTGAATCAGAAATCCAAGATTT
This sequence comes from Anaerobutyricum hallii, assembly GCF_900209925.1. Classification (NCBI taxonomy): domain Bacteria; kingdom Bacillati; phylum Bacillota; class Clostridia; order Lachnospirales; family Lachnospiraceae; genus Anaerobutyricum; species Anaerobutyricum hallii. Next base: position 649,321 of record NZ_LT907978.1, on the reverse strand, counting down.
AACATCCATAAACCACCCCATAATTTGCAATACCCATCGACACGGAGGATAGCGTTCCTTAGTCGGTGGGTATACACGTAATCTTAGTAATCGTTATGATAGACACATGTCTATATTTGATTGCCAGCTATCCTGTAAATGCAATACTCAATTGTGTTACAATCAAGCAGGAGGACAACATTATGTTCTTAATCATCTTATTATTAGTCCTGACTGAATTGGTCATTCGTACTAACAGACAAGTTCCAACCTTCTCGTACGAGTTGGTTGCAGAACTGTTGACTACAATCTCCATCCCTTACAACTACTTGTAAGGCAATAGTATGATATCATATTTTTCAACCATTTTCAAATCTACATGATACCTTCCATTTTTATATTCTAGACAACGCTTCCTAGTTTCTGAACAACTTTTGAATATGTTTTTCTTATCCGATGCCCAGTTTATCTGTCACATCTATAAATTTAGCTGGTATTTTATTTTCCAATTTCCAAACAATACTCATTGGTTTATCTCCTTGATGACTAACATATTTTGCTTTACCTAAGAACATGAATGGTACAGATCCATAACTATCATCTTTCTGTTCTCGTACAAAAAGCAAGATATCTTCTTTTTGCTCTTCGTGATGAATATATCTCTGTCCAACTGATGTATTGGACGCAGTTGCATTTTGTGATTGCCAATGAAATAGTTCTTCGTTAATTGAATAATCATGATATGCCGTTGAAGGCGAATAATAACTGTTTCCTTTATTAAGTGTAACAAAAAGACATGTCGCTCTCTTGTCCTTTACTCTTGTCACGCCTTCTGAAGATGTTTTCCAATAATCTAATAAAGCCAACGCTTGTGCTCTTGTATACGTAGAATATACATATAAGGCATTCTCATATGGTAATCCCGAATCTTTTTCAAGAAAATCTACATGTTCGAAACTATACTGAAGAACATCTATGATCTCTGGTATATATTCAATATTATTATTTAAATAAGTTTTGAGCGTAATTAATATATCTTCATCGTTTTTAGGTACACAATTATCAATAAATGTTGCATATGCCAATTTCAAAAATGACCATTCCTTTTGTGTTATATCTGCGCCACGTAATTTCCCAATTGTTTCAATATTGTTAATTAAATATTGAAGACAGCTAGCTGAATCCACCGAAGATAATCTGAACAGCTTTTTCCACATTTCTTGATCGATGTTACTAGACATATTTTTGACTGTTCCAGTAACAGTAATTTTATGTGTATAAATCATCTTAGGTGTCATCGAATAATAATCTAGGAATCTCCTAAGTGATACTTTGGTTCCTGTATCTTCCTCAAATGTTGTTAACTTAGAAATTACACCTGCTTTTCCATTTAAGAAACTTCTGATATTAGAAAGAATTCTTTCTTTTGCTTTCTTTTCTAACTTGATATAGCATCCTCTTGGAAGATGCGGAAATTCTGCTTCGACTTCTTTTTTCATTCCCTGATTATTCTTTTGAAGAAGAGAAGCATATTTATTTTCAAAGCTATATCGTTTATTTGCCTGCCCTATAAAATCCAATACAGTTAAACAATCTTTTCCCTCTGAAAGTCGTAAACCACGACCTAACTGTTGAAGAAATACAGTCAAACTTTCTGTTGGACGTAAAAACAGCACTGTATTGATCTGCTTAATATCAACACCTTCGTTATATAAATCCACAACACAAATAAACTTCAACTCCCCATCTTGAAGTTTTTGTTTCGCTAACATTCTTTCTTTATCTGTAGATGATCCTGTCAAATACGTCGTCGCAATATCCACCTCATTAAGTTTCTCTGTCATGTATTTTGCGTGTTCTATTGAAACACAGAACACCAGCCCTTTAACAGCATCAATATCCGCAACATATTTGTGTATAGACTGGATTATCAGTTTTGCACGCTTATCTGCTATACCTCTACTTAATGCATAAACATTTTCAAGTTCACTTTTATCATAGCCACCACGAGTCCACTTCAAATTGCTTAGATCTATAGAATCAGCTACGCCAAAATACTGAAAAGGACATAACAATTTCCGGTTTATTGCTTCGGGAAGTCTAATCTCAGCTGCAAGCTTATTATTGAAATACGGAAGAATACTTTCTCCATCCATTCTCTCAGGCGTTGCAGTTAATCCTAGAAAAAATTCTGGTGTGAAATGGTCAAATAACATTCTATAAGATTTAGCTGCCAAATGATGACATTCATCTAAAACAATATAGTCATAGTAATCGCTATTCAATTCTGTAAATTTGCGACTATTAAGTATATCAACCGATGCAAAAAGATAATCTACTTGATCTGGTTCCTGGCCAGAGTAAAACACGTCGCCAAATTCAGAATCTTTCAACACTTCTCTATAACATTCTAAACTCTGCTCTAAGATTTCTCGTCTATGTGCAACAAACAACAGCTTTAATTTTTTCTTTTTAATTCCACACTGTTTTCTATAATCAAAAGCTGAAATTAGTGTCTTTCCAGTTCCAGTTGCAGCACAAATCAAATTTCTATAAGAATTACGTATATTTCTTTCAGCATCAAGTTTATCGAGAATGGCCTGTTGGTATGGATACGGGTATATATCAAAATAAAAACTACGCTTTACACCAACAGCCCTATCTCGTTTTCCAGATCTGCTTAATGCTTCCTTTAAAGCCTCTCTTTTGTCTTCAGAGTAATCTTCAAATTCTTTTGAATTCCAATAACCAGAATAACTAGCTTCAATTTTACTAAATATTTCCGGAAGATCGCTTTTTGTAACCTTAACATTCCATTCACATCCACTGGTCATAGCTGGTGCAGTTAAGTTTGAAGATCCTACATATGCAGTTGAATATCCAGATTCACGATGAAAAATATAGACCTTGGCATGTAATCGAGTTCTATCTCCATCAAACGAAACCTTTATTTCCGTATTGGGCAATTTAGATAACTCTTCAATTGCTCGTAATTCTGTCGCCCCCATATATGAAGTAGTAATAACTCTTAATTTTTTTCCACTTTCAACAAACTTTTTTAGTTCATCTAGAATCAAAACCACCCCACTCCATCTAATAAAAGAAACCATCATATCAATCCGATCACATGATGCAATTTCTTTATTGATTTCACTACTCATATTCGGTTCACGTCCTGCACCTGTGAACAAAGAACTATCCGCAATAGACGTTACTGGCCTTATTAAGTCACTCGCCTTCATCTTTGTAACTTTTGTTATTGGATTATTCTGCAACAATGCTTTGAGTTGTTCACCCGGATCTGCAACTTTCTCATTTTGATAATCCATAGTATTATCCGCTATAACATCTATCAATTTATTAACTAATCTTATTTGATCAGAAATTTTTCCTTCGTTCTCCTGAATCATTTGAAGTCTATGCTTTATAAGCTTTGCAGCATAATCTGCAAGGATAGCTGGTGCTTCATTAGAATCTAATTTCTCTGTGAATTTGTATTCTGGTTCTATATCAACTAATTTTTTTTGTAATTTTTGAGATATTATTTCTTCATAGATACCATCCGCTTTCTTATGAACAGCCATACAATCACCTCTCAATCATGTATGATTTTCTTGTTTAAAAATCTATTTTTTCCACAAGTGATCTTTATCTCCCACTTTAAACAAATAACTTGTCAATGTATCCATAGAAAGATTCCATTTCCTTTATTTGTAATTCATGAGATGGTAGATTCGTTTTCCCACTAATTATGTCGTAAAATAAGCTTTCTTGATGCCTAATTCTTGATAAAAGTCAGACTGAGAACAATCTGTATTTTTTGTCAATTCTTTTAGGAAATATCCAAATGTCATATTTTTATACTCGCATTCTATAATAGTCTGTATACATACTTACATATGTTATATCATATTTATAGTATCACATTCAATAATATTGAATGTTTAAAATTCTCCATTTATTAGATTTAATCCATGACTTTTTGCACACTCACTAGATACCTTCCGCCTCTCTTCTGTATATGGTGCTGTTATGCGGCTTGATAGTCTTCCTTTATCTATTTCAAAAATCATTACACCTTCATTATTCTGGCTCTCGAACCGGCAATTCTCTGGATGCTGTTCAGCAAAGGACAGCAATCCATCTTGCAATCCCTCGAAATAATTGTTTCCTTTTCATACTTCGTTAACCTTTGCCATTATATTATTCCTCCATTCTGTGCTGAAAAAGGCACTGATCCGGATGATATCTATATGCAAACAATCAAAGCTGCGCAATTTTCTGAAGAGGACTTCTTTGGTACGGCCATTAACAAAGACATGGTGAAAATCTTATCGTCCATTCGTGATGCACATAGGCATGACAGTACAACTGCTGATACTACCGGAGCCGATGTTGTTAAAAATGCTTTGGAGCAGGCCAATCATTTTAAATGATCTGCTAAAGAAGCCCAAGTTGCCATGTTCCTGAAACAATTAGGAATCAAATATAGTAAACTCACCAAAGATGAATTTGTCACTTTGATGGGCATTCTTCGTAAATCCGATATGCTGAAATCCCCCGGGAGCAAACGTGGCAAAGGTAACCAAAAGAAACGATAGCAACAAAAAACAGGTCCGGACGCACTGAGGCTAATCAGTGTATCTGAACCTGTCTTTTCTATGGTCTTTCCGATGAATAGCTAGACTGGCTTTTCATTGAGATTTCTTATGCTTTTTTCGTTGACATTTAATACTGTTCAATGTATCATATAATCAAGAAATGGGTTTGTTACCGTACAGCTATTGCTCAAGCGGGGTGCTCGTTTCTTTTTTATGTTCACCATGTCATACAGATATAAATTTCCGTCTGCAGCATGTCGTATCAACATTTCTATCCTGAATATATTAAATCGTTCAAGATCTCCAGTATCATTGTTATATACTGGGAGTGCAAACCTTGTCGTAAACCTATACCAGCCAAATTTTGCATCAACATTATGCTTTCCTTTAAAGTTTTCCTGCCATCGTCTATTCGTAGCACATTGAAGAAGCATAGGAATTCCTTGGGTAGCATTAGCCTTTGCTTTCGCATTCGCTCCATATAATCTTTTGGTATCTCCAGATCCTTTTAATTCTCCTGGAAAATCTGAACCAATATAGACTTGATCCGAGGTTTCGACTACTTCATAGCAATCTCCTATGTATTCTTTTAAATACTGCTCAACTTCTTCCCAATTGATATTCCTCTTTCCTTTAAAACGAATATCACTGATTACAACAATTTTCTTTCCATCCAAATCTGATATTACGCTTATTTTCTTATCCACTAAATAGCCTCCTTTCCAACCTGATGCATTGTGTTATGCTTATGATAAAAAAATATATAAAGAATACTATGATACCTGATAATCCTTCCTTGAACTAATTCTTGGACTAGAAATCATCTTATCTTGAACTAAATATAATTTTTTCTCGTTTCTTTTTTATACACTATTTCATTAGCTTTCATCAAGTACAATTATATCTCATCTGCTTTATCAAATCATATGCAAAATCCAATATTCTTCCTCTGAAGAATTCCCAATCATTTCAATAGACTCCTCACAAAAATGGTTTAGATTTAAATAATAGTCTTCCCTCTCACTACTAAAATCTAACTGTGCAGTATCTAATTCTACCATCTCATCTTCATCAAATATCAACTTTCTCACATAAATATAATCATCAAAGCCTCTTGTAATATCTTCCTTTAAAAGATTTTCTCCAGTTCCAAACTTTGCAGAAATAAATACCTCACTGACTGGAAGATAGAGTAAAACACCTTTTTCATCCGATGGATTCTCTATCCACTTTTTCTTAAATGCACCAATATTATTCATTATACTTCCTCATCCTAATTCTTACGCAACTATTACTCAAGCAGAATACTGACTTTTTATTTTTCTTGCATATATTGTTTTTATGATGTATTATATAAACAAGAAATGGGTTTTGTGTCGTGTACGATTTTATTATTCAAGCGAGTTGCTCATTTCTTTTTTTATGTCTATAATATCATATAAATATTTTTTTCTGTCTTCTGAATGTCTAATAATCATCGAAGCATGAAAAACATTATATCTTTCAATCTCCTCCTGTTCATTATATACAGGAAGAGCAAATCTTGAATCATATCTATACCAACCATATTTAGCATTACGATTATGCTTTTCTTTATGATTTTCTCTATAGCTCCCACCTTGTGCTGTTTCCAATAATTCTGGAATCCCCTGTGCTGCATTTGCCTTAGCTTTTGCAACCGTACCTTTTAATTTATATGTATATTTTGATCCAGTATATTCACTAGGCAAATCATTCCCTATATATATCATTTCATTATTGGCTACAATATTATAGAACTCTCCTACATAATTTTTCAGATACTCCTTAACCTCATTCCAATTCACCGCTCGTTTCCCTTTAAATTTAATATCATGGATAAAAACTATCTTTTTCCCATCCAAATCTTCAATTACACTTACTTTTCGATTCATAATACTATACCACCATTCGTCTTCAAATTATAACATTAAGCTCAAACAATTATAACGCATTGCGTTAATTAAGTGGTAAAAAAATAAGTCTTACGACTTATCTTTTTTCACCATTCCCTCCATCTTTGCTCGATATTTAATCAAACGTAACAGATAGTCTGGCAATTGGCGTTTTTCTGCTTCCCAGTCCTGAACCGTACGATATGGTATTCCATAGTAATCACTGAATTCTCTGCGGTTCATTCCCATTTTTTCTCGCAGTTCTTTTATTTCTCTTCCTCTACCCACAACCTCTCTCCATTCAATCACAAAACGCATTGCGTTAATTAATAATACTGTATATATTCCAATCTGTCAACTAAGCTATGTCATTTTCTATACTATTTCACCTCCATCTCCCGAAACTTTTCTGCCGCTCTCTCATACGCTGACACTTCTACCCCATACTTTTTGGCCATCCGTACAACCTCATATACCAGCCCATCAATTTCCGACTGTTTTCCTTCTATAACATCTCTTTGCATAGATGTTGTTGCCTCTTCTGGCAAATTAGAAAGGATTTTTAAGTTACGTTCTACAAGGTCTTCTTCAAAAGTGATTCCCATTGCGTTAGCTAGTGTAACAATTTCTCGAATTAATGTCTTAAAAAGTTCCCTGGCTTCTCCTTCTCGTTGGAAATCTCCTGCAATAGCGTGTAAATAAAGTCCTGCGGTTCCGATTGGAGACACATAGGAAAACTTAGTCAAGGCATCCCGTTTTATGTTATCTGATAAAATACCATCAATTCCACTGTCTTTAAAATCTTGTGCAATCTTTTTCAATAATCTTTCTGCTTTATATTCACCATCCAACTGTCCATTTAATTTCTTCAAATCTTCCTTTTCCCTTACACCGAAAAATACTCTTAATATTTCTCCATGCTGCAATAATACTCCTGCCTGTTTAATATTAGCAGAAACGTAGATGCATCCATCCGTCACAAGAACCTTTGGAAGTTTCTCCTGAAGATACGCACCTGTTCCATAAACATTTAATACTGGAACAACTATCGTATTTTTATGGGAAATGTTTTGAATAAATGGAATGCAGGAATCGAGAGAATATTTTTTAACACAAACGAGAATTACATCTGCTTTTTCTCCTTTTGCCTCATAAGATTCCATACTTTCTGCACCGACAGGTATGCTTTCCGTTTCGTTTATCCACATTTTTTCAACAGAAAGTCCCTGCTTTTGCATAGCTTCTAAATGTGCATTTCTTGCGATAAGTGTTACATCTTTTCCTGCCTTTGTCATGTAGAATCCAAGTATTCCTCCTGTTCCACCTGCTCCGATGATTATGTATTTCATGACTTGTCCTTCTTTCTTAAAATATACTATACTCTATAATACACTATTTTACTATTTAATTCATTGAGAGAAAACAGACGAAAATAAAAAGAATAGACCATAACAAATGTAAAGATATCACTGCGTAAAAAATGCCTGTTCGGCATTTTTACTTGCTCTCACATTACATTTGTTATGGTCTATTCTTTTTATTTTTCTGTGTTTTGGCTCCAGAAGGAATGAATGCAATAGTTTTTAGGAGAAATTAAGGGGGAGAGGTCAGAAGTCTACTGCTACCCAGAAAGTATGCCTGCCGGCATTTTTACTTGCTCTCGCATTACATTTTCTATAGTCTATTATTTTTATTTTCTGTGTATTGTACCCCATGGAATAAATGTAATAGTCTTTGGAAAAGAGATGGGGAAGGGGTCAGAAAGTTATGACTTATTCTGATACTGTCTCCGCGATGCTGTCAATGCTGATAAGATAATATCGTCAGCTATCATTGTATACGATAAATTCACTACTATATTGTGGCAATATATCATTTTTCTCTTCTGGATGGTGTACCTTTCGAGCAAGCAGGAGTCTTCTGATTTCTCCCCTTCTCTCCCCAAAGACTATTACGTTCATTCCTCCTGGAACCAAAACACAGAAAAAAGAAACAATGTCATATCCCAGATGCGGCTTCGGAGCGTGTTTTAGATGCGGATGAGCATCTTAAACACAGCGACTACAGAGTAGATGGGATATGACATTGTTTCTTTTTTTCGTCTGTTTTCTCCTAATGAATCTGACGATACATCTTCCGAGCAAACAGAAGTCTTCTGACCTCTCCCCCTTCTCTCCCCAAAGACTATTACATTCATTCCTTCTGGAGCCAACACACAGAAAAAAGAAATAATACCATATCCCAGATGCGGCTTCGGAGCGTGTTTATGATGCAGATGAGCATTTTAAACACAGCGACTACAGAGCAGATGGGATATGGTATTATTTCTTTTTTCGTCTGTTTCCCCTAAGAAATCAAATAGTAAATTAATATTTTTTTATTGCTTTTTTTCTAAAAGTATAGTAAAATGATTAGGTCAGTTTTTGACAAGCTTCCTTGGCTCAGTTGGTAGAGCGACGCATTCGTAATGCGTAGGTCGCCGGTTCAAGTCCGGCAGGGAGCTTTTTTTATTTTCCAGAAACTTTTCCTGGAATTTTTTTACAAACTATAATTAAAATAAGAATTATAATCAAAATAAGAAAACCAGAAGCTTTAATTAAAATTCATAAAAAAAGCAATCTATGCGTTATAAAGCACATGAATATGAGTTTTTTAATTCGCCCAAAAACAGAAAAACAGAAAAGCAGAAATTTACTATAAAAGAAAATGTGATGTCGGAGCAAGTAAAAATGCCAGTCAGGCATTTTCTGCGCCGCGATTATCTTCACATTTTCTTTTATAGTAAATTTCTGCTTTTCGTCTGTTTTCGTTTGTTTATAAATCATACATGAATTATACGATTACGCCGTTAAGATTAAGCTGTTGATCGCTTTCTCCTTTTCCATAGCCAAGATGGTCGTACTGTGCCTTGACTTCTTCCCATGGAAGCTTATCATGTTCCTCTTTCAGATAGGAAATTATATCTGCGATACCTTCGCCTGTAAATGAGCTTGTCATAAAGATTTTCTTACAACCGGCAAGTCTTAGCCAGTCAGCGGCCTGCTCTGGGTTCGCTGCCCAATGGTCACACTTCGTTACGATTCCAACTACTTCTCTATTAGATTGCGCTGTTACGTTTGGCGGATATAGGGAAAACGGTTCTGTTGCGCTGATCAAAAGACCTACTACGTCTGCTTCTGCACTATATACAGCGAGGGAACCGGCAAGTTCCTTTGTTTCGGCATATTCACCCGGTGTGTCTATAATCACATCATAGTGATTAATATACTGTGTTTTATGATAAACAATCTTCTTGCCTTTCATCGCCTGTGTGAGTGTTGTTTTCCCCGCCTCACTTCTTCCAATAAATATTATCTTTCGCATGTCTACACTTCCTCATCTGCAACATTTTGTTATATCTATTCTATCACATCAACCAATGCAGGAAAAGGTCAAAATTTGGAGAATTCTTTGCGTTTTCTGCGAAATTTTAGTTCTTCTAATCCTTCTTTTATCTTTTCTGTTCTTTCATTATAAATAATATCATAACTTACATAAGATAAAATCAATGCAGTAAGTACATCCACAACGGAATGCTGTTTTAAAAACATGGTGGACAGGATAATAGAAGTAGTCATAAAAAAAGCCGCTCCTCTTATCACTTTCTTTTCTTTCAGATACGGACTGTTTTTTACGGCAAAATACACTGCCATCGAGTTAAACACATGAATGCTCGGAAGTACATTTGTCGGCGTATCCATCGAGTAGATCTTTCTGGTAAGCTGTATAAAGATATTGTCTCTTGTAAATGTGTCTGGCCGAAGTTCTAAGCCATTCGGATATACATAAGAAACAATAATAAATATCGTCATTCCAATCATGCCAAAATACATTAACTTACAAAAGGATTCCTTTTCCTGGAAGAAAAAGTAAATACCTGCTATTGCAATATACGCAAACCATAAAAGATACGGTATGATAAATACTTCTATAAAGGGAATATACCGATCAATCGCACAGTCAATAATATGTAATTGATCCGGCACTCTTTTTTCTAAATAGGAAAATGCCGCTAAATAAAACGGAAAGTATAGCAGGAGTAAACCATGCTTATAATTCTTTAATTTTTCTGTCATAATATCACCTTTTTGCCCGATTGCTATATATTCAGGAATGTCCTGACATTTTTGCTGCGAGATGCGCGTCATGATGTATAAACTGTATAAATAATACAGATGCCTGCACAATTTATTATCTTAAAAATGTAACGCAACTTTCTTAATAAGTCAATGTATTTTCCCACTCTTCACAATATCTTAAAAAAATTGTTATTTTTTCCCTTTTCTTTTTTCTTCAAAATCCGCTAAGTATCCTTTTAACTGATTAAAGGCATCCGTATACTTTGGAGAGACCATAGTAGGGTTTCCTTTAATAAGCATTCGGACATTGCCGGTTCCCTTTCTTTTCAGGCGGAAATTACGTTCTTTTAACTTTCCGATTCTTTCTTTCATATCAAGCATTTCGAGTTTCTGATGTTCTGGAAGCCTTGGAAGCTCTGCCATTTCTCTCATCTTAGCCAGACGCAGTTCTATTTCTTTTCCTATTTCATCCATACGCTCTACTGCCGGATGGTTCTTAACATATTCTCTCCACTCCTGATCAAGAACAGCGATAACAACATCTGCTCTCTTTCTTAATATAACCACTTCTTTTCGTACATTTTCCATTCCAACAAGAATATTTCTAAGATCAATTGCATCACGTACAGAAATACACAGATCGACCGCAAGACCTGCACTTACTACCCACACAAAGATTTCATCTGTCATCTTTGGCACGACGGCAAGCACGTGTAAGATTGCCGGATGGAATACTTCGTTCATCAATATCGTCAAAAATCCCCAGGCAACCGAAGAGGACAGACAGATATATCCTTTGTAATTAAACTTTTGGTTGGAATAATCCCAGTATCTTACTTTAAGCAATGCTTCCATTGCTGCTCCGGTTACCAGCTCCAGCAGCGTTGCACCCACCACACCTGCAAAATAGGTGAGTATCAGATTATCTTTAAATGGTTCTGACACAAAGAGCATCATCACTGCTCCACTTCCGTAAATAGGTAAAAACGGTCCATGGAGAAATCCTCTGTTTACCCACTGTTTTTTTCTAAATGATACATAGCAGGATTCAAAAATCCACCCAAGAAAACAATACACATAAAAATATAAAAGCCACTGTTGTGTTGTATACTGTCCTATCATTTTATCCTTCCCTTCCAAAATACAAAAATGTCAATTTCAAGAACACCTCGATATTCTTCGTCAGATTCCTGCTTACTTTCCTGTTTTGTAAAAACTCATTCTGTTCTTCTTTATAGAAAAAAGCTTCTGAAATCATACTCTTCTATAATTCCAGAAGCTTTTTTTAAATCACATAATCATTTCCATTCTTCGCATAATGCCATTCAATCAAATCAGCTAATGTCGTATGGTCAAGCACCCCGCTGATTGCCTCGTTCAGCTTTCTCCAGAGAGGAATCGTTATGCATTCTTCCATTCTTTCGCAAACTTCACTTCCTTCTTCCAGACAAGGAACCGGCTCCATACTGCCTTCTGTAATTCGCAGAATCATACCTACCGTATACTCATCCGGATGCTTTGTGAGGAGATATCCACCCTGAGGGCCACGAATACTTCTCAAATATCCTGCCTTGGTCAGTACCGAAACAATCTGCTCCAGATACTTCCCGGACACTTCCTGCCGTTTGGCAATATCTTTCACTCTCACTGGCTTCCCTTCTGCATCATTCATAGCAATATCAAGCATTAAACGAAGAGCATATCTACCTTTTGTTGAAATCCTCATAATGCTCTCCTATTTCTCTTTTACTATATTATCCACTTATCAGCTTAAATACTTTACTCTAAAGAATGAAAAGGCGGTCATTACTCCAACCATGAGAAGTAACCACGCTATCATAGTAACCATACCTGCGTTTCGATTTCTCTTTGCCTGCATACTCAAGCCTACACGCCACATAACAAAGCCGATGATTGCAACAACAATTCCAAGCCCCATCCACATCTCAACTGTCATTATTCTTCCTCCTGATTCTAATATGTATTCTCGAAGTACAAAAATGTTCCGAGAGTACATTAACTGTCTCATTCTCTCAAACAGTTACTTTATCTTTATATGATAAGCCATTTTCCGTATTCTTGTCAAGTTATAATAAGCGTGTTATAATTCTAATAATTTAAAAAAAGAGGTGGTTCTATATGACAACGATTAAATGCCGTAAATGTGGTAAAGTTTATCCATTTGATGAAAAAATATGCCCCGTATGTGGGTACGATATTCGAAAAGATGAAACATTATCTTCGAGAGACCGGGCTGCGCTTGGATTAAAAAGCGATTCTGCTCTCTTTGAAGAAACAAGCAAAGAAAATATGGAACGCTGGAAGAACCAGACAAAGGAAGAGCGTTTAGAAGAAGCATGGGAAAACCGAAACAATTTTGAAATACGTCCGGACCAGGGTGGACTCCCACGTCTCAATGTTCCAATGAACACTATGTTTTTTCTAACGGTTATTTTAATCGTTGTTGTATTTTTAGCCAAATACTTAGGGTGACATCCTCCCCACCCGTAGAGGTGTGGGGCTTCCCAACCTCGGCAAGTTTGGTTCTCGTTCGATAGCACTACTGTGCTAAGCATATGCGAGCCATCCCCGTGTGTCCCACGGTTGTATTTGTTCTCTAAGGTCATGCAATTACCAGCCGCATTCCTTATGGAATGTATTATTACATTAGATAGAAGCTTCGAGGCACCAGAAAGCTAAAAAGGAGGCATTATTTTGAAACTTTATGAATTTCCAAATGGAGATACCATACATAAATACAAGAAGTCTATTGTTATTCTTTTTAAAGGACAACGAAATGTCCTGAGTACCGGTCCAAATAATGGAGGATTTACAACAGATTTATCTGCTGTTTTTAATAATGATGCCAATCCCGGTTCCGGTATGGGGATTAAACTTCGGGCAGATACTTATCGGGAGCACATGGATATTTTGGCAGAGGAAGACTTAGGACTTGATTCTTCTGCCTGTTCCGGTCTTCTGACTGCTGCAAGCATGGAGAACGCTGCTATTTCTACACTCTCCTATGAAGACTTTTCCGTCACAGCTATTACTACTGCAGGTGTACGAAGTAACGGAGGTCGTATCGGAGATCCGGCTTCCTGGCATGAAAAGTCAGAAAGTTCCTTTGACGATACTACTCCAACCGGCACCATCAATATTCTTCTTTACATTAATGCCGATCTGAAAAAAGAAGCGATGGCTTCTGCTCTCGTCTCCTGTGCAGAAGCGAAGGCTGCTGCTATGCAGGAGCTTTTAATTTCCAGCCGATATTCCTGCGGAATTGCTACCGGAACCGGTACAGACGGTGTCATCATTATAGCGAATGCCGAATCAAACACTCATCTTACGAATGCCGGAAAGCACAGTAAGCTTGGAGAATTAATTGGACGTACTGTAATTACCTCTATCAAAGAAGCACTCAGGCTCCAGCAGGGAATCACTACACACTCACAGCATGATATTATTCGACGTATGGAACGTTTCGGAGTGTCTGAAGATGCATTATGGGACTGTTACAAAGAGACCTATCGTAATCTGATCCGAGCGGAATTTACCGAAATACTTGACCATATCAGAACAGAAGACCGTCTTGTAACATATTCTTCACTTTATGCACATTTACTCGATCAGCTAAGCTGGGGGCTTCTCTCCTTTGCTGAATGTCGGATTGCCGCCGGCAACTTATTAAAGCTTGCTGATTTACATCCGAATCCTGATTATGGAAGTGAAAATATCGTACAAAATTACATTCTTGCAATAGCAGAACGAATCTATCATGAATCTGTTCGTCCAAAGCAAAAATAAGACACTACCATAAGATACTGTTCCACCAAAGAGAAGATGGTTGTCGTTAGCCATCTTTTTTCTTTTTATGGAAAAATTCCAGGGGCAGATCTGACTCACATGAATCAAATCTGCCCCTGTTTGGAACTATCTATTTTCCGACAGCCCTGTTTTTATTATTCATTATGTAGTAAACTAAATTACTATTATTATATTCTATAATGGTAATGCAGCGTAAAGAGCTACAGCTACTAATGCACCGATTACAGGTCCGATTAATGGAGCTGTTAAACCGTAAGCCCAGTCAGCATCACCTTTACCCTTAATAGGTAAGATAGAGAATGCTAAACGAGGAGCTGTATCTCTGGCTGCGTTCAGAGCGTATCCTGTAAGACCACCAAAAGATGTACCACAAGAAACGATTACTAAGAATACACCAAATGTTCCAAGATCAAATGCGCCACAAGCTGCTTTAATAGCGAATACTAACCAGAATGTTGCAATTGCTTCCTGAAGAATGTTGTAAGGGATATTTCTTACGCCAGGAGCTGTACAGAATATACCTCTAAGGCTATCACCTAAATCTGAAGATGCATCAAACTGAGGTTTAAATGCTACCCATACTAATACTGCACCGATGAAACCACCAGCCATCTCAGCGATAATCATTTCGATAATAACTGCGATTGTGTAGCCATCTGCTGCTGCTAATGTTCCGTCTGCGAACAAAGCGATTGTCAGTGCAGGGTTATAAGATGCTGGACAGATGCCGCTGAATGCTGCTGCTGGGAGACAAACTGCAAGACCCCAGCCAAGTGCTATAAACAGAGCGCCTGCTGCTTTAAATCCAGAATTGTTCAGTGTAACGTTGGCACAAACACCATCACCTAATAATACAAGTAAAATGGTTCCGACAAATTCACCAATAATTACGTTAGTCATATTAATTCCTCCTATTCAATTAATGTTTCCAATTAAGTACACTAGTGCTGATTTAAATATAACACTTATAGGGGTATTTGTCTTTTTACATTGTAAGAATTATGTGAGAATCTGTCATATTTCTTACGATATTTTTTCGTTTTTTTACCTTACAATTCCATTTTCATGGGCTATTTTGCACTATTTCAGTAATTATTCCTATCTTTCTTTTAGATATTTTATCTAATTATTATGTTTCTTGCTCGGTTACTTACTCTTTCGTAATTCTTACGGTTGAAAGAAATTTATCAAAGAGAAACTTTATTTCCATTTGGAGTAACTGAAGATTGATTTCCTCATGCTCCCTGATGTAATTGATATAAAATCCAAGAAAAGCCTCCGTAAAAAATGTTACTGTAAAATCTTCCTTCTCCTTACGTAGATTCCAGACGGAATCGTCCAGACACTCTTCGATCATAAGACGTACTCTGTGTTCAAATAGTTTGTATAAGTCACTGCGTACTTCCTCTACACTCAGATTCTTTATCAACTTTCTGTAATATTTGTAATCCTCACATGTGTTTATAAATAATGTATGAAACCATATTTCAAACGATTCCTCTTCTGACGGAAGTTTTTCTACGATCTCCTGTTCAAAAATCCAGTGCATGATGTCATATTTATCCCGGAAATGATAATAAAAGTTTTCTCTGGTCATGGCGCTCTCTTTTGCGATATCGCTTATCGTAATCTTCTGAAATGACTTCTTACACACAAGCTCCTTAAATGCCTCTGCCATTTTTCCTTTCGTTCCGTTCATTTTGTCTCCCTCCACTAGCAATCTGTTTATCTCAGTCGAGAAGACTCCCACCTCTTTCAGGTGGTGAGTGACAGCAAATTTGTCTCAGTGGGAGTCCAATCTCCGACTGAGATAAACGCTCCGCGAGGATGCGCAGTGATTCTGTAAAGAATATGTCAGCTTACGCTGACCAGAATCACGCGCCAAGTCTCGCGGCTGCTCGACTTGAATCTTTTATCAATGCAGCTATCACTGCAAACTTATATTCCTGCAGATCTATAATCAAAAACTTACCATAAACTTGGCTTTACCGCAGTAATCAGTCTTTCTTCCGCCTTCAGATACGCTTCATCTACCATTCGCTTTTCTTCTGTGCTTAAATTATGACTTTGTGCATAGCTCTGCCAGGAAGACATCGCTACCAGTAAATCTGTCATTGTCGTACAAGACTTCATCTTCGTTTCATATCTTTTGATTTCTTCGTCTGTTCTGCTCATATTAACACCTCACATTTTCTCATCTGATTCGGATATTTCCCAGCCTGATCTTATCCGCTTATAAAATTCCGAAAATATATTCTTATATTATAAGTTGATTTTATTTTTGTAGCAATAAAAATATCCATCCTGTAGCTATTTTGTTTTGCACTTTTTATAACAAAAAAGGACATAAAATTCTAAAAAAATTCTATGTCCTCTTTATTTCATTGATTCATCCGTTTTATAATCTTGAAAAATATTCTACAGCCTTTGCAAAATCTGCGATCGTTTTCTCTGCATCGCCATGTGCAATTCCGTCTTTTACACAATGATTTAAATGCCCTTCTAATACTACCTGCCCAATCTTATGCAGGGCAGTTTTCGCTGCATTAATCTGTATAATAATATCCTCGCATGGAACATCCTGCTCGATCATACGGTCAATTGCCTTGATCTGCCCCTCTACTCTTTTTAATCTTTTATGTAAATTATCCATATCCATACATTGTCTCATAAAAAGTCCCCCTTAGTATTCTTATATAGTCTCAGAATCTTTCGATACTTGCTTTTGGGGTTAAATTCCGCCAGTTGTACTCAAGTTTCCGCAATGTTACACTTCATTCACAAACGACTGTATATTATACGGTTTAGTATATCACTATTTTAAGAATCCGGAAATGATCATTTCTTCTGCTTCTTCTTCTGTCAGTCCTAATGTCATAAGTTTAATAAGCTGTTCTCCTGCAATCTTACCGATTGCTGCCTCATGGATCAGTTCTGCATCCAGATTATTCGCCTCTAATTCAGGAATCGCACGAACCTTTGCGTTATCCATGATGATCGCATCACATTCGCTATGTCCGGCACAGGCATTATTACCTGAGATCTTCGCGCGGAACATCTGATAAGAATCATTACGTGCAACGGAACGGGATACAACGTTCGCACTGCTTCCCTCACCGTCTAAGTCCACTGCAAACTGTGTTTCTGCTTTCTGCTCTCCATGTGTCATAAGCTTCTCGGAAATCTCAAGCTTTGCTCCGTCTTTTAAATCGGCTTCTGTCTCACGCATTGTGCTGTCAATTCCCTTAATCTGTACGGTATCCATATAAAAATATGCATTCTCGTCAAGATGAATGATCGTCTTTGGATTCATCACCTTACCGCCTTTGCCGTCACCATTACCATAATGCTTCTCCACATAACGAATCTTAGAATTCTTTCCAACAAAAAATTCATGAATACCATCATGCTGTGAAAGTCCGTCACCACTGTTATGAATTCCGCAGCCTGCTACGATCGTCACATCACAATCATCACCAATATGGAAATCATTATAAACAAGGTCGGTAAGCCCTGTCTGACTGATTACAACCGGAATATGCACGCTTTCCTTCTTTGTTCCCGGCTTGATGATAATGTCGATTCCCGGTTTATCTTCTTTAGAAACAATATCAATGTTCGCTGTCGTATTTCTTGCAGCAGCAGCTCCATTTGCACGAATATTATATGCTCCAGCCGGTACTCCATGAAGATCTGCAATCTCTTCTAATAATTCTTTCTGTATTAAATCCATGATTCTGTCCCCCTAATCTCTGTTTAATTTCTGACACATACTTGATTTGTAAAGGAGTTCCGGAATAACCTCTTCTCCTTTTCCACTCTTTTCTACAAGTCCGTCATTAATTACAATGATTCTGTCTGCAATTTCAAGAATTCTTTCCTGATGGGAAATGATCAGGATCGTACCGTCTGTCTTCTCATGAAGATCTTCAAATACATGAATAAGGCTGTTAAAGCTCCACAGATCAATTCCTGCTTCTGGTTCATCGAATACGGAAAGCTTTGTTGCTCTCGCCTTGATCATAGCAATCTCTATACGTTTAAGCTCACCGCCTGAAAGACTGCCATTCAGTTCTCTGTTAATATAATCTCTTGCACATAATCCTACCTGAGAAAGAATATCACAGATTCCGGCAATATCTAATGTCTTTCCAGAGGCAATGCTCATTAAATCTTTTACTTTTAATCCTTTAAACTTTACAGGCTGCTGGAAAGCATAGCTAATCCCTTTCTTTGCCCTTTCTGTAATATTCAGGTCTGTAATGTCCTCACCATCTAATAAAATCTTACCGGATGTTGGTTTTAAGATGCCGGCGATAATCTTTGCAAGAGTGGACTTTCCACTTCCGTTTGGTCCTGTAATCGCAACAAACTTCTCATCAAATGCAAGATTAATATCTCTTAAAATCTCTTTATCATCATCAACCATATAGCTGATATTTTGTAATTCAAGCATAGTTTCCTCCTATCATCTCCTATGTACTCTCGAGTCTTTTGTGCTTGATTTTATGAAAAGATTCCGAGCGTACATTCATCGTAACGTCTAAATTCCATATATAACATAGAGACTTTCAAAAGTCAATAAAACAGCCCCTTTTTCCCTTTGTTTTTTTGTGCATACTACACTGCTTTACTAGGATTTACTCAGGGTCGCTGACAGTGGTTTTGTCAAGTTTCTCTAACTTTTTCCCAAGCCTTACTTCTTCCATATGTTTTGCATCCTCTTCTTTTGCATAATCCAAAAGATAATTTCTTTTCTCACCATGCTGCTGCCCATTTATCTCCCGAATCTGCTTTTCTGTCCGTTCTACCTCTTCATAAAAATCTCTTGCAGAAATACGGTATGCGCCCTGCCCCATAACAATAACCTGCTCTAAAGCATCCGAAGTCGCTACTGTGACCTTATACTTTCTGCCAATTTCATGTGTCGTCTTTTCAATATACTGATCCGCCGTTTCTGCTTCTTTTGTATACACAACGTAAATATTATGGTATTTCTGCACTTCTCCCTGACTTCCTTTTACTTTATATGCATCAAAAACAAGAATCAATGTACAGCCTGTAAATCCCTGATAGTTACTTAAAATATCCATCAGCTTATTTCTTGCAGCATCAATGCTTGCTTTGGCAAGTTCATTTAATTCTTCCCAGGCAAAAATAACATTATATCCATCTACAAGTAAATATTCTTTTTTCGGTTCGGTATCTTTTATAACAGTTTTCCGGGGCATTGGTGCCGACACGGTCTGTTTACGATAACCGCTGTAACGATCTCTTTCTTTTTGTTTGGAGCCAAACTCTCTCTCCATGATTGCAAGGAGTTCTGGATCATCTCCATATCCTGAGGAATAACTACTATTTCCAAAATGGGTGTTTCCTGTTATCGTCTGCTCTTCTTCTGATATCTCATCAGATCCTTCTGATAAAAAATCTTCTTTTATATGCATATATTCCGGTACTTCGTCCCATTTTACAAGAAATCCGGCACCATGTGCGCAGAAAACAGAACCGGTTGGATTATCAATATCTCTCTCACTGTCATAGCCGATCTGTTCTATTACTTCTTCTGCATTATGACAAGGTTCATATCCTTTTAAAGTGAATGTGATTCGTCCACGTCCCTTCGTATAAGTCCAGACTTCCCGCTGATAATCACGCATTTCCGAAGCTGGTGCTGTTCCGGTAAGCCGCACCATTCCCTGCTTATCCTCCGCCTCCGGACCTTCAAAACTTCCATTCATCTGCCCGATATCTGACATCGCCCTGCCTACTTGATCAGACGGAACTTCTAAAACAAAAGAGTACCATGGTTCTAGCAATATACTTTCCGCAGACTTTAAGCCCTGTCTGACAGCCCGGTAAGTTGCCTGACGGAAGTCACCGCCCTCGGTATGTTTCAAATGTGCCCTTCCTGCTACAATCGTTATCTTCATGTCCGTAATCGGCGAACCGGTAAGCACTCCCGGATGTTCTCTTTCCTGCAAATGTGTCAGAATCAGGCGCTGCCAGTTTCTATCAAGAACATCCTCACTGCAATCTGCATCAAAAACAAGTCCGCCGCCGGCCTCAAGAGGCTCCATTTTAAGATGAACTTCTGCATAATGACGAAGTGGTTCGTAATGTCCGACTCCCACAACAGGATTCTTTATCGTTTCCTTATATACAATCTTTCCCGTACCAAACTCAACATCTAAATGAAAACGCTCCGCAATCATTGTCTTTAAGATTTCTGTCTGCACTTCTCCCATTAACTGTACATGAATTTCTTCTAATGCAGGATTCCATACAATATTAAGAAGTGGTTCTTCCTCCTCTAATTGTTTCAACTCCCGGAGAACCTTTGTCGTATCCGCTCCATCCGGCAAAATCATCTGATATGTTAAAACCGGTTCTAAAAATGGGGCAGCTGTACCTTTTTCCACACCAAATCCCTGTCCGATATAAGAAGAAACCAGTCCCGTAACCGCACAGACACCACCGGATTCTACCTCGCTTACTGTCTCATACTTTGCTCCGGAATAAATACGGATCTGATTCACCTTTTCTTCTTTATCCACCAGATTCACCGGCATCTTCACAACAAGCTTTCCACCAGTTACTTTTAAGAATGTGAGACGTTCTCCCTTATCATCTCTCGAAATCTTAAATACTTTCGCTCCGAATTCTTCTGTTCCCGTATATGGCTCCATATACCGTTCAAACCCATAAAGAAGTTCCTGTACTCCTTCTAACTTTAATGCTGAACCAAAATAACATGGAAATACTCTTCTTTCCTTTATCAAGCGACAAATATCTTCCTTCCGGACACTTTCATGCTCCATAAAATAGTCCAGTACCTTTTCATCGGTCATTGCCAGTTCTTCCAGGGTTTCTGTACTCTCTTCCTGATCAAAAGCAATGCATCCTTCATCAAGACGTTCCTTTAATTCTGAAAGCAGTGCCGCTTTATCTGTTCCCTGCTGATCCATCTTATTAATAAAAATAAATGTAGGGATATCATAAAGCTTTAACAGTTTCCATAAAGTTTCTGTATGTCCCTGTATACCATCTGCCCCGCTGATAACAAGTACCGCATAATCAAGAACTTGCAGTGTTCGTTCCATTTCCGCAGAAAAATCAACATGTCCCGGTGTATCTAAAAGGTTCACTTTTTTATTTCCTAGTGAAAAAACAGCCTGTTTTGAAAAAATCGTAATTCCTCTGTCTCTCTCTAATGCATACGTATCAAGAAAAGCATCTTTGTGATCCACTCGTCCAAGCTTACGTACCGTTCCTGATAAATACAACATACTTTCCGATAATGTTGTCTTTCCGGCATCTACATGCGCCAGTATTCCCATTACAATATTCTCCACCTTTTTCACCTCATTTCAAAAATCCAATGCACTGGCTGTTACACCACATAAGAAAAGCGACATGACTTCTATCTTCAAAGCCCTGCCGCTCTTATATTCCTTATCACCTGACCTCTGGTCAGTCATCTAAACGGAGATGGAGGGATTTGAACCCTCGCGCCGGTTATAGCCGACCTACCGCATTTCGAGTGCGGACCCTTCAGCCACTTGGGTACATCTCCAAAGCACAGTGACAATTATATCATATGGGAGACGAAAATGCAAACTCCTGTAATAGGAAAATGTGAAGATAATCGCGGCGTAGAAAATGCGTCACCGCATTTTTACTTGCTCCGACATCACATTTTCCTATTACAGGAGTTTGCATTTTCTGGCTTCTATAAATTGATGGTGTGGGTTTAGGTCAGGGAGTTTCTGCTATAGCTACCTCCTTCAACGGTCGTCTGTTTCCAAGCAGACTATCTCAGCTCCTTGAGGATTTCGAAAGCTTCCTTCATGGTATTTTTCACGAGGTGTGTTTTTTTCTCATATTGTTTACGGTAAAATTCTACATTTTCCCTGGAAGGTTCAAATACATTTTTCAGGTGAATATTCCCTGATAAAGCTTCGGTGATATTGTCTACATCTCCTACTGCATAGGCACCAAACATACAGTTTGTCATAACGGCACCGGCCGCATTCTCTAATGTGACTGTACGACTGTCTAACATATCTGCTTTCATCTGGTTCCACATATTATCACGACTTCCGCCTTCTGTGATCGTGATGCGGCTTAAGTCAATTCCCGCAGAACGATACAGATCTGTGATTTCCATGTAATCATAACCAATCGCTTCTAAAACAGCATGCCATAAGGTCGCCTGATCTGTATCCATTGTCATGTTTAAGAAGCATCCTACCGCATCCGGAATATCATTGATTCCACCTGTCAGATATGGAAGGAAAAGTACACCATCTGAACCTGCCGGAACTTTTCTGGCATCTTCTTCTAATACTCGATAATAATTATCGTCTTCTGCCTTTTTACAGATATTATCCTTGAACCAGCGTAATGCAAGACCGCCGGTACGGATATAGCCCCAGTAAAAATACGTATCTGGAAGAGAACCGCTGTTAAATACAAGACCGGCTCCTTTCTTGCTTAATTCCGGTATAATTCCCTTTGTGGATACACAGAACATCGAACAGGTTCCCGCAACATCAACGGCCTGTCCCGGCTTCATATTTCCACTTCCGATCATGGACTGCATAGTATCTCCTGCACCTCCACAAATAGGAATTCCTGCCGGAAGTCCTGTTTCCTGTGCAATTTCTTCTGTTAAATGTCCGATGATATCCCATGGCTTTACGATTCGTGGCATCATTTCTTCCGGAATACCAAGAAGATCAAGCTGTTCTTTCGACCAGCATTTCTCTTCTACTTTATATCCAAGTCCCCATCCAGACATTGTTCCCCAGTCAATAAACATATCTTTTGCAGAAAGACCTGCAAGATGTGCCAGTACATAAGGGGCATCATGAATAAACTTCGCGCCGTTTTCTTTAAATCCTTCTATATTCTTTAAAAACCAGCGGGCAAACATGGCAGGGAACATACAGTTTGCTTCCGGATTACCTGTTTCTTTTCCAAAAATGTCTAAATCCCAGCTATTTACGAGATCTACATCATCCTTTGTACGTGAATCAAGATAATTAATATATGGTGTGATCGCATTACCGTCTTTATCTACACCGCAGATACCACAGATAATACCATCTCCCATAATCGACTTAATCTTTGTCACATCCAGTCCTTTTTCCTTCATCAAAGAAGCACATTCCTTCATTCCTTTAATCGTGAGTGCCAGATACTCATCCACGTCCATACTTACCCATCCCGGCTCCGGATAAGTTAATGTTGTTGGTGCGGAAGAGGATACGATACAATTCATATTCTCATCATATACCGCTACTTTTACACTCTGCGTTCCTGCATCAAATCCAAGATAATACTGACTCATTTTTCAATTCCTCCATTCTTTTACTATGCACTCTCGGAATCTTTTTGTCCTTGATTTTACAAAAAGCTCTGAAAATACATTACGAAAAACACAATACATTCTCTCCAAATAATAAAGTTTGAACAGGGAAGGAAACTTTAGCTTTTTTAACCCATAAAAAATACCCCGATAGAAATATTATCGGGGTTAAGCTACACTTTTAAACGAACTGATATAATATTATGCGTCAGAGTCCACATCATGTAATTCTATCCTTTACTGATTCTATCCTTTACCTGATGCTTCATTCAATACAATAAAAATACTATAAAAACCGCTCTCTTCTCATTCTTCTCTCATCCAGACTGTACTGTCGGCTTCGGACTCTCACCGAATCATGCCAATGGCTCGCGGGCTTATGTTACCAGATTCGTTCGCTCATAAACAGATGCTTCATCTGAAACAAATACCGCCGGTAGGGAATTACACCCATCCCCGAAGATTCTGTATTTATTTACTCGTTTATTATAACGCATTATGAATATGGATTCAAGATAAAAATAATGGAAAAATTTTATATTTCTATTCAAGATATATCGTAGATGTGGGAGTCATCTTACATCCGATATATCCTACACATATTCAATATGTAAATAAAACATTTGATGTCAGAACTTTTCCTTTCTATACTTAAGCCATACGAAAGGAAAGCCAGGTGTTATTATGCAAACTGTTTTACCAAGAGAGGAAGAAGTTGAAGCTATTTTTTCCCAGATTCTTGCTTCTCCGGATTCCTGCAAAAAATTAATGGATGTTTTTTATGATGCAATGGATGATAATCATTTATTAGAATCGGATGATCCGAAACATTTTTCCAAAGTACTCTTTTATGCCTATCAAAACGGTGATGTCACCGCTCTTTTATTAAAACTTTGCGGAAAAAGTATGTTTGATCTTTTAAGAGATGCGTACCTGATTCCTAAAAAATTTCATGGAAAAGCCGGAATGAATCCTGTTCTTTTAACAAATCCTGACGGAGAGCTTTTGCCTACAGCAAAGAAAATCGTTTCCAGTAGAGAGTATAGTAAATTTAAAGAAATTTATAAGAATCATGAATGTGCGCCTCGTTCTAAACTTTATCTTGCCGATGGATATGATATCGTTCGTTCCTATGTTGGCGGCAGCGAGATGAATATTACGGAGAAAAAAGAAAATAAACGACGTGGTATTATGATTCTCTATGCACTTCCTGATACGAAAAAGTTAGGTTTAACTGAAGCACAGGCTTACGCTGTTGTATGGAATACCTTCCATAATATCCAAAAAGAAGCTCCCCATGCAATCGTTTATTACGGACAGGAAACCGGATTAAAGAAAGAACAGACTTTTGATGAAATCGGTATTCTTCTTCCTATTCGTGAATTTGAAAAGAAAATGTTACACCATTTGAGTGAGGTAGACGGACTTGTTTTAACCTGTCGTGAAAAAATGATTAAAAAAGCCGGGGTAAAAAGTCTTGAACTGTAACGAAATCTATAAAGAACTGTAAAGGGAAGTGTTAAAATGAGTCAGTCAACAATACGAAAAAATCACATGGATGTTCTCTGGCATGAATATACTGACAATAATGGAGAAAATATTCCGGTCACACAGGCAAGTCTTACAGAAAAGGCTTCTATTATCGGCAGAGTAGGTATCATGCTCTTATCCTGTGGAACCGGTGCATGGCGTGTACGAAGTTCTATGAATACGCTTGCTGAGACGATGGGTGTCACCTGTACAGCGGATATTGGGCTAATGTCAATTGAGTATACCTGTTTTGATGGAGAAGAAGGCTTTACACAATCTCTTTGTTTAACAAATACCGGAGTCAATACTTCAAAGTTAAATCGTTTGGAACATTTTATCCGAAACTTTGAAACAGAAGGAAAGACTATGTCTGGAAATCAACTGCACGATTTTCTTGATAGTATCGAAGAAATTCATGGTCTTTATTCTCCAGTTGCTCTTGGTATTGCTGCTGCTATCGCCTGTGGCGGATTTACTTTTTTGCTTGGCGGCGGACTGATTGAAATGTTCTGCGCTTTTATTGGTGCCGGTCTTGGAAACTTTTTAAGATGCAAATTAACCAAACATCATTATACTTTATTTCTTGGCATTGTTTTATCCGTATCTTTCGCCTGTCTTTCCTATGCTGGACTTTTAAAGCTTGGGGAAGTCTTTCTCCATCTTTCTGTGCGGCATGAAGCCGGATATATCTGTGCCATGTTATTTATCATTCCGGGATTTCCTTTTATCACCAGCGGTATTGACCTTGCAAAACTGGATATGCGTTCCGGTATTGAACGACTCGGTTATGCTCTGATCATTATTTTAGTTGCAACAATGTCTGCCTGGATCATGGCTTTGATTCTCCATCTTCAGCCGGTTGACTTTTTAAAAATCTCATTACCATTATCTGATTGGATCCTGTTCCGGCTTCTTGCAAGTTTTTGCGGTGTATTTGGTTTCTCTATTATGTTCAACAGTCCTGTTCCGCTGGCAGTAACCGCCGCATTGATCGGTGCTATTGCAAATACGCTGCGTCTTGAACTTGTTGATCTGATAAACTTTCCTCCTGCCGCCGCCGCATTTATCGGCGCTTTGACCGCAGGTCTTCTTGCCTCTTTGATAAAAAATAAAGCTGGGTATCCAAGAATCTCTGTCACAGTTCCTTCGATCGTTATTATGGTTCCGGGGCTTTATCTTTACAGAGGATTCTACAACCTTGGTATTATGTCCCTTGCTACTTCCGCAACCTGGTTTGCTTCTGCAATTTTAATCATTCTGGCTCTGCCGCTTGGATTGATCTTTGCCAGAATACTTACCGACAAAACCTTTCGGTATTGTACCTGATCGGATCGCACTATATTTTTCTGCTTCTATTTCTATTGTTCCTTACATAGAGTATCGCCATCGCTGCCGCTGCAATTCCCCAGGATATTGGATAAGATAATGCTACTTTATCCGGGGAAGGATTCTTTGCCATAAGCGCAAATAATGCAACGATCCGGAAGCCGCAGAAACTGATCACCGTTACGATCATTGGCAGAAAGGCCTTTCCAAAGCCTCTTAAATTACTGCTGAAGCATTCAAGAACGGTGTAAAAAAAGTAAAATGGAAAGGTTACTTTTACGATTTCTAATGTCTGCGCTGCTACTGCAGCATCTTTTGTAAATACATTTAAAATCACCGGCATCGCTATGATAAGCAGTATACAGGCAGCAAATGTAATGAGCGATCCTCCAAAAATACAAAGTCTGTTACCCTTTTTGATTCTTTCCCAGTTGCCGGCTCCATAGTTTTGTCCAATAAAGGAAACAACCGCCTGTCCAAGTGCGACAATTGGCAGGTAGATAATTAACTCCACTCTGAAATAGACTGTAAACGATGCTACTGAAGTAACACCTAATGTATTAATCTGTGACTGTATGATAATATTGGACAAGGTGATAATAATTGACTGCACCCCAGCCGGCACACCTACTTTTAGTATATCCGTAAATTCTTTCAGGCTGCAATCTGAAAAACGAATCCGCAGTGCATACGGTTTTCTTAATCGATATAAATGGATCATGACTCCGATAGCCGCAAATGTCTGGGAAAATAACGTTGCAAACGCTGTTCCTTCTACTCCCATATGAAAAACATATAAAAATATAAAATCCGCAAAAACATTGATGATCCCGCCAAAAAACTGATATAGCATCGGTGTTCTGGAATCGCCCAGTGCTCTTAGTACACCGCTTAAAAGATTATAACTGACTACAGATATCATACTGGCCATATAGATACGGAGGTATCGTACTGCGAGTGGAAAAATACTCTCCGGCGTACCCATCCAGGTTAAAAATACCGGAGATAAGACCAGACCGATCACTGTTAAAAAGAAGCCTCCGATTATTCCCGTCCAAAAGATCGTCTGTATCAGTTTCTTTAATTGTTCAAAGCGTCTTGCTCCATAATGTCTTGCCGCAAAGACATTCGTCCCTACAGCCATTCCGTTAAAAAATCCGATCATACAGGTTACGATCAGACCACTGGCTCCAATCGCCGCCGATGCTTTCGTCCCAAGAAGCTGTCCAACAAAAATAAGATCTACTGTACTGTAAAGCTGCTGAATAAGACTCGAACCCAAAAGGGGAAGAGCAAATAAAAGTATGCCCTTCCCTACGCTGCCTTTAGTTAAAGTATGGCTGTTATTTTTCAAATCATATCCTCCCACATCTCACGAGAATGAATTCCGGCATGATCGTCATAATGTTCTTTACGATGTTTATGAAGTTCATCATGTGTATGCTGGTGTGTATTTCCCATATCATCAATACAGATATCATAATGTCCATATGCAATTAATGGAGAATTCTCCGGAACAGAATAAGAAATTGTCTGATACAGAATGATTGCGTCTTCTTTTAAACGAAATTCTTCGATGACATTTCCAAAATAATCTTTTAATTCTCCTAAAAGCTCACCGGCTTTCACAATCTGGCCTGCCTTCTTTTTCGGGAACCAGCAGCCCGCCTTTTCTGAATCAACATAATGTGCATGATTCATATGTTTTGGTACACGCATCTGCATTTCTGCTAACGTTGGTCTTGTCTTTAACATACCGATACGGCGAAGAATATTCTTTACATCTTTCTGTGAGGCTGCTACTTCCTCTTCTGACCACATACCATTACATCCACGCTCAATCAGTACCGATGGAATTCCCAACGTTCCGGCATAATTATATGCTCCACCTTTTCCACTTTGTGACTTCACATAAAATGGCATATCTGCTGCCTGTGCCATTCTTTCTGCTTCCGCTACGGTCTCCTCCGGAGCGTTACCGACACAATAAATAAATGGTGTTAAATCCTCAAACCAATCTCCATTATGTACATCGATATAATAATCTATTTTTGAAAAAATCTCTTTTTCTATAAAATATGCCAGCTTAT
Source organism: Anaerobutyricum hallii (assembly GCF_900209925.1). NCBI lineage: Bacteria > Bacillati > Bacillota > Clostridia > Lachnospirales > Lachnospiraceae > Anaerobutyricum > Anaerobutyricum hallii. The sequence goes on along the minus strand of NZ_LT907978.1, from coordinate 620,563 downwards.
CCGTATACGTTCCATTCGCATCCCCCGGAAATACCCGGTTGAGATTCTTTCCGTCTTCTGCAGAAACACTGACCGTTCTTGCTTTAAATCCATTTACATTGACAATATGAAGCAGGATAAGAATTCCTTTAATGTCTTTAGGCTGAAGCTTTGCTGCCAGTCCTGTGACACACTCAATTCCTACATATTCTGCATTGTGAATTCCTCCGTCTACTAAAACCGTATGTCCCTCTTCCTGTCCATAGATTAATGTTACGGGTAATTCATCCTCTGTAAAAGGCAGCTTTAAAAATCCACATACCTTTTCACCCTTTTCTACATAAAGATTGCCTAACTGAAATCCCATAAACTTCTACATAACCTCCTTTAACAATACTGTATCTCAAAATGATTCCCATCCATAAAGAGTATTCCGTATATTCAAACAAAAAGTACTCCTAAATTGCCTCTTCTCCTATAGGATGGCTGCTTTTTATGATAAGAAAAAGAGACCTATACTCACTATAAGTCTCTTCATCTATCGTATTCTAAATTTTCAATCATAAATCACCTAATAAATTTGAAATAGATTGGAATCCCAATTCCATCGCAAATCATATAGTCGATTTATGTGCGAGATATACAGCTCTCTTAAAATTCCGTAAGATGAGTTGACTAAACATATAAGCAGTTCTCCTGACTTGGTTCTCCATCGGTACATCCTTCCCAAAATATAATATCTCAGTGGCTTATTGTACAGACTCCCCTTACAGTGACGGATTCGCTCCGGACTCTCACCGGATTCTCTTTTCATCCCTTCGGAACTTATATGCTGTGTATCTAATTCTCATCTATTGTAACATAGGCTTTTTCAGCTGGCAACTGTATCTTAGGGTAAAAGTTAGTTATTACTTACCTTAATTAGTTCTATAAATTTATCATGAATTCTGTCATTTCCAGTTAATTCCGGATGAAATGAGAATGCTAACTGATTTTTGTAAGCAACTCCCACAATTTTTTCCTCTACTTGTGCAAGGATTTCCACATTTTTTTCGACAGATTCAATATACGGAGCGCGGATAAATTCCATAGGAAATGTTCCGATTCCTTTAATCTCTCCCTCATAATAGAAGCTTCCAAGCTGCCTTCCGTATGCATTTCTCTTTACAGTAACCGGTAACGTAGCAAAGCAGCGATTCTCATCGTTTGAAATATTCTGTGCCAGTAAAATAAGACCGGCACAGGTAGCCAAAACCGGAAGACCTTCTTCTATTTTTTTCTTTAAAGGTTCAAACATAGAAAGTTCTTTTAAAAGTCTGCTCTGTACGGTACTTTCTCCGCCCGGCAGAACAAGGCCATCAAAATCCTGTTCTAAATCTTCTGCCTTTCTAAGCTCTACTGTCTCCACACCAAGTCTTTCTAATGCTTTTTCATGTTCTATAAAGGCCCCCTGGACCGCAAGTACCGCAACCTTCATTTTGTTTTCCTCTCTTTATTTTCCTCTCTCTGCCATTAATAACTGAATCTCACTCTCGTTAATGCCGACCATCGCTTCTCCTAAATCAGCAGAAAGCTCTGCAAGCATTTTGGCATCTTTATAATTTGTAACCGCTTTTACAATCGCATCTGCTCTCTTCTTTGGATTACCGGATTTAAAAATACCAGAACCAACGAATACTCCCTCTGCACCAAGCTGCATCATCAATGCCGCATCTGCCGGAGTTGCAACTCCACCGGCTGCGAAATTAACGACTGGGAGTCTTCCGGTATCGTGTACTTTTAACACTAATTCATAAGGAACTCTTAACTCTTTTGCTACTTCAAAAAGTTCATCCTGTCTCATAGAAGTAATGCGTGCAATCTCACGATTCATCATACGCATATGACGTACTGCCTGTACAACATCACCAGTTCCAGGCTCTCCTTTTGTACGGATCATAGAAGCACCTTCATTGATTCTTCTGAGTGCTTCTCCTAAATCTTTTGCTCCACATACAAATGGCACTTTAAACTGTTTTTTATCAATATGATAAACATCATCTGCCGGAGAAAGAACTTCACTCTCATCAATATAATCAATCTCGATTGCTTCAAGAATCTGTGCCTCTGCAAAATGTCCAATACGGCACTTTGCCATAACCGGAATAGAAACTGCTTCCTGAATGCCGCGGATCATCTTTGGATCGCTCATTCTTGAAACTCCACCGGCTGCACGAATATCCGCTGGAATTCTCTCTAACGCCATAACAGCACATGCACCAGCTTCTTCTGCAATCTTTGCCTGCTCCGGAGTAGTAACATCCATGATGACACCACCTTTTAACATCTGAGCAAGTTCTTTATTTAATTCATATTGTTTTTCTGCATTATTATTCATGATAAACTCCTTTCATTTTCCCGATAAAATATTGCCTTTTTCATTTGCATCTGCCCGTATAGTACAGCAAAAATGACCATATTGAAATATCCAATTTAGATATAGTCAATATGGTCACTTTGTTTCTTTTTGGAGTTTATTTTGCTTTTTATTCGCTTTTCCTATCGGTTTAATATAGTCAGTTTAAAATGTCACTGTAATTGTAGTCCCTTTTCCAACTTCGCTTTGAAGATCGAGTTTTGCATCATGAAGTGCAACGATATGTTTTACGATGGCAAGCCCTAAACCGGTTCCTCCAGTCTGTTTTGAACGGCTTTTATCTACGCGGTAGAATCGTTCAAAAATTCTTTTCTGATGTTCTTTTGGAATACCGATTCCAGTATCTTCTACTCTCAAATATGAATGACCTTGTTCACTGTCTACTCTGACCTTTACTGTTCCGTTCTTTTTATTATAGCGAATGGCATTGGCACAAAGATTATTGATCAGCTCGTTTATCATCTCCCGATTTGCAGTGATTTCCTGCGGACCACCTTCATATGTAATAGTCACATCATTTTTTTCCGCATAAATCTGCATATTTTCTACACAGAGTGCTGCTTCTTCAAAAAGGTCAAACTTTTCTACAATGAGCTGGGTATTCGCACTATCTAATTCAGAAAGACGGATAATATCATTGATGAGCGAAAGGAGACGGCGGGCGCTTTTTTCGATTTTCTGGCAGAAAGTTCCAATTTCTTCTGAAGGAACCATGCCATTTTCCATAAGTTCCGCATAACCGGATATCGCGGTAAGTGGCGTTTTTAATTCATGGGACACATTTGCCGTAAAGTCCTGCCGCATTCTGGCACTTTTTAAAATATCCGTATGTTGTGCCCGAATCGTTGCCGCAAATGGCTCTAATTCCTTATAAGCTGGAATAACAGAAAAATCGTCTAAATCTACTGCCATCTGCTCGATTGGTTTTATAATGTTTTTCGTCATAATGTGTGCCAGAATAATACATAAAATCATCATAATAAGAATCGTAGCCGCTACGATGGGAAGTATCTTTCCGCATACGCTCCATATATTGCTTGCTTCTCTGGCTACTCGAAGTATCGAACCATCATTTAACTTTATGGCATAATAAAAAGTATTTGTATCCATCGTCGCAGATTTCCGGACGGCATTTCCATCTCCATCTTTAAATGCATGTTTCACTTCAGGACGACTCATATGGTTATCCATTGTTCCTACATCTGCATCATTATCATAAAGGACTGTTCCTGTTGCAGAGATCCATGTAACTCGAAGTTTCCTGTAATCCATATGTAATGCATTTTCATTTCCAGAATGAAAAATTCCTGTATTTTTCAATACAATGGCATTGGCTCTTAAGTCATCCTGCACCTGTGTCTGAAATAAATCATAAAATACAAACAGCATGACCAGCATAGTAGCAACAATCGCAATGAGCGAAATACTTACCAGTTGTACATTAATCTTTCTTCTCATGATACTTCCCCTGTTTCTTTTTTATTCCATTACATATCCGACATTACGCACTGTCTTGATATGTTTACTGCTATCGCCCAGCTTTTTACGAAGAGTCTTGATATGCATATCAACGGTTCGGGATTCCCCTTCAAATTCTGTATCCCATACACGTTCCATAATCATTTCTCTTGACAAAACGATTCCCGCATTACGCATGAGCAGTTTTAAAAGTTCATATTCTTTATAAGTAAGCTCAATTCCTTTATTGTCTACATAAACCATATGACGCTCATTATCAAGGAAGATTTCTCCAATCGTCATATATTTGTCATCCGGCTGTTCTACAGTACGGCGAAGAACGGCCTTTATTCTTGTAATAAATTCAATAATGGAAAATGGTTTTTTTATGTAATCGTCTGCTCCGATATCTAATCCCTTTACCATATCAATTTCCGATGTCTTTGCAGTTACCATAATAATCGGCAGCTTTTTTGTTGCTGGATTTTTACGAAGCTTTTTTACAATTTCATATCCATTTTCATCTGGCAGCATAATATCAAGAATTGCCAGATCAGGAAGTTTTTCTTCTATTTTTTTATAAAAATGTTTGGCATCTTCAAACTGTTCCACGTTATGACCGCTGTTTTTTAATGCGATTGCTTCTATTTCCTGAATGTTTGTATCATCTTCTACTATATAAATATTTGCCATTCTTATTTTCCTCCATAATTATTTTCCACTATCTTTTCTTGCCTCCATCTTTTCTGTCTTTGCTATCTTTTCTTTCTTGCCAGTATGTTTACTTTCCGGTAAAGCATACCTTTCACTAAGCTCCATATATTCATGTTGAAATTCTTCGCTGTTTTCTTCTTTTAGTATATCAAGATATTCATGGGTGTCAAACCCACCCTCGTCAACCTGTAACAGGCATACTGCAATATTGGAACAATGGTCAGCGGCACGTTCAAAGTTTGTGGAAATATCCGACAAAATAAATCCAAGTTCAATCGTACATGTTCCGGTGCGAAGCCTGTTGATATGTCTTTGCTTTTCTTCTTTATTTAAGGCATCTACAACCTGTTCTAATGGTTCTACTTCTTTTGCCAGTTCCACATCGCCTGTCTCAAACGCCATCACTGCTCTGTCTAAAATATCTCGGATTGCATTAGAAAATACACGAAGTTCCTGTTTTGCTTTTTCAGAAAATTTCAGGTCCTTCTTATGCATTTCCACTGCGGCATCTCTGATATTTACGGCATGATCAGAAATCCGCTCAAAGTCACCGATACAGTGAAGCAGTACGGATAAAACCCGGCTGTCTTTTATCGAAAGCTCCCGCCCACTTAATTTTACAAGATAGGTACCAAGCGCATCTTCATACTGATCAATCTGATTTTCTAATTTTTCTACTCTGTCTGCCGTCTTGTCACTGTATTCTCCAAGCAGATCAATCGCAAGATTCATTGCTTTTTGTGATTTTCTTGCCATATTAATCGCAACACTACGACATTCTTCCATCGCAAATCCCGGTTTATCTAAGAAACGCTCGTCCAATCTGGCAAGATCTGGATTGATTTTTTCTTCTTCCATCTCTTCCATTTCAGATTCTTTATCCGGAATCACAAAAATTGCCATTTTTTCAAGCAGATTTGCAAATGGGAATAAAAGAATGGTTGCGCCGATATTAAATAAACTGTGGATAACTGCAATACCTGCCGGACTTGCAGCAGTATTTAAAAACTGAAAATGAACAAATACATTTAAAGTATAAAAAACAACCATAAAGATTATTGTTCCGGTAATATTAAAGAAAAGATGTACTGCGGCTGTTCTTTTTGCATTTTTACTTGTACCAATACTGGAAATAATCGCTGTTATACAAGTACCGATGTTTTGTCCCATAATAATTGGAAGAGCTGTACTGAAATTAACCGCTCCTGTGGCACAAAGTGCCTGTAAAATACCGACAGACGCAGAGGAACTCTGAATTACTGCCGTAAGAATCGTACCTGCTAACAGTCCAAGAAGTGGATTAGAAAACGTAGTAAGAATACCGGTAAACTTTTCATTATCTGCAAGAGGTGCTACTGCTCCGCTCATAGCTTCCATTCCATACATTAAAATGGCAAATCCAATAAAAATACTACCGATATCCTTCTTTTTCTCGTTTTTTGTGAACATGATAAGCCCTACACCTATCACAGCTAAGATAGGAGAAAATGAGGACGGCTTCAACATCTGTAATACAAAGCTACTTCCCTGAATCCCTGTAAGACTTAAGAGCCAGGATGTAATTGTCGTACCTATATTTGCTCCCATAATGATACCGACAGCCTGGTTCAGTTTCATGATTCCTGAATTTACAAAACCTACTACCATTACTGTCGTTGCAGATGAAGACTGGATTACTGCAGTAACGCCGGCTCCTAATAAAACTGCCATAATTCTTTTTGAAGTCAGTTTCTCAAGAAGACGTTCCATACGGCCGCCGGATAACTTTGAAAGTCCTGCACCCATTGCGTCCATACCATAAAGGAATAACGCCAGTCCCCCTATCATAGATAAAATACCAAAAATATTCATATTCTCTCCTCCGTTTTACATTTTACTTTTCTAATACGTAGTTTTTACGTTATCATATGTATGTAAAATCCAAAGAGAGAACTATGTAAAGTTTATGTAAAATTATTTCTTTTTTCGACATCCTATTAGAAACATAGATTCTAACAGGACGTATTACCAAATTATTGCTTTTATTATGCTACAATCTGTCCGGTAATAGAAAAGATAACCCATTCTGCAATATTTGTTGCATGATCTCCGATTCGCTCGAAATACTTTGTAACCATTAAAAGATCTACTGCCTGTTCCCCTTCATCAGCATGAACTCTAATCAGTGCAATCAGTTCTTTTTTTACTTTTTCAAAAAGGTCATCAACAACATCATCATGTGCAATGACTTTTTGTGCTTTATCTAGATCCTTTTCTACAAAGGCTTCCAGACTCTGAATCAGCATAACCATCGTCTCTTTTGCCATCTCTTCAATATGATCTAACTTTTTCACGTATGGTTTTTTAGAAAGAACTATCGCCAGTTCAGAAATATCTGTTGCATGATCTCCAATTCGTTCCATATCGGTTACCATTTTTAATGCAGAAGAAATATTTCTTAAATCTCTTGCTACAGGCTGCTGCTGTAATAAAAGTCTAAGACATAAGTCTTCGATTTTTCTTTCTGTACGGTCAATTTTCTCATCGCCTGCCATCGTTTTTTTTGCAAGTTCTTCATCTTGCTTCATCAATGCTTTTACCGCATTTCCAATAGATGCTTCGATCATATTTCCCATATTGATCATTTCTTCATTAAGTTGTTCTAACTGTTCATCAAAGCGGATACGCATATCAACCAAACCTCCCTGTAATATAATCCTCTGTACGTTTATCTTTTGGCATAGAGAATAATTCATCTGTCTTTCCTGTCTCAATAATTTCTCCTAACAGGAAGAATACTGTTTTGTCGGAAATTCGTGTTGCCTGCTGCATATTATGAGTTACCATTACGATCGTGTAATCCTTCTTTAATTCCTGTGCAAGCTCTTCGATTTTAATCGTAGATATCGGGTCAAGCGCGGAGGTCGGCTCATCCATAAGCAATACTTCTGGTTTTACTGCCAGCGCTCTTGCGATACAAAGTCTCTGCTGCTGTCCTCCAGATAGACCTAATGCACTCTTTTTCAAGCGGTCTTTTAATTCATCCCAGATAGCTGCTCCTCTTAATGCCTCTTCTACAATCTGGTCAAGCTTTGCTTTACTGCGGATACCATGTGTTCTTGGTCCGTAAGCTACGTTATCATATACACTCATTGGGAAAGGATTTGGTTTCTGGAATACCATACCTACTCTTTTTCTAAGAAGATTCACATCTAAATCTCTGTAGATATCTGTTTCATCTAAAGTTACCTGACCGGTAATCTTACATCCTTCCACTAAATCATTCATACGGTTTAATGATTTTAATAATGTAGATTTACCACAACCGGATGGTCCGATAAATGCGGTAATCTCTTTTTCCTGTATATTTAAAGATATATCCTTTAATGCGTGAAACTGACCATAATACAGGTTCAGGTCATCAATCATCATTTTATTTGCCAAGATATTGTCCTGCCTTTCTATAAATTACTGTGCTTTTGTAATCTTCTTTGCGATAAAGGAAGATAAAGCATTGATCGCAATAACAAGTATCAGTAATATTACCGCTGTTGCATATGCCTGATTTACATGTAAACCTTCATTTGCAAGTAAATACATATGCACTGCTAACGTTCTTCCTGAAGAAAATACACTGCTTGGAATTTTCGCTACGCTTCCTGCAGTATAAATCAATGCGGCTGTTTCTCCTACGATTCGTCCGGTTGCAAGGATAACACCGGAAAGGATTCCCGGTACTGCTGCCGGAAGAACAATTTTAAAAATCGTACGAAGCTTTCCTGCCCCAAGTCCAAAACTTCCTTCACGATAAGAATCTGGTACAGACAATAATGCTTCTTCTGTTGTTCTTAAAATAACTGGAAGAATCATGATCGCTAATGTAAATGCACCTGCAAGAATTGAGAATTTCCATTTTAATGCCGTTACGAAAAATAACATACCGAATAATCCATATACGATTGACGGAATACCTGTTAATGTTTCTGCGGTTACACGAATAACTTTTACTAATTTATTTCCTTTTTTAGCATACTCTACTAAATAAATTGCGGATCCGATTCCAAAAGGAACGGCAAGTAAAAGAGAAATCGCTGCCATAATTACCGTATTGATCGCTGCCGGAATTACGGAACAGTTTTCCGAAGTGTAATTCCATGAAAATAAATCAGCGTTGATATACGGAATACCATTTACAAGAATATATAAAATCAAAAATACAAGTGCCGCAATCGTTGCTACTGCGGATAAAACAACCAGCAACATAACGAGCAAAGAACCTGGTGTTCTTTTGTAAGATTTTAATCTGTCACTTAATGACAGACGATTCATAGGAGCTTCGTTTATCATTGTGGCTGCTTTCGCTGTCTGCTGCATCGTTCCCATCTTATTTACTCATCTCCTGTCTTACTCTTTGTTGGAACGCATTTTTACAATAGAAAATGCGAGGTTGATTACAAGGATAAATACAAATAATACAACGCCTGTGGCGATTAAGGCTTCTCTGTGAAGACCTTCTGCATATCCCATCTCAATTACGATATTTGCTGTCAGTGTACGAACACCTTTTAAAATGCCGCTTGGAACTCTTGCCTGGTTACCAGCTACCATGATAACTGCCATCGTCTCACCAATCGCACGACCTACACCAAGAATGATTCCTGCAAAAATTCCTGACTTTGCTGCCGGTAATACAGCTCTGAAAATACTTCTCTCATGTGTTGCCCCCAGTGCCAGAGAACCTTCATAATAACTTCCCGGTACTGCACGAATTGCACTTTCAGATACTCCGATGATTGTCGGGAGAATCATAATTCCCAAAAGAATGGATGCGGCTAAAATGCTGCTTCCTGTACCACCCATGTTATAACGGATCGTCGGTACGATCATCACCATACCAAAGAAACCATATACTACAGATGGAATACCTGCCAAAAGCTCTACTGCCGGTTTTACAACCTTATAAATCTTTTCCGGACAATACCATGCCAGAAAAACTGCGGTAAGTAATCCAATCGGAACACCGATGATAATCGCTCCTGCTGTAACATAAATACTTCCAAGAATCATTGGGAAGATTCCATAAATATCATTTCCCGGCTTCCAGGTTGTACCAAGAAGAAAATCGGCAAAGCCGATTTTCTTCATTGCAGGTATTCCGTTTGCGAAAAGGAATACACATATTAATGCTACAGCGAGAATGGAGACACAGGCAGCGAGCAGAAAAACGACTTCCATTATTTTTTCTTTAGATTTTGCCATGTCTGTTCTCTCCTTTATTTACTAACGTCACTCCATGATGTTGTCTCACCAGTGAAGATAGATTTTACCTGATCTGTGGATAATTCATCTACGGAATTGTCATTGTTTACGACAACTGCAATACCATCTTTTGCGATCGTCTTTCCTTCTACACCCTGTGATGTTTCATCATCTTTTAAATCTCTAGATGCCATACCGATGTCATAAGAACCTTCTACTGTAGAAGAAACACCTGTTGTACTATCTGTTGTCTGAACGTCTACCTGAATGTCTTTATTTGCTTTACTGTAAGCCTCTACTAATTTTTCCATAACAGGAGATACGGAAGAAGAACCACCTACAACAACTTTTCCTTTTGCACCAGTTGCTTTATAAGAAGCTGCTGCCTCATCAACAGGAATGTATCCGTTATCCTGTACAATCTTCTGTCCTTCTGCACTCATGATATAACTTACAAAATCATTTGCTGCATCACTTACTTTTTTACCTAATACAATGTTAAAAGGTCTTACTACTTTGTAGCTGCCATTCTTTACGTTATCTACAGAAGCTTCTGCACCATCAATCTTTACAGCCTTTACAGTATCATTTAAAGATCCAAGAGAAATGTAACCGATTGCGTTCGCATCATTTGCTACAGAAGACATCATTACGGAAGTACTGTTTGTAATACTTGCCTCATCTGTTGTCTTATCTACTTTTTCTCCGTTCTCTTCTTCTTCAATACCGAACAGTTCGATAAAAGCTCCTCTTGTTCCTGAACCATCTTCTCTTGACATTACAGTAATTGCTGCATCGGAACTTCCTCCTGCTGCATTACCACCTTTGTTTCCACATCCTACAAGAGTAGTTACTGCCATCGCTGCGATTAACGCGAAGCTGATAAATTTCTTCATGATTGTAATCCTTCTTTCTTACTTTCTTTTATTTTTTTCTTTCTTAAGCTTGCTTTCCTCAAGCTTCCTCTAAAGGATACGGGACTCATGTAAAGTTCAAAACCATAGTTTTGTAAAATAAAAGTAAAAATTTGTAGATTTCGTGGAGACGAAAAAAGAAATAATCCCCTATCCCATCTGCTCTGTCGTCGCTGTATTTAAGATGCTCATCCGCATCTTAAACACGCTCCCAAGCCACATCTGGGATAGGGGATTATTTCTTTTTTCTGACTATACTAAATCCACAATTGGTGGGAAGGGGATTCTCCAGCAGTCTATGGCTTCTCGGAAAATTAAAGTCTAAAGGATTGACACACTTCTTCTGGATATTTCCATTTGAATAGAAATCATAGACTTTTGAAAAATCTCTCTAAAAATAACTTCTGACTTTCCTCCACCAGCCAAAGACAGCACCCTAAAAAAGAAGAGAACCTATATTTGTGGCCTTAGAACGAGGATTGAATATGAGCCTTTAAGCGAATATTCAACCCACAGTGATAGAGTCACAAATATAGGTTCTCTTCTTTCTTAGGGTGCATCTCCTTTGCCTGATACATAACGATACCTTCTTCGCGGTTCATTACGGTTACTACTTTATCTTTAGAAATATCACATACCATTGTATGTAACTTGTATTCGATATTTAACTCAGCTACCTGATTGGCAATTTATCTCCCACCTTAGAGGTCGGAGTCTTCTTGCTGTAAGAGGATATAAAAATCATATTTTTTAGACAGACAAAATATAAAAATTGTTGTATAATTAATGCGGCTTATGGCAGGTGATGAATGTATTGAAACATTTAGAGCCAGCAACAATAATCATTCTATATATTTTATACATACCTATGTGCACTACATAATATTTAAATTTAACCAGGAGATGATTTTATGCACATCAGTTTACTTCTTATGAACCAAATTATTCAGCTTTTTATTATGATCTTTATGGGTTTTATCATTGTAAAAGCGAAGCTTCTAAAAGCAGAGGATAGTAAAATATTATCTGTCATTGTACTTTATCTTATTATTCCCTGTGTAATCATTAATGCTTTTCAGGTAGATTACACACCTCAGACAGTAAAAGGACTTCTTATTGCCCTTGCTGGTTCTGTTATGACACAGGTAATTCTTTTGATTGTTGTTTCTATTTTGGGAAGAATATTTCATTTGAATGAAGTGGAAGTTGCTTCAATCTATTATTCTAATTCCGGCAACTTAATTGTACCAATCGTGACGTTTATTTTAGGAAAAGAATGGATTCTTTATGGCTGTGTTTTTATGAGTGTACAGCTTGTATTTATATGGACACATTGCAAGAAAATTATTAGCCGGGAATCCTCTTATGACTGGAGAAAAATTGTATTAAATATTAATATGATCTCTATTGCAATTGGCATCATACTTTTCTTAACCAGAATTCATTTGCCAGCAATTATCAATAATACGTTAAGTGCTGTTGGCTCCATGATCGGTCCTGCAAGCATGATTGTTACTGGTATGCTTTTTGCCGGCATGGATTTCAAGCAGATTTTTGCAAATAAACGAGTATATTTCGTTTCATTTTTACGCTTAATTATCGTCCCTATAATTGCACTTTTTCTTATTAAATGCAGTCAGCTTTCCACATTTTCTTCAAATGGAAATAAGCTTATGCTGATTGTCTTTCTTGCAATTATCACACCATCTGCCTCTACCGTCACACAGATGTGTCAGGTTTATGGAAATGATTCACAGTACGCCAGTGCAATCAATGTTGTAACTACCCTGCTTGCTATTATTACCATGCCACTTATGGTAATGTTATTTCAGATTGCTATATAATTTTTTTACTTTATTGGAATCTAACAATGGCTGCACTCATATTGACATTAATATCTCTCACAACTCAGAAGCTAATTCGCTTTCCAGTTTTCAAAAATATCTGTGTCTCCATTTGCTTTTTCTTTTCCGCAACCTACAAGAGTTGCCACTGACAACATTATCATTGTTACAATTGTAATATATTTTTTCATAAATTATTCCTTTCAGCTTTTCACATATATTTTTCCTGTAATCATTCCCATCCAGCAGCTATAAGTATAGGTTCCTTCCTTATCGGGTGTGAATTTGATTACATTCTTGCCAGATTCAAAGGTATGCTCCTGATTAAAATCCTGTAAAAGTATTTTGTAATTACATCCATTAATATTTTTTTCAGAAGCCTTGATTGTCCACTCCACTGGTTCACCAGCTTTCACTATAATGTCTGGATAGTGACCAGATTCTAATGTACTTGAAACATACTGCACTCCATTTTTTTCTACCGCTACATTCGTATTATCTGCCTGCATCTGACTGCTTTCTTTTGTTGAAAAAACACTTGCAACTTTTATATCAAGTCCCGACAAAGAAGTTCCCTGCATCATCATAGATAAACCCATTACTACTACAAGAATCGCTCCGACTCTTAACACCTTTCTTGTAAAATGCTTTCCAAAAGCAGAAACCACTGAACCAAATCCTAACATCAGAGGTACCGTACCAAGGCTAAAACAGAACATAGAAAATGCTCCTGTAAACATATTCCCTGATGCAAGTGCCACAATCTGCATAGATTGAAGTGGTCCGCAAGGCATAAATCCGTTACATATTCCTATGATAAATGGTGTTTTTCTTCCTCCTGATATTTTTTTATGAACAAATGGAATCCGTTTTTTATGCAGAAATGAAGTCTGTATTTTATGCATCTTACTGATTTTTTGCAGCTTACTGGAATGATTTTTCAAACAGCCTCTAAGCCCTTGGAAAATCCCAAGCATATTTACTCCCATAATTATCATAATGATTCCTGCAAATAACTTTAAAATTCCCTGTAATAAAAACGAAGATTGCAAACCATCACCAATTCCAGCCAGACCTCCTACCGCACCAAGTATACTGCCGATAATTGTATAAGAAACAACACGTCCCATATTGTACATCAGGGTATTTTGGAACATTTTTCGGCTAATATCTTTTGATGTTTCTTTCTGCAATGTCTGCGATAAGTTAATCCCACCGCACATCGCGATACAATGCACCGAAGTAATCAGCCCTATCATAAAAAGCATTCCATAACCCATACTCGCATCTGCCAAAGAATCCGGTGCAAGCCGGTTAAGTATTCCAAAATGCTGTAAAAGCAAAAATACTGCTAAAATCACAACCAGTTCTTTCGCTGTTCGCAATACAATATCTTTCCGAGAGTTTGCTTCAGATTTCACATCATATCCTAAATCATTTATGATACGAATAATTTCCTGCAATGTAATTTTATTCGCATCATATAAAACTTTTGCTACTCCTGTTTCATAAGAAACAGAAGCTTCTTTAATCTCTACTCTTTTCCTTAAACAATTCTCTATTTTCTTCTGACAATTTATACAAGTCATCCCGTCAATATATAATTGCCTGCGTTCCATGATGTTCTCCTTTCTAGTAAAAAAATTTACAAAAATAATTTTTAAATTCTCTTAACCTAAGTGCTTGCTTTCTTCATGTTCGAAAGTAAAATCTGCAAAAATAAAATCAAAACTCTTTTAAGCAGAAAAAAACTGTTACAATAGACTTTTTCTATCATAACAGTTTTAACCTACTTTTTTGATAGGTTTATTATATCAAAAAACCTCTTTTGCTGTCAATATTTTTACTACAGTTCACAGAAACTTCATTTGTTACTTCAACATTATTTTTCTCCATCACAAAGTTTCTTTCTGTTATTATCGTTACTTAACTCTAACAGTCATTTTATTAAAGGTTCCACTTTGTGAATATACATATATTACACATCTTCCTTTTTTCTTTGCTTTCACTCTACCAGAAGCACTCACTGCAGCAATGGCAGGATTTGATGACTCGAAACAAAGATCCCTATGTCTTTTTACCTTTAGCTTCTTCTTTTCAGGTACCTGTTCTGCCTTTATCTTGAAGACTTTCCCACATTTTAACTTGACTATTTTCTTGTTAAGTTTCACTTTCTTATAGTTACCAACCTTGCCTCCAGCAGTTGCCACATGAATAGTCTTTGAAGATGCAATTACTTTCTGACCTGCCCCTGTCATTTTATAAGCAATAACTACATACTTATAATAGGTGCCTTTCTTCAGCTTCATAATTTTCTGACACATTTTTGCCGTACTTATAACTTTTCTAAGTGGATATACTTTTCCATTCGAATTACATCTATTACCATAGATAATATAACCAGAAGCACCTTTAACCTTTGTCCAAGACAGATTGATATAATTTTTTCCTGCCTTTTTAGCTCTTAACTGGAGACTGTTAAATGTTGAATCTTTAATATCTCCATCACTCCTATTTCCTGTAATTTTCTTTTCTACCCTATTAACAGAAGTCGGATTTTTAACATCTCCTTTAATATCCTTTTTAGGAATTACCTTCTGAGCAACGATAACTGTTCCACAGATAGAACACTTACTTCCTTCTGTTAAGCCATTCTCTGTATACGTTGCTGCTTTTCCAGCTATCTTTTCTGCTTTGTGACCTGTTGCCTTGATTACGGTATCTTCTTTGTTGATTTCTTTTCCAATGTCAGCATCGGCAAAAAGTTTCTTACAACTGGAACATACATAGTATTCCTTATTTCCGTCTTCTGTACATGTTGCTTTCTTTGCTTCTACCTTCATCAACTTATGCACATGAGCTAAAACAGGGATTACTTCTATCTCCATGTGAGTCGCATCATTCTCACAGACTCTTCTTCGACTTCCTTCCTCTGTCTCGCTTGCTTCTTTTGTCACTTCCCAAGCAGACCATTTATGTCCAGTTGCTTTGATTACTCCTACTCTATCTTGATTAATTGCATTACAAACATCACAATGAATACTCTGACTACCATTCTCTGTACAAGTAGGTTCTTTATCAATTGTATATTTCGACTGCCAATTATGTTGTACTTCCACCTGGACTGTCGTTTGCAGAGCATATTCATCAGCGCTATCTGCAGCATAAATTGTAATTGTTGCATTTCCCGCTTCCTTACCAGTAAGCTTACCATCTTTGGAAACTGTACATACCTTTTCATCAGAAGATACATAATGGACGGAATCAGGTAATAGAACCGCTCGCTTTAGGATACTTACGATAGAACTATTTCCTTTTTCCTTAATCTTGACCAATTCTTGTTCAGGATAAAAATTGTTTACAATATCTGTTGTATATTTAATCGTATTAATCTGATTCCCATTTTTATAAGAAGATTGCATCGCTTCTTCTGATACCTTAGATAAAAATTCTTGTGTCCAGTGTAGCTGACCGTTTGATTCGACAGCTCCAATGCCTATTGCAGTAAAATCTGATGAGAGAATAGGATATTTGTGTTCATCCGACATCCAAGCATCTACAACCTTCTGAGGAGTTTTCTGACCTAATGCACAATTTTCTGTTGTACCGATTGCTGTAAATCCCATAGGTGATTGATGACTAAAATACAGAGCAAGTTCAGAAGCTCTATACATGGCATTATCAAGTAAATCAACATCCATAGTCACCGGCTCAAGATTATTTTCTTTTCTAATCTTATTCACCAACTCAAGAACTTCATAGGCATAATCATAATTATAGTAAAAAGAGGCTTTAGCCTTATGAATTACTTTATATGTATTTCCTCCCATATTTGTCAATTTGTCATTGAGTAAAGTCAGCTTTGTACTATCCGGAAATGCTCTACTGCCTATAGCAGATACTGACTTAGGAATTACAGCTTCTTTAATAATAGAACCTGTAAAGGCTCCTTCATTAATTGTTTTCAAACCTTCTGTAAAAATTACATTTTTTAATTTGGGACAATGAGAAAAGGCATATATTTTAATAGACTGCATATTGGCTGGTAGCGTAACTTTTGTTAAGTTTGAGCAATATGAGAAAGCATAAGAATTAATATATGTCAATCCACTGCCAAACTCAATAGTTTCGATTGCTGTTTTGCCAAAGGCCCATGTTCCCATAAATGTTACACTGTCAGGAATTTTATCAATCTTAAAAGATGAACAACCAGAAAATGCACTGTTTCCAATAGACCAAACTTTATCACCGAAAGGATACGTTTCAAGAGATTTTGCACCATTAAAAGCCATCTCTCCCAGCACTTCTACACTCTTAGCTCCAGTTACCTGCCCAAGAGCAGTACACTCATAAAAAGCCGCTTTCTGAATCGCTGTAATATTATCAGGTATATAAATCTCTTTTAAAGACGAACACTCAGCAAATACCTGTTCACTTAATTCACTCAGTTTACTTCCAATATTAACCTTATCAATAGAACTACATCCACGAAAAGCCGCATACTCCAGTTGTTGAAGATCTGTTGATAAATGAATACCCGACAAATTAGAACAAATGTAGAAAGTCCTTCTACCAATGCTTTTTACGTGTTCAAGATTAATACTTTCAAGCTGTTTACAGCCATAAAATGTATCTGACTCAATATGTGTAATCCCTATAGGTAAAGAAACTTTTTTTAGGTTACTAACTGAAAAAGCCGCTTCCCCAATAGATGTCAGGCCGTTCCCCAATTCAATTTTTTCCAAAGATCCATTCCGAAAAAAACACATTTCTCCAATCGAACGAACACTATCTGCTAATTTAACAGATTGGATACTTGTACTTTTATAAAAAGATGATTTTCCTAAACCTGTAATTCCCTCTTCAACAACAACGCTTTTAATCTCATTAATGTGAGAATACCATGGAATATCACTAATATAATCGTAATCCGGTGTATCTCCACTACCACTTATACGAATAGTATATCCAGAATCAGAACTTCCTTCTAACGTCCATGTAATATTCTTCCCTAAAGATCCACTTAATGAATCATCAGCAGCACTGTCCTTAGCAAACGTTTTTACTGAAAACAGAATACCTAAACATATCAGCACAGTTATAAGCCAACTGCACCTGCTAAATAGTTTTTTCATAACTTTCCTCCTCCATCTAATTATTTTATTATACCATATAAAATACGAATTTGTAGATTTGGTGTAGACGAAAAAAGAAATAATACCATATCCCATCTGCTCTGTAGTCGCTGTGTTTAAAATGCTCATTCGCATCTTAAACACGCTCCGAAGCCGCATCTGGGATATGGTATTATTTCTTTTTTCTGACTATCCAAATCTACAGTTGGTGAGAATGGGGATTGCCCAGAAGACTATGGTTTTCATTAGAATGAACATCTCTAGAAGAAGATACTTTCTTACTTGATT
This sequence comes from Anaerobutyricum hallii, assembly GCF_900209925.1. Lineage (NCBI taxonomy): Bacteria > Bacillati > Bacillota > Clostridia > Lachnospirales > Lachnospiraceae > Anaerobutyricum > Anaerobutyricum hallii. The sequence continues at coordinate 602,577 of NZ_LT907978.1, read as the reverse complement.
GTATAAAAATTACATTTAACTACTCCTACCTCATGGAGAATTTTTCTCTGGTTAGCTCACATAATCTTTTGGAGAATCCCCTTCTCTTTTCAACAGAAATCACTAATTTGCTATTAAAAACAGACAGCCGCTGAAACAAAATTTCCTGCTGAATTGTAAGGAAACTATGGTAAAGAAAAAAGAATGGTTATAAGTATTGCATTTTGTGACTTTGCGCTATGGAATTCTGACCATAGGAACTTGGGACTCGTTTTTCCCAAGTTCCTGTTTTTCTGGGCAGAATGGAATGCTTAGCGCAACGGAACAAAATCAAACTTATAACCATTCTTCTTTTCTTTAGAAGACTACTACAATTCAACTCAATATCTTCTACTAAAGCGGCGTCTGTTTCCCCAGCAAATTACTATTTTCCCATATACAGGTCTACAAGTTTATCTCCTGCCTGTTTACGAATCGCATCGTATACTGGCTGGCATTTTTCCTGCATTTGTTTCCAGGTTTTCTGGTCTACATCTACAATCTGCATACCTTCGTCTTCAAGAACCTTCTGACGCTGTACGCGACGGTCATCGGCAGATTCACGAGCTTTTTCCTGTGCTGTTTTTGCAGCCTGATCGATAATCTTCTGCTGTTCTTTTGTCAGTCCCTGGTAGAATTCGTCACTGACAATCAATGTTGTATAATCCGGTACTGCATTCGTGCTGATTAAGTATTTCTGCTGTTCGTAAAGCTTCGCACTTACGATAATTTCGTAAGCGTTTTCCTGTGCATCGATCGTTCCCTGCTGGAGTCCGATGTATACTTCGGAGAAGCTCATTGGTGTAGGGTTTGCTCCCATCTGTTTCCAGAACTGAAGATGATATGCGTTCTCCATTGTACGGATTTTCTGACCTTTGAAGCTTTCGATTCCTGTAAATGGTTTGGCGCTGGTCATTACACGAAAACACTGGTCTGCGATTCCAAGTAGATCATAGCCTGCGCCTTTATAAATTTTCTGAATTTCTTTCTGGAAATCTGGATTATCGATTGCTTTTCGGGCATCATCAATATTTTCAAATAAACATGGTGTATCAAATACACAAAGCTGCGGCATGAAGCTTACCTGTGGTGCCGGAGACTGTACAACGAATGGGATGTCTCCATCTTTACAACTCTCCATAAGTTCTCGGTCACCACCTAATGTACTCTGTGGATATACATTAATCTTCATCTTGCCATCACTTAATTTCTCTACTTCTTTTGCAAACTGTGTTGCGAAGATGTGTGTGATCGTATCTTCTGTACTACAGGTTGCAAGTGGCCATGCGTATCTCTGTTCTTCTTCTGCACCTGACTTTGTTATCTTACCACTTGCCTTAGAATATCCAAAGAATATGGTTCCTGCAGTAATAGCGACAAGAACAACTGCAAGGATAACGCTTGTAAATTTTCCTTTCATTTTGATTCTCCTTTCCTAATCTAAAGCAAACACAGACTGATCTGTGGAATAAAGGTGATAAGTAACAATGCGATTAAGAAGAAACCAATGAGTGGCATTGCTCTTTTTGCGATATCTACAACCGGAATATCGGTAAGAGAGCTTGCTACGAAAAGGTTTACACCGATTGGTGGTGTAACAAAACCAATCGCTAAGTTTACAACCATCATGACACCAAAATGAATGGGATCCATTCCAAAGCCCTCTACGATTGGAAGAAGGATTGGTGTAAGGATGAGAATGGCAGGAGTAGTATCCATAACCATACCTACAAGTAATAATACAAGGTTGATTACGATCAATACAACAACCTTACTTGTAAAATGGGCAAGAATCCATCCACTGATAAGCTGTGGAACCTGCATCAGTGTAAGTACTCTGGAGAATGCTATGGATGCTGCTAAAATAAATAAGATTGGTGCATATGTTCTTACTGCTTCTACAAATACATCGTAAACTTTCTTAATCGGAAGTGATTTATAAATGAAAATACTGACGATCAGTGAGTAGAATACAGAGATAACGGCTGCTTCTGTAGGCGAGGCAACACCTGAGTAAATACATCCAAGGATGATGACTGGAGACAGCACTGCAAAGAAACTGCTCTTAAATACTTTCCATAATCCCTGTGCATGAAGATCATCGATCTTTGCATTAATCTTTTCTTTATCTTCTCCATGTTTCTTACAATAAAATACGGCATATACCATTAAAAGAAGTCCGATAAGAACTCCCGGAACAATTCCTGCAAGGAAAATGTCACTTACAGATGCCCCTGATGCCATACCATACATAATAAATGGAATACTTGGTGGAATAATAACACCAAGACTTCCTGCAACTGCAACTAAGGCAGTACAGAACTTTTTATCGTAGCCAAGCTCTACTAACAGAGGGATTGTCATACTGCCAACTGCAGCAACTGTGGCAATTCCCGAACCAGAGATTGCTCCATAAAACAGACAGGTTATTACTGCTGCACATGGCAGACCTGCTGTACGTTTTCCAATGAAATATGAAAAGAGATCAAATAACCTCTTAGAAATTCCACCTCTTGCCATAATAATACCGGATAAAATAAACATCGGTACTGCAAGGAGTGGGAAACTATCGATTCCACCAAACATAGAACGGATAACGTAGGAAGCACTTGCTGTAAAAGACGGATCAAATACTCCCGGTAATACTGCAACCAAACCAAGGGATACAGAGATTGGAATCGCTATTAATAAACATACAAAGAATAATATAAATACTACTAATGGTGACATTCTTTATTTCTCCTCCGCTTCTCTTTTTCCTGTAATGATCTCAACTCGCTGTATAAACTTCTGAATCAGACGGATACAGCATAAAACAAAACTGATTACTGTGAATGACTGAATCAGGTACATTGGAATTCCACAAGCTGGACTTAACTGTCCACTTGCCATTCCTGCTTTTACATATTTCCATGCAAAAGGAACCAGATAAGCAAAAAAGAGTAACTGTATAAGATAACTTACCAGTCGCATATAATGAACTCCTTTGCCCGGAAGCATACCTACTAACTGGTCAATCTTAACGGATAAACCGTTCTTAATACAATAACTGGCACTGATAAAACCAGAAATAATAAACATATATCTCGTGATCTCCTCAGACCAGGACAGGGAAGCTGAAAAAGCATATCTGGCAATAATCTGCCCTCCCATAACGATTGTCATTCCACACAATAACATCAGGAGTATGGCCTGTTCCAAATTATTATCCAGCCACTTTAATACCTTCATAAAAATATCTCCTCTTCTAATACTTGTGTACTAACACACCAAAAAACAAAAATATCCTTTGTTTCAATCTATTTCGGTCTACATCTGTTTTTCAGAAAATAAAATTAAAACAGCAGTGTATTACTACAACAGACTTACCATAGATATCTTCTAAAATACTTACAATTCAAGTCGAGCCGCCGCGAGACTTGGCGCGTGATTCTGGTCAGCGTAAGCTGACATATTCTTTACAGAATCACTGCGCATCCTCGCGGAGCGTTTATCTCAGACAAAGATTGGACTCCCCTTTTGTGCATCGGTTAGTATTTATAGATACATTCTATGAATTTGCAGGTTTTAATAGGTTTTTGTTTATTTTTTAACTAATGATATTAAAAAAATAAACAGCTAAAAACATGGTGAGCCTGTATATAGTATAAACTATATACAGGCTAATTACCATTTGCTTTTAGTTGTAATCATCTAAATTCCCATAACTATTTAAAACAACTTCACAAGGATTTAAAATAATTACTTTAAAATCGCTATTTATCTTAAACTTTATTCCGCTTTTGCTAATGGAGTAGTTCCAAATACCTTCTTGTATCTTAAGATGAGGTACAGTGTTGCTACTACCTGAACTACTGCTAAGATAAACATGAGAGTCATTAATGTGTATACTGCTTTACTTTCGCCGGAAATGACTGTTAATTTTGCTACAATTACAGGCATAAGATAAGAAGCAGCGCCCATAAATGTATAGTAGATACCTGTGTTACGTCCTTTTGGTCCAGGTACGAATTCCTGTAATACAGAAAGACCTGTCTGTAAAGCACCACCGGCACAACCAAATCCAAGAATTAAGATTGCGATATAAACGATTGCTACCTGATGTACTAAAAGTACTGCTAAAAGGGAGCCTGCTGTGATAACCGCGTCAACGATCAATACTTTTAACGGATGCCATTTTAATTTACTCATCATTACAGCCCAGAATGCTACGGCAACGATAGAACCAACCTGATACATTGTTGTCATAGATGCTGCCTGCATTTCGCTAAGTCCACAGTATGCAAGACCGAACGCTTTTGTATACTGCTGAGCACCATACATAACTGCCATTACTAAGAATGCATAGAAATATGTGAGGAATGCTGTAAACTTTCCAGGTGCAACAAGCTGTCTTGCTTTTGCTGCATCGATTTCAGCCTGGTCAGCTCTCTTGTCGCTTCCTGCGCCAGCGTTTGCTGCTTTTTCATCATCATAAACGAATCTTGCGATACATGCAAATACCAATACAACACAAGATAATACTAAAGGAATTACAATGTTAATCTTCCAGTTACCTGCTGCTGCTGTCTGTACGCAGATCAGTGGGTAGAAGATACTTGATAACGCTACGAAGAACTTAATCATAATTAATGCGGAACCTGGTGCTGCAGGATATGCTTCCTGTACTGCTGGATATCCGGATGCATCCCAGAAACCAGATGTAGCAATACCACCTAATAAGCCCATGATTGCAGCTACAGTTGCATTGTTCGTTACAAACATTGTTGCGAAGCAGATGATATAAAGAATTGCTCCACCAATCATTAACTTCTTACGGCCGACACGGTCAGAAATCTCTCCACCAATCCATACAGAAATGAATTTACCAAATCCAGTCCATGCGATTGCTGTAGAAACGGCTGCAACACCTGCTGCGTACGCTGCAGATTCCGGATTAGACATATCAAATCCCCATTTTGTTGCAAAGTTTACCTGATTCTGTGAAAAAATAAGTGCCTGCATACCATGTGTCAAATAAGCCATGTACACACAGATCATTGACCAGATATATTTTTTCGCTTTCATACATTTTCTCCTCTAAATTTAAATGTAATTTTAAAATGCTGCTATATTAACTCATCGTCAGTCATTCACTGTATCCAAACAGTGAATGACAACTGATGATTTAATTTTAAATTATTTTCCCTGTTCTGCCTGGAATTTCTGATATTCCTCGATTGGGAAATCTTTTCCTGTAAACAGACTGTAGTTAACAACACCCTGATATAAAAGCATTCCTTTTCCGCCGATTGCCTGACATCCAACTTCTTCCGCTTCAAGAATCATCTTTGTTTTTTCAGGATTGTAAACTGTATCAGCAACAACTAAGTCTTTGCGGAATAAAGATTTATCGATTAATGTTACGTCTTCATGAGGTTTCATTCCCATGATTGTAGCATTGATTACGATATCTGCATTGTTTACCGCTGCTGCAAGAGCTTCTTTGTCTTCAAGATGCTCCACTGTTACTTTACATTCAGGACAGCGTGCTGCAAGCTTTTCTTTAGTAGACTCTGCTCTGCTATAGAATTCATCATCAATGTTGAAGATTGCTACTTCAGAAGCTCCGTCTAATGCAAGCTGTACCTGAATTGCTGTAGCCGCTCCGCCAGCTCCAAGAACAACTGTTTTCTTACCCTTAACGTCTACACCATTTACTTCAAGGTTCTTTACGAAACCAACACCGTCTGTGATATGTCCTGTGATTACTCCGGCATCGTTAACAAATACGTTACATGCTCCAATGATCTCTGCTGCAGGAGATAATTTATCAACTAACTCTGCTGCAATGTTTTTACATGGCATTGTAAAGTTACCACCACGCATGTTGAATAAACGGATGCTGTCAAATACAGCAGGCATCTGTTCTACATTTACATCAAATGCCATATATGCATAGTCAAGTCCATCATGCTGGAAACTGAAGTTATACATTGCAGGTGATCCTGAATGTCCTACAGGTGTTCCAAACAGTGCTAAAAGTCCTGTGTGTCCGTTAATACGTCTTTCCATTTGTTATTCCCTCCATTATTGCCTGTTATATCTTAGGATTAGATATTTAATGCAACATCATAAGCTTCTTTTGTTGCGTCTAAAGCACGACGAGCTCTGATTGCATCACCAACTACATGTACTTCTGGGCAGATAGCTTTTAATTCGTCAACGAAATCATAAACAACTTCCTGACCTTCACGATGTGTATATTTAGAAACATATCCCATTGAAAGAACAACAGTGTCAAATCCTCTTAATTCATATACTGTCTCATCGGATTTATCGGCTGCATTCTTGTAGCTTACGCCATCAGGATAAATCTCAGATACCGCTGCATTTACATACTGATGAACATCATACTCTTTAAGACCTTCCATAAGGAATACTCTATGTTCGTGGATTACATCTGGTCCGATAGCATCTCTCATCTCGATGATAGAAACATCATGTCCTTTTTCCGCAAGGAACTCTGCTGTTTCAGCACCTACCATACCGCCACCTACAACAAGTACTTTATGTCCTACCGGACGTTTACCGGATAAGCAGTCTCCTCCATGAACGATTTCAGGAGCTGTGATACCTTTGATGAATGGAAGTACAAGTGTTTCAGAACCAGTTGCTACGATCACTGCATCTGGAGCATCTTTCTTAATAAGATCTGCTGTTACTTCTGTATTAAGAACAATCTTTACACCAGATTTTTCACATTTTGTAATGTAACTTCTGATCATGTTTGTGATATCACCTTTTCCAGGTGGGTAAGCAGCAAGTCTCATATTTCCACCGAGTACGTCGCTTGCTTCAAATAATGTAACGTCATGTCCTCTTCTTGCTGCAGTAAATGCTGCACACATACCAGCAGGGCCGCCACCAATTACATAAATTTTCTTCTTCGTTTCTGCTTCTTTCATTCCTTCGCTCTCACGACCAAGAACTGGGTTTGTTAAACAGCAGATTGGCTTTCCAGCATACATATTTGCAACACAACCCTGTAAACAAGCGATACATGGTGTCATGTCTTCTAATCTGTCTTCCAATGCTTTTTTAGGCATAGCAGGATCTGCAAGAGACTGACGTCCAAATGCAACTAAATCTGCTGTACCAGTACGAACCATTACCTCAGCGAACTGTGGCTCTGTGTAACGACCAACTGTGATAACAGGAATAGATACACATTTCTTGATATTTGCTACATATTCCGCGGAGAATCCACCATGAATACCTGTAGGAGCCCACATATATTCATCTTTTAAATGAACAGCACGAGATACATGAAGTGCATCTAATCCGCAAGACTCTAAATAAGTTGCGATTGCACACATATCATGGTTGTCAAGTCCACCGAACATATCCTCTGTACTGTTGATACGGGCGAGTACAGCGATTTTTCCCTGTGTTGCTTTTTTAACTTCATCAATGATGAGGGTTGAGAAACGCATTCTGTTCTCGAAAGAACCACCAAACTCATCGACACGTTTATTTGTTCTTGGAGACATGAAAGAATTTACAAGGTAACCATGTGCCATATGAATTTCTACAGCATCTGCACCAGCTTCCATTGCTCTTCTTGCAGCTTCTCCATATCCTCTTGCTAATTCATAAACCTGTTCTGTTGTAACTTCTTCCGGAATATCTCTTCCATCTGCTGATGATACTGCTGTAGCTGCCTGGATTGGTGCGCCAGCGTTCTTTGCGTTACCTTCTGGTCCGGCATTCTGTAACTGAATGGAAACTTTAGCTCCTTCTGCATGGCAGGCATCAATTACTTTCTTGAAGCTAGGAATTGATGCATCATCATATAAACAAGGTTTTCTAGGACCACCCTTTGCTCCTTTATGAACAACCGTAGCCTCAAGTGTAATTAAACCAAATCCACCCTTTGCACGTGCGCCGTAGTAAGCAACAGACTGATCACTCATTGTTCCGTCTGTGTTTGCAAAGTTGTTACCCATTGGAGGTACTACAAAACGGTTCTTTACTTCCATAGGTCCAATCTGAATTGGTGAAAACATATTTTCAAACTTCATAATTTACCCCTTCCTAATTATTCACATGACCGCGCCGCAGCCTCTAACCTGCGGACTGCGGTCTATTATTTCATTTTAGCTTTTGACAAGTTAATTATATAATTCAAGTAAATAATTGAAGATTAAAGTACTTCTGGCCAAACCTGCTCAAGAACTTTCTTTGTATTATCAAATGTATGTTTTGCAGCTTCTGCAACACCTTTAGCAAGGATAGCATCACTGATTACTTCAACACCGATTGCTTTTGGCTCAATACCTTTTTCACGTACCATCTTAACGAAGTCTGCTGTACATCCGATTCCTGTTCCAGGAGCGAGACGATCATGCATAGACTCATCTCTTAAGATGCTCTTAGCGTATGGACGATCCCAAACGTCGTTGATCTGAATAGAAACGATCTTATCTGCTGGGATATCTTTAATTACATCAAGATCGATTGGCTGGTTTGCTCTTACCCAGTGCCATGTATCCATGATTAACTTCGCATTGTCACATCCAGAACCTTTTACAACAGCCCATCCTTTTTCCATGTTAGGGATTCCGCTGTATGGCATTGGCTCAACACCGATCACTAATTTGCCTGCTCTCTGACATAACTCTTTTAATTTCTGAGCTGTATGTTCTACAGAGTAATCTTCCATTAATCCACAGTTGATGTGACCTACGTTGAAGAGTTCACACATATGGAAGCACATCTGCTCTTTGTATTTCTGCTCATAAGAACGAGCATCCTCAGCCCACTGTACGATGTATTCTACTTCAGTAACCTTCATATCATATTTTTCAAGAATTGCAAGGATGTCTTCGTCATGAAGTCCTTCATTTAATGCATCTACATAAGTTTCAGCACGAAGACCGATTCCATCGTATCCTGCTTCCTTAGCTGCTTTTACACGCTCCTCAAATTTGCACTGGTCTCCAAGTGTCCATGAACTAACGGTAATAGGAAATTCTTTTGACATGATATGTCCTCCTTCTCATTTGAAAAAATATAATTTTGCTTTAAAATTTTACTTGTTATTTTTTTAACTTTTTAAGTTACTTAGATTATAACTCGTTTTATTCAATAAAACCAATCGAGAATATTCGTAAATTCATAGATTTTTTTTATCATTTATGTTAAGGTAAAACGTAGGAATTTTTAAGGTAGATTTCTAAAAAATTTATGGCAACAATAAGCTATGATTGGGTTGTATAATACTAAGATTTTTAAACAATACTTTTTATTAAAGGGGGTTTTTCAATGAACTTATTTCACTTACGTTATTTTGAAACACTTGCCAGAACAGAACATTACAGCAAGGCCGCTGAAATTCTTTCTATCACACAGCCAAGCTTAAGCTACGCTATTTCTACATTGGAGAGCGAACTGGGCATACAGCTCTTTGAAAAGCGTGGACGTAACATTGTACTGACAAAATACGGTAAGGCATTTTATTCTAATGTAAAGGAAATTCTCGCAAGCTTAGATAACGCAGTAAGAGACATCAAATTAGTGGCAAACGGTGAAGGAGAAATTAATATCGGCTTTCTCCGTACACTCGGAACAGACTATGTTCCAACTACCGTAAAAAACTTTCTTGATCTTCACCCAGATAAAAATATCTGGTTTAATTTCAGTTGTGAACATGGTCTCTCTGTCGATCTGGTCCGCAGTCTTATAGACAGAGAATACGATATGGTTTTTTGTTCTAAATTAAATAATAGTCCAATGGTCGAATTTATCCCTATCGCAACTCAGGAACTCGTTGTCATCGTTCCAAAAGATCATCCACTTGCCGTCAAAGACAGTGTAAGCTTAAAGGAAACTCTTGATTATCCACAGATTATCTTCCGCCACAAAAGTGGATTACGCCACATTATTGATGACTTATTCAAAAGCATCAATGCTTATCCGGATATCCTCTGCGAGATTGAAGAAGATCTTGTCGGTGCCGGCTTTGTCTCCAAAGGATTTGGCATCATGATCGCTCCTAAGTTTGATGGGCTTAACTATGTCGATGTAAAAGTACTCAAATTAACACAGCCTTCTTATAAGCGCTATTTTTATATGGCAATCCTGAAAGACGTATACCATCCACCATTGATCGAAGAATTTAAAAAATATGTCATCGAACAAAGTAATCTAAATAAAGAATATCGCTTTGGATGATATCTTCTGATTTGCAGGGGTTGAGATAGACGCCGCTAAAGAAAATTACTTAACTGAATTGCATTGAAGTTTCTAAAGAAAAGAGAATTTTTATAAATTTGATTTTGTTCCGTTGCGCTAAACGCTCCATTTTGCCTCAAAAAACAAAAACTTCGGAAAAACGAGTCCGAAGTTTTTAGAGTCAAAATTCCACAGCACAAAGTCACAAAATACATTATTTATAAAAATTCTCTTTACTCGACCCTAGTTTTCTTACAATTCAGCCGGAAGTTCTATTATAGCGGCTGTCTAATCTCATTCCACAAATCAATAAAAAAACAAGGGGATTGCCCAGAAGTCTATAATTTTCATTTGAATAAGAATCTCCAAAGGGAAAAAATTTCTTACCGAATTGTATTTCGCCTTCTAAGAAAAGAGAATTTTTATAAATTTGATTTTGTTCCGTTGCTCTAAACGCTCCATTTTGCCTCAAAAAACGAAAACTTCGGAAAAACGAGTCCGAAGTTTTCAGAGTCAAAATTCCACAGCGCAAAGTCACAAAATGCATTATTTATAAAAATTCTCTTTTCTTTACCCTAGTTTTCTTACAATTTGGCCGGAAGTTCTATTGTAGCGGCTGCCTAACCTCATTCCACAAATCAGTTAAAAACAAAGGGAAGTTGTCCAGAAGTCTACAATTTCTATGTCAAATGGAAATCTCCAGAAGGGAACTCATAGCCTTCTCGACAATCCCCTTATTCCCATCCAAGCTTTAAATATTAATTTCCATCTGGAGCCAAAGGACAGAAAACCAGAAATTTAATAGAAAAGAAAATGTGATGTCGGAGCGAGTAAAAATGCCGAGCAGGCATTTTCTGCGAAGCGACTATCTTCACATTTTCTTTTCTATTAAATTTTGGGTTTTCGTTTCTTTAGTTCCTCAAATTCGTGTTTAAGATGCGGATGAGCATTTTAAACACAGCGACTACAGAGCAGATGGGATATGGTATTGTTTCTTTTTTCGTCTACACCAAATCTACAAATCAAAAGTTATATGTTCATTAAGTTTTTATTTTCTGGATTCACTGTAATTTCTACTGAAATTATTTGTGGATAAACGTAGTTATAAATTTTTCTTTCTTTGATATTTTTTAAAATCTCATCTTTATAGCTAAGAAAATATTCTACATCCGACATACGCCCCACTGCACTAATGAAAAATTCCTGATTTGTCAGGTTCTTTTTATCCGATAGTGCCATATTTTCATTTGCCTGTGTATCATTATCTACATTGTCTACATCACTTTCATCATATTCGTCATCATCCATATATATATCGTCTGATGTATACTCATCATCACAGTACAGGTTTTTATCGATATGTATAGACTTTACATTATCTGAATCATAGCGTACTTTGATCTGAATTTTATCTTTAGGAATAGACTTTGATGTTTTTACCTCTATATCACCATTTTCATTATTGTATGTTGTAAATGACGTATTTAACTTCTTCGTTTTGTCTGTATATAAATTCTCCATGAATGTTTTTTCCGCTATTTTATTACTTCCAATTCTTTTTTCTCCCATATATTGAAAGGAAGAATATTCCTGAAACATTACTCCTGCTCCGATTCCGCAGCAAAGAAATCCCGCCATAAAAATTCCTACCAAAACTTTTCTATAACTCATACATTTACACCTTTCCCTTTCAATATGTAGCTAAATAAAAAAAGAATATATGCTGTCATACTAAGAACAGCTCCCAGCGCAACGATAACACATCCGATAACCGGATAGCCCTGAAATGCCATAACACTTAAGGTTCCCAGACCAACTAATCCCGCCACATCAAAAAAGGCTGCCGGGACTACCAGACAAATTAATACCACTTTTACAAAAATCAAGAAAATCTTCTTTGCCTTATCCCAGCTCCATGAAATAGCACTGCCACTCGTTTTCCTTGCTTTATCTGCTATATTTTCTATTGTTTCTCCTCGATTTTTCTTAAATCGTTCCATAGTCTCTACTTTTTTATTCTTTTTAAGATCACGTTCTTTACTTTTCTTCTTTCTTTTCTCAAAAAAATCTTTGGGCAGTAAATCTGCAACTCCCGTCTTCCCATTCCTTCCTTTGTTCTTTACTTCATATTCCGGATCTAAATGATAAGCATCAAGAATCTCTGCAATCAAATCATCAATATTCCCGAAATCATCGATTGCCTCTTCCTCCTTCATTCCACTTTCCATACGCATACTGATATGTTGTGAATACTCTTCTATCATATCTTTCCGCTCTTTTTCATTAAGCATCTGAAGCCGGTCTTCCAGCTCTTTTAAAAACTCCTTCTTTAACATCCACTATCTCTCCTTTAAAAATCGATTCACATTCTGGGAAAATTCTTCCCACTCTTTTTCTAATTCTCTTAAATGAAGAATCCCCGCAGCAGTCAAATGATAATACTTCCTTGGTGGGCCTTCCGTTGATTCTCTTAAATATGTCTCAAAATAATGCTCATTGGTCAGTCGTTTTAAAATAGGATAAATGGTTCCTTCCTTTACATTCACTACTTTAGAAACTTCTGCAACCAGCTCATATCCGTACATATCCTTTTGTTCTACCGCTGCAAGAACAATCAGTTCCAGAACCCCTTTCTTAAACTGTGCATTCATTTATTTTTGCCTCCTTGTTGATACTATATTATCTTAGGTACTATGTAATGTCAAATAGCTGATTTACAAAGATTTACGGACAATACAAATTTGCCGGGGACACAGACGCCGCTTTAGTAGAAGATATTGAGCTGAATTGTATGGAGTCTTCTAAAGAAAAAAGAATGTTTATAAGTTTGATTTTGTTCCGTTGCGCTAAGCACTCCATTCTGCCCAGAAAAACAGGAACTTGGGAAAAACGAGCCCCAAGTTCCTATGGTCAGAATTCCATAGCGCAAAGTCACAAAATGCAATACTTATAAACATTCTTTTTTCTTTACCATATTTTCCTTACAATTCAGCAGGAAATTTTGTTTCAGCGGCTGTCTGGTTTTGATAACAAATAGCAAATTAGTGATTTCTGTTGGAAAGAGAAGGGGATTCTCCAGAAGATTATGAGAGTTAACCAGAGAAAAATTTTTCATAAGGTAAGAGTAGGTAACTGTAATTTTTATACAACCAAATAAGAAAGTGTCTTCTTTGGGCGATGTTCATTCTAATGAAAACCATAGCCTTCTGGGCAATCCCCTTATTCTTCCTCAAATCCAAATACTAATTTCCTTCTGGAGCCAAAAAACAGAAAAGCAGAAATTTGATATAAAAGAAAATGTGATGTCGGAGCTAGTAAAAATGCCGGTCAGGCATTTTCTACGAAGTGACTATCTTCACATTTTCTTTTATATCAAATTTCTGCTTTTCGTCTCTTTAGTCCAGCAAATTAGTATTTATAATGATTCATGTAATGTTGTGAGCATTTCTTTTAACTCACCTGCGCCCATCTGTCCCGGTGCGGAAGCTTTTCCTACGGCACCAAATGTAAGTGCAGATCCGAATACTTCACCGCATACACGACTGATTACACCTGTTGCGGCCATAGACATTGTGATGATCGGACGGTCAGCATAGTTGTCTACCATCTCTTCTGTTGCTGCAAGAAGAGTGAGTACATCCTTTTTGTTCTGAGGCATTACAGCAATTTTAGGGATGTCTGCTCCAAGCTCCTGCATTTTGCGGAGTCTGTAGATAATATCAGATTTTGCTGGTGTCTTGTCGAAGTCATGATTGGAAGCAACAACTTTTACTCCATGTTTGTGTGCTTCTTCTACAACAGCTTTTACAGCATCATCGCCGGTAAATGCTTCCATATCTACAAGGTCAACATAGCCTGTTGCACTGATCTTCTGGTTTAATTCTACATAAACCGATGTTTCGATTGCCTTTTCTCCACCTTCTTTAGAAGTACGGAAAGTGAAGAGGATTGGCATTTCGCCAAGGACTTCTCTTAACTGTTTTGCTGTTTCTTCTACTTTTTCAAAATCAAAAATATCTTCGTACCAGTCTACACGCCACTCTACAACATCTGCTCCGATTGGAAGGATCTTCTTTGCAGCGTCTAAGATTTCTTCTCTTGTTTTTCCAACGATAGGTACACAAATTTTAGGGATTCCTTCTCCGATTGCTACATTTCTTACTACTACAGGGTTCATAACAAAATCCTTTCTCAAATTATTTCTCAGAAATAATGTCTAATAATTTCTGACGCATTGCTTCGATTGGAGGTTCCTGACCTGTCCAATATTCAATCTGGGCAGCTCCCTGGTAGAGAGACATTCCAAGACCGTTTAAGATAGTTGCTCCAGCTTCTTCAGCATCTAATAAGAACTGAGTTTTTGCCGGGTTGTAGCAAGCATCAAAATAGAACTGATCTTTGCTGATAAATTCTTTTGGAAGTGGGTTTTCTCCGATATGGCTTCCCATTCCGATTCCGCTGGCATTTAATACTACGGTAGCTTCTTTTACTTTAGAAAAATCACCTGCCGGGCAGAATTCTGCTACTGGTGCAAAGTTCTTATTGATATCTTCTACTAAAGCCTTACTGGATTCTTCAAATACATCTGTAATGTAGATTTTCTTTGCGCCGTAGTAAGCAAGTGCTGAACACATAGCACGACCTGCTCCACCACTACCAATACAGAAGTAAGTGTTCTCATCGATCTTAACATTTCCATCTCTTTCCATGGATCTGATGAAACCAATTCCGTCTGTATTATATCCAACTAATTTACCTTCCGGAGTTTTTACAACTGTGTTACTGGCTCCCATTTTCTTGCATAATGGATCTAACTCATCAAGGTACTCAAGAACCTTTACTTTATTTGGCTTTGTTACTGCAAAACCTGCAAAGTTCATGTAACGGATACCGTTAACTACGTCTGCAAGATGTTCGTTATTTACTTCTGTGTAGAAATAAATCATATTTAAACCTGCTGCTTCATAACCGCAATTCTGCATCTGTGCTGCAAATGACTGCTTTAATGGGTCACCAAGTAAAGTAATCATCTTTGTATTAATGTCAACTTTTGCCATGATACATACCCTCTTTCTTTTTCTTTAAATATTTATTATGTGATTATTTATCATTCTCATCCATTGCTAATAACTTCTGAACAAGTTCTTCGCATACTTCAATAAGACTCTTGCCATCTGTATTGATAACGATATCTGCCGCTGCCTCATATTTTACACGTCTTTTTTCCATCAGATCAGCAATGAATGGAACATTTTTATTATTCTCGATAACCGGACGGTCATGACTGTCCTTTACTCTGTCGAAAATCGTTTCCGGTGAAGCGGTAAGTAATACAACACGTCCATTCTTCTTCATCTCGACAACGTTACATTCACGAAGTGGGGTTCCTCCGCCACAGGAGATTACAACATTCTTTCTTGCCTGCATCTCGATAAGAAGATTGGTCTCTAAATCACGAAAATACTGTTCTCCATGAACCTCAAAGATATCTGGAATACTCATTCCTTCTCTCTCTGCGATAATCTGATCCATCTCAATAACGTCCATTGCAAACAATGTTTTTAAATATTCGGAAATACTTGTTTTTCCGGCACCCATAAATCCAATAAGTACGATATTGTAATCGAAAAGCTTTCTTGCCTGCATCTGCTTACTTGCTTTACCGATCGCATGGAAAATATCCCATACTTCACTTGCATTGCTCTCGTCCTCTAAACGACCGTCGAGCCATTCTTTCTGTCTCTCTTCCTGTTCCGGGTCAAGAATATTAAGGCCATTCTCTTCTTTGTAAGCCATAATATCTTTAATAATATGATGTCTCATCAGTATGGCATCTAAAAGTATCTCGTCACACTGACCCAGTCTCTTTCTTAACTTTTCTAAACGAGTCATGTTGCTGCTCTCCTTCTTTCGTCTAGTTTATCAGTTTCGGACTGTACGATGTGCTTTTACTAACTTTCACACATTAAACAGCTAAGTTATTATACCACAGGAAAAAAGCTACAACAAGTAAATGGAACAAAATAAATCTATAGGAAAATTCTATTAAATTTTAGATTTTTTCTATAAATAATCATTTTAATACATTTTAATAATTTCAAAATACTAGGTTTCGTATTTCCCAATTTGTTCCATGTAAAATTTTGTATATTCTTTATATATATTATATATGCTGTCGCCCCTCCAGCAGAAAGGAGGTGAAGTCTCATGTGCGAAATAGGCACCACATTTTTTGTTTCTGTTACGGCGAATGTAGTTAGCTACTACATTTGCAAATGGTTGGACAGTAGCGACAAACAGTAACAGCCTAAAGGCATAAGCCACTTTACATAAACGGAATAGAAAACCCCGGAAGTCACACACACTTCCGGGGTTTTCATTTTGCTCATGCTTGAAATTCACCACATTTCTTAGCTTGTTTTATTATATGCTATAATGGATGAGAAATCAACTAAAAATTTTATTTTTGGGAAATTATTACTTTAGTTATTTTAAGTTTCTAATAAAACGGAAACATCATAGGCATGGTGCAGCCATTGGTGTCATAATGGAGATACAGCTTGCAGTAAGTACACCGACAACCACTGCTCTTGGATCAATGCCTATCTTGAGACATGCGGATGTAACTAGAGGAATAAAAATAGTCAGGGTTGCCAGGTTTGACATTGCCTGTGTCAAAAGGAAAAGGATTGTAAAAAATACCGCCATTATAATATATGGATATAGAAAATCCTTACGAGGCTGAGCTTTCTTTATGAGCGGATGATTTTTTTCTACTGCAAGCACCGTTTCGCAGGTTTTGATAAGGAGGTATTCGTAATCGGAATTACGGTTATCGGTTGTAGCCAGAATCACATCAACTTTCTGCTCTTGCAGCATGTCCATGAGATTTGTAGAAGAATGCTCATACAAAACAAAGCTATCTAATTTAAGTACAAATTAAAGATCCCCTTCGGAATAATTATCGTATTATGTCCAAAGGGGGCTTTTTATAATATTAATTTCTAAACTTAGGGGAATTTTTACTTGTGGTTTTTACGTTATTTGGAATTAGTTATTTTTTTGTTATTTGATTGTAAATCTTGATTATCTTGTATCATCTTTATATGCCGGCAGGTTTGGGCCTGCCTGCCGACATATATTCAAATTTCCAGATTTCGGATTCTTTGCACAATATCCTATAATTCATTAAAATGTATTTGAAAAATGTTTTCTGTAAATATATTATAAATCGAGGTGTTCATATCACAGTAATAATTTTCCAAATATATTCTGGTTTGTTGATAGTTTATTGAATTTATTTAATGAATCCTACCTGTGCGGAGATTTTCTCAATCTGTTCATCTTTACGTTTGTTATATTCTACTTTCTGCTGCTCAAAGAAGTTGTTTCCTTCTGGATCGATGGATACGATTAAAGGGCCAAATTCTTTTACGCGGCAGTTCCATAAGGTTTCTGGCATTCCAAGATCACGCCATTCTGCTCTTACGATTTCTTCTACTTCTGTTGCGGCTACTACAGCGTTTCCTGCTGGGAATACACAGTGGATTGCTCCAAAGTCTTTGCAGGCACGTTCTGTATTTTCTTTCATACCACCTTTTCCGATGATCACACGTACACCAGTTTCTTTCACGAATTCATATTCAAATTTTTCCATACGCATACTGGTTGTTGGTCCTACGGATACCATCTGAAACTTATCATTTTCTAAAGGACGGATAATTGGTCCTGCATGGAAAATAGCATTATTTCTTACATCTACAGGAAGTTCTCTTCCTTCTTCTACTAAACGACGGTGAGCTACATCACGACAGGTTGTCATGCTTCCATTTAAATAAATGATATCTCCGATTTTAATGCCTTTTAAATCTTCTGCTGAAATTGGTGTTGTTAAAATCTTTTTTCCATCTTTTACTTCTACCATTATAACTCTACCCCCGTATGTGTTGTAATTTTATAATTTAAATCCTTGTCAAATACAATGTGTCCTCTTCTGTGACTCCAGCATCCTACGTTTACGGCTACACCGATTGCGGATGGATGACGGGCTGTATTTTCGATATTTACTCCCATTACGGAGTATTTTCCACCCATACCCTGAGGTCCTAATCCGATAGCATTAATTCCGTCTTCTAATAATGCTTCCATCTTAGCTGCTCTCTCATTATCATTGTGAGAACCGATTGGACGCATTAAAGCCTTTTTAGAAAGAAGGGCTGCTGTTTCTACAGAAGTTGCTACACCTACACCTACTAATAATGGAGGACAGGCATTTAATCCGTATGTTGTCATAACATCCATAACGAACTTTGTTACTCCTTCGTATCCTTCACCTGGCATAAGAACCATTGCTTTTCCTGGAAGGGTGCATCCGCCACCAGCCATGTATGTGTAAATTTCACATTCGTCTGAGTCAGGAACGATGTCCCAGAATACAGTTGGTGTTCCTTTTCCAACATTCTTACCTGTATTGTACTCATCAAATGTTTCTACACTGTTATGACGAAGTGGTGCTTCAAATGTTGCTTTTACAACAGCATCTTTTAATAGTGCTTCAAGCTCTCCGATTAATGGGAACTTTGTACCACATTTTACCCAGAACTGTAATACTCCGGTATCCTGACAACTTGGACGATTCAGCTTTACCGCCAGTTCCTGATTTTTAAACATAGTATCATAGATTGTTTTGGAAAGAGGGCTGTCTTCTTTATCACGAAGCTCCTCCAGTTTTGCAATAACATCATCTGGAAGTTTCTTTGCAACATGAGCAATAAACTTAGCCATATGTTCCGTAAGTTGTGTTACCTGTTCTTCTTTAGACATTTAGAAATCCTCCTGTTAATTTACCCGACGGTCAGCGGGATTTAAATATGTGAATGAATGAAAGATTAACCGTATACATTTTCATTAATAAGTTCTGCTTTAATTTATTCGGCCGGAGCAACCCGGCCTGCTTAACCGACTCTCTATCCTGGGAAAAATGGATAGAAAATCGGAAGAAGTATCATACTTACTACCGTTGCCACTAAAATCATTGGCACACCAGCTTTGGCATAATCTTTAAATGTATAGCCACCTGCTGTTACAACCATTGTGTTAGCCGGCATTCCGATTGGTGTTGCATATGCACAGGAACCACCAATGACACATGCCATCAATACGGCACTTGGATCTGCACCCATTCCCTGTGCAATGGAAATTCCAATTGGAACCATCAGGGCTGTTGTCGCTGTGTTGGACATGAAGTTCGTCATTACACAGCAGAGCATAAAGATTACAAATGTAAGTACATATGGAGATGGGTTATCGCCAAGCATTCCGATTACCTTTTCTGCAATAAGTTCTCCTGCTCCTGTTTGCTCTAATGCAGCTGCTAAAGAAAGCGTTCCTCCAAAAAGGAAAATTGTTTTTAAATCAATAGATGCCAGTGCATCTTTCTCACTGATTACTCCTGTAACCATTAAAGCTAACGCTCCAATACATCCGATGACACAAAGCTTGATACCAAGCTGTTCCTCAAATATCATTCCTACTAAGGTGAGTAGCAGAATTACTAAGGAAAGGTACTGTTTCCACTTTGGTACATGGCTAAAATCCTTTGACTCATCAAAGATTCCTTCGTCGCTTCCTTCTTTATTCGGAAGAAACTTGTATCCGATAAATGCAAAGTAAATAATTCCTACAATTAAAATCGGAACACCAACTTTGGCATAATCAAAGAATCCAAACTTAAGACCAATTCCTTCCATACCTGACTGCGCAATCATATTTCCAGGAGCACCAATCAATGTGAGGTTACCTCCCATCGCTGCTGCAAAAACCAAAGGCATTAACAGTCTTGAACGGGAATACCCTGACTTCGCTGCGATTCCGATAACTACTGGAATCAGGATTGCTGCTGTTCCTGTGTTTGAAAGAAATCCACTCATCACACCTACGATAACCATGATAGCTACGATAAGCTGTCTTTCTGTCTTTGCAAAATGAGTAACAATTCCGCCAATCTTGTTGGCCATTCCTGTTTCAAACAATGCCCCTCCTACGATAAACATTGCTACAAACAAGATAACGTTGCTGTCGATAAATCCTGCGAACGCTGTCTGCCATTCAAGTACACCGGTAACTACCAGTCCGACACATACAATCATGGATGTCAGTCCCAGTGGAATCTTCTCCCACATAAACATGACAATCGCGAACAGCAAGAAAAGTAACGTGATTGTTATCTGACTCATCTCTTTACCTCCTCATTTGTTAGATTCGTCTTACGTTTTGCTTTTATCATAAATCCTCTTACCCTTTCCAGCCTCCCATACCCAGCAAATGAAAATCCCAATTTCTTTACTTGATGTTTTGCTTTTACATTTCTGATTTATGATTTTTGATATTTGATTTTGTATCCAAATCCTGATTTCAAGATATACCTTTATTGAGAAAAAGTCAACTGTTTTTTGCTCCTTTTGCATCATTTCGGCAAATACAATAAAGTTGTGACTATTTTTTTGTGCAGAATGCACTGAAGAAAATATCTTAGTTAATGCTTGTATTGCCGAATAAAGAACTGATATAATATTTATACAAATAAAAATATAATCTAAAAGATTGGAGAAGAAACCATATGTATATTATGGACGGAATTGTATATGCTGGAGAACCAACAGAAAGTCTGGAAATAACAAAAGTAAAACCCTTAGATGACATGATAATGTTAATTACATTTTCTAACGGCGAAACAAAGTTATTTGATGCCACTATATTAACAGGACCAGTATATGAACCATTAAAAGATGATAAGATTTTCAAAAATCCGGTAATAGAATATGGCGTTATTACATGGAATAATGGAAATATTGACTGCTCTCCTGAATATAGTTACAAAAATAGTTATGATTATCCAGAAGTTTCAAGTTTCTAAGTTAATTCACTAAATAGATTTGTAGGATTGAAATATAATTAGCCTCCCAAACCAGTCAAAGACAGCTCCCTGAAAGATAAATAGACCATATTTGTGGTCTATTTATCTTTCAGGGAGCTGTCTACTTGCCTGTGGCAAACTAATTATAATAAGTCAGCATATCATCTCTGCTTCGCATTATATGTTCCTTCATAGCTGCTTCTGCTGCATCTCCATCATGTGCTTTGATTGCTTCTAAAATTTCTCCATGTTCTTTTACAGAAACTTTGGCATAGTCTTCTTCAGAAACCATATTACCCATAGAAAGTCCATTCCAAAGTTCGGAGATCATGTTTTTCATTTTTCCATTTCCTGCAGCTGTCCAGATTTCATTATGAAATTCCCTATTAATATCTGTGTAGCGTGAAAAGTCTTTATTCTCTAATACCTTACAGGAATCTTGATATATTTCTTCAAGTTCCGAAATATCTGTTTCTGGTGCTGCACAAAGGCGAGCTGCCGCTCCCTCTAAGATTGCACGAAGCTGATAATGTTCTTTAATATAAGTTTCTGTTACACCAAGAACAACTGCTGCTTTATTTTTCCGAAGCTGAATCAATCCATCGCGGGCAAGAATCTGAAAAGCTTCTCTTACCGGCATCGCAGATACATTAAGCTGCGATGCCACGCTTTCAAGTGAAAGCACTTCGCCTTCTTTCATCTGCCTTGACAATATCGCCTTTCTAAGTTCTGCCGCTACTCGCTCTTTTGCTGACGGCATCTTAATTGGTCTTAATCCCATCATTTATTCTTTCCCCTCTCTGCATTTACGTTATCTGCAAGCGCCTTCATCCATGCATCTATTTTTTTGAATATTTTCTTTCTTCCAGAAATACTGTCGAGATTCGCACCATTTTCTTCTAAAATAATCTGTTTCATCTCTTCTCTGCATTTGCTTTCCTGCTCATTGGCTCCACAGGATACGGCAAAACGAATATAGCACTCCGAAGCAGTATAGAGCAATTTAGAAAAATAGGCATTATCCGTACATTCTAATACTACCTCATCAAAACGTTTCGATGTAGATAAAGATGAAGAAAGAATCATTATTGCTTCTTTTACTTTATCTTCATTCTCCAAATTCTTTACCGCTTTCTTTAAAATATCCCCTATCATTTCATAAATAATCTGAATCTGCTCTTCCGATAATTCTACTGCATAAATTCTTCTTGTAGCCAGACGGACAATCAGCCCCTGTCCCTCTAATACCTGAAATGCTTCTCTGATTGGAATTCTCGAAGTTCCAAACATTTCTGCCAGTTCTTCCTGCTTTAACTGCGTCCCTCCAGCAATCCGACCGGAAAGAATCTCATCAGCAATCTGTTGTGCCATGTAATCACTGAGGCGTTTTTCTGATAATGCCCTCATTCAAATATTCCTCCTCCAATTTTTTCTTACTTAACAATACTTCTATCTTATAATGCCGCAATACTTAACTTAAGATAGATAGGTTAAGATGGTATCTCTATTAATAATGTATCCAAAATCACATAAAAAGTAAAGAACTTTTTTACTATTTGATTCATTTGAGGAAACAGACGAAAATAAAAAGAAATACTGCCCTATCCCAGATGCGGCTTCGGAGCGTGTTTAAGATGCGGATGAGCATCTTAAACACAGCGATTACAGAGCAGATGGGATATGACATTGTTTCTTTTTTTCGTCTGTTTTCTCCTAATGAATCTGACGATACATCTTCCGAACAAGCAGTAGTCTTCTGACCTCTCCCCCTTCTCTCTCCCAAAGACGATTGTATTCATTCCTTCTGGAGCCAAAACACAGAAAAAAGAAATACTGCCCTATCCCAGATGCGGCTTCGGAGTGGGTTTAAGATGCGGATGAGCATCTTAAACCCAGCGACTACAGAGCAGATGGGATAGGGCAGTATTTCTTTTTTCGTCTGTTTTCTCTAAATGAATTAAATAGTTACAATCTCATCCTTAGATACCTGTCCCTCTCTTACTCGGAAAGCATGGATTACAGGATTTTCCTGATCCATCAGGGACATAATAAGATAACTTGCTTCAGAATCAAAGGCAAGGCGGATATCTTCCTGTGACGGTCTTGCTGGTGTTTCTGGATGGGAGTGCCAGTTTCCAAGTGGTTCTAAGCCGTTCTTTCTCATGTCTTTGATCGCTGCAAGCTGCTCTTTTGGATCTAAAGAGAAATGTTCATTTGTATGGTCAATATTTGTAAGGTAATATACTTTTTTTATTACTCGTTCTGTGTCGGATTTTTCGCCGGCGATGAGTCCGCAGGCTTCTTCCGGCAGGTGGGCAATGGCATGGGCTGCCATTGCCTGAAAGTCTTCTTTTTTAAGCTTTACCTGCATGATTAGATTCCCTCACATTCTGTCTGTTCATAATCGATAAGCTCTGTGATTGTCGGATGTTCACCACATACAGCGCAATCTTTTGTATGTGATGGAAGTTTAATCTTTCTAAATTCCATCTTTAATGCATCATAAGTTAAGAGATATCCTGTCAGTAAGTCTCCAACTCCAAGAATGTATTTGATTGCTTCCATTGCCTGAAGACTTCCGATCACTCCACCCATTGCACCGATCACACCGGCCTGTTTACAGGTTGGTACTGCATCCTTTGGCAGCGGATTTTTGAATACACAACGATAACATGGACCTTCTCCCGGCACGTAAGTCATGAGCTGACCTTTGAAACGAATGATTCCGGCATGGGAAAATGGTTTCTTTGCCATTACGCAGGCATCGTTAATCAGGAATTTTGCAGGGAAATTGTCTGTTCCATCGATGATAAAATCATAGTCTTTGATTAAGTCCATGATGGATTCTGAATCAACGAATGTACGATATGTAATTACTTTTACATCTGGATTAATGGCTTCCATTGTTTCTTTTGCAGACTGTACTTTTGCCTTACCTACGTCCTGTGTTGAATGAATGATCTGTCTTTGTAAGTTAGATAAATCTACTTCGTCTGCATCTGCGATTCCGATTGTTCCAACACCGGCTGCTGCTAAATACATTGCGGCTGGTGCGCCAAGTCCACCGGCTCCGATAATTAAGACTTTGGCATTTAATAATTTCTTCTGTCCTTTTGCGCCAACTTCCTTCAGGATAATATGACGGGAGTAGCGTTCAAGCTGCTCGTTTGATAGCATTATCTTCCACCTCCCATGAAATACAGGAATTCAACTTCGTCACCATCTTTTAAAGCTTTGTCAAAATCTGCTTTTTCAATGAATTCATCATTTACAGACACGGTAACGTATTCCGGTGTCTCTACATTTTCCTTTTCAATAAGCTGTGTGACATTTAATCCGTCTTCATATTCTTTTACTTTTCCGGCAACTGTGATTTTCACGATTCTATCCTCCATTTATGTCTGTTTTATATTTCTAAAATCATATCTGTCTTATTATATCGGCCTTACCTTAAACTTTTATATTCAATTTATTATATATGTCTTTACAATCACTTTGTAAATATATGCAAATTGCTATACATGACTTTATATCTAATTTTATAAATATGTTTTGTTCTGCCTTTTATCAGTTTTTGTTATATGCTTTACTACTTATTCTTTTCAATCGCTTCTTCGATTTTATATTTACTTACAGCCCCTGTAATTCGATCTACCTCTTCTCCGTTTTTGAAGAAAATAAGTACTGGAGAGGACATAACGCTGTACTCTTCGATGAGTTCCTGCTCATAAACAATATTTACTTTTCCGATGTATACGTCTGGATATTTTTCGTCCAAATCTGCAAGTATCGGAGATAACTTTTTGCATGGAATACAACTGTCAGAGTAGAAGTCTGCGATTGCGAGTCCCGGTGCATTTAACACCTTTTCCTGAAAGCTGTCCTTATTTAATCTTTCTGCCATAACTGTTCTCCTGCTTGGGATTTTCCTGTTTTATTCTTTTAACTTCCTATATGTAACTTTATTCTCCAACTTTCTTTACGAATAAAGTATATGTTCCGTCATCATTTGTATTTAATTTTAAAATCTGATGTCCTTCTTCTTTGATACTTCTTGGAACATTCTGTACTGGCTCGCCATCATTCATTTTTACGGCTAAAACCTGTCCTTCATCCATTTCTTCTAATGCTACTTTTGCTTTTACAAAGGTAACAGGACATACAACATCTGTAATATCCACCTGTTCATCAAAATGCATTTCACTCATTTTCATAGGCCTCCTTAATTGCTTTTTCAAACGCCTCTTTTCCTGTACGGTCAATCGTGAATTTAAGTCGCTCTCCTGCTTTTCCATTCTGTTCAAAGAATTTTAATGCGGCATCACATACTTTTAATAATTTTTCGTGGCTTTCGATAAATGGAATAATTGTCTCGCCTTTGCTGATATGATTTCCAAATGTTCCACCGAAAGAAACAATATATCCTGGCTGTGCATCGTATGCATCTACCGGACAAGACTTTACACATCGTCCACAGTAGTTACATTTTCCTGTGTTGATACTGATTTTTCCATCTTCTAAAGTAATTGCCTCATTTCGACATGCTTTTACACAGACACCACACTGGATACATTTATCTTCTACCCATGCAACCTGCATTCCACCTTTGATTCCTACATCATTTTCCTCTGCTTTTAAGCAGTTATTCTGGCATCCTGTAATACCAAATTTAAACTTATGCGGAAGTTCATATCCAAAGTATCTTTCATCCAGTTCTTTTGCCAGTGTGTAGGTATCAATACATCCGCTCTGACAGATTGCCGCTCCTTGACAGGCAGTAACGGTTCTTACACGAGGTCCGCATACACCCGGAACAACATCGCCTTCTGCTAATGCATTTTTTACTTCTTCAATCTGATCTAGTTTAATAAAAGGAATCTCCACACCCTGTCTGGATGTTAAATGTACATATCCTTCCCCGTATTTTTCTGCCACTTCGGCAACTTTTGCAAGCTGCTCTGCACTCATATGTCCGCCGACTGTACGAAGTCTTAAAGAAAAATTATTTTTCTGTTTCTGACGCATAAATCCGCCCTTTTTCAAGGTTGCATAATCTACTGCCATGTTATCCTCCTGTAATTAAATGAAATACCCTGTTTTTTGTTTCTAATGATTATTATATATTTTTTACAGCCTGTGTAAAGTCTTCAATCAAATCTTCGACATCTTCAAGTCCGACACTAATACGGATCGTATCATCATACACACCTGCATGTTCCTGTTCTTCCTGTGTGCTATGTAAATAAATAGTCGATGCCGGATGAATGACGAGTGTTCTTAAATCACCGATATTAGTGGCTATCAAGGCATACTTTAAAGAATTAATTAATTTAAATGCATTTTCTCTGGAACCTGCCCGGATTGTGAGGATGGCACCTCCAAGTCCTCCGAACTGTTCATCGACAAGTGTTTTATACGGACTGCTCTCTAATCCTGGGTAGTTTACTGTAATTCCCGGAAGTTTTTCTAATGTCTTTGCAAGTGTCAATGCATTGTTACAAAGTGCTTTCATTCGAATACCAAGTGTTTCAAGCCCTAAAATATTAAGGTAAGCGTTCATTGGCGCGAGACACCCACCCATATTTCTCCACACATCGTTTCGAAGTCTTGCTGTGTAGGCAAACTTTCCGTATTTGCTATATTCTTTCATCGCAGGATATCTCTCTTTATCCCATTGAAACTTTCCACCGTCCACAATAATTCCACTGATTGCATTTCCGCTTCCATTGATATATTTGGAACTGGAATGTATGACAATATCGGCTCCGGCTGCTAATGCATTTATAAGATAAGGGGTCGCTGTCGTTGCATCCACAATAAATGGTACGCCATTTTCATGAAGGAAATCAGATACTTCTTTAATATTTACAACATCAAGCCCCGGATTACCTATAATCTCTCCAAAAACTGCTTTGATGTTTTGATTTAAAACCGGTTTGATGTCTTCCACGGTAATATGTGGAATGAAATGTGTCGTAATACCAAACGCTTCTAAATCCTTGAATAAGTCGATGGTTCCTCCGAATAATCCGCTTCCTGCAATGATTTCATCTCCAGCACTTAATACATTTAACAGTGCTACGGTGATGGCTGCCATTCCGGAAGCACAGGCAACAGCGCCTGTACCTCCTTCCACTTCATTGATTCTCTGTTCAAATGCTGCAACTGTCGGATTACCGATTCTTGTATAGGCAAATCCTGGTGCTTTGTTTCCAAATACTTTTTCAAGATGCTCTGCAGAATCATAATAAAAAGCACTTACCTGACTGATTCCCGGAAGCGTTGCTCCATCCAGCGTATTTCTTCCTGCTTTGCCATGAAGAAGCTTTGTATTAAACTTCATTTTCGTCTCTCCTTTTAGATATGGCTCGCAACACCGTAGACATCTTCCGCATATTCTGTAAGTTTACGGATTGTCTGTACTGTACTGTCCACATCTCCTTTTTCTCCTTCTTCCCAGTGCTTGATATACTTGCTGTATTTTGCTAAGGAGCCTTTTATTTCTTCTTTATTTTTTAAGTCTTTGTTCAGAACAAGTAATACGATAATACCAGCTCTGTTTAAGTGTCTTACGACAAGTCCTACCGGCTCATCATCCTTTGGTGCATAGAGGTATGTATGTCTTCCACCTAATGTCAGTTCTTTTTCTACCTGTTCTACAAAGCTTCTTGTGATATTCTCATCTGAAAGATCAAATGGAATTGTTGCTGCTCTTTGTCCTTTAATTACAGCACGAAGCTGATCTGCTTTCTTTCCTGCTTCCTGGCCATCTTCTTTTACTTCCGTTACAACACCGCAGGCAGAAGTCATGTTTGTTACTCGGTCGATCAGGATTAATTCTCCTAATGTCTTATGTTTGCTAAACTCATCAGCCACAACACGATCGACAAATGTAATCTCACATTCTGCAATCTCATTCTTTCCTAAAGAATCGGCTGGTTTCTGTTCGCCTGTATTTACATCGATAGAGTAAAGGATTTTTGAAACGATACCAGGTACTAATCTGGTTCCTAATTTTACAAAATAATTTTTTCCACTTTCCAGTTTATCATCATCCATCCAAAGCAACGTTGCTTCTACGGAAGAAGTTACTTTTTCTCCTGCACCTGCGGATAATACACACCCTCTTGATACATCTACTTCTCTGTCAAGCTGAATCGTTACTGGCTGTCCTTTTTCTGCAGATTGTACCTCTTTGTCTGTTACGTGAATGGACTTAACGTGTGCTTTTTCCATACTTGGCAATGCAGTAATTTCATCGCCTACCTTGATGCTTCCACTTTCAATCTGTCCTTGGAATCCGCGGAACTGATGATTTGGACGACATACTCTCTGTACCGGAAGATAGAAACCTTCTTCCTGATTCTCATCAATATCAACCTGCTCTAAAATAGAGAGGATTGGTTTTCCTTCATACCAGTTCATGTTGTCAGACGCTTTTGTTACGTTATCACCTTCTGTAGCGGATACCGGAACGATATATACATTTTCCAGTCCAAGTTCTGCTTTTAATGCTTCAATCTGTTTTTCAATTTCACGGAATCTCTCTTCACTGTATTTCGCAAGATCCATCTTGTTTACAGCAAAAATAAAATATTTAATTCCCATTAATGCACAGATTCTTGCGTGACGTCTTGTCTGTACGAGCACACCCTGCGTTGCATCAAGAAGAATAACGGCTAAGTCTGCAAAAGATGCACCTACTGCCATGTTTCTTGTATATTCTTCATGTCCTGGAGTATCTGCTACGATGAAGCTTCGATTATCTGTCGTAAAATATCTGTAAGCTACATCAATTGTGATACCCTGTTCTCTTTCTGCCATTAATCCATCAAGCAGTAAAGAATAGTCTATTTTTCCACCACGACTTCCCACTTTTGAGTCAAGTTCAAGTGCTTTTTCCTGATCTGTATAAAGAAGCTTGGAATCATACAGGATATGTCCGATCAATGTTGATTTTCCGTCATCCACGCTTCCGCATGTAATAAATTTTAATAATCCTTTCATCTTAGAAGTACCCCTCTTTCTTTCTTCTTTCCATGCTGGCTGCTCCGCCGTCATGGTCAATAACACGACTGGTTCTCTCGGAATCTACTGCGCTAAGTGTCTCATCAATAATCTCGTCTAATGTATGCGCTGTAGATTCAATACCACCTGTTAACGGGTAACATCCAAGAGTACGGAATCTTACGCTCTTATGTTCAATCTTTTCACCTGGACGAAGCTTCATTCTGTCATCATCTACCATGATAATATTGCCGTCACGCTCTACTACCGGACGTTCAGCTGCATAATAAAGTGGCACGATTTCAATATTTTCACGTTTGATATACTGCCAGATATCTTTCTCTGTCCAGTTAGAAATCGGGAATACTCGAATACTTTCGCCCTGCTTAATCTGTGTATTATATAACTTCCACACTTCCGGG
This sequence comes from Anaerobutyricum hallii, assembly GCF_900209925.1. Taxonomy (NCBI): domain Bacteria; kingdom Bacillati; phylum Bacillota; class Clostridia; order Lachnospirales; family Lachnospiraceae; genus Anaerobutyricum; species Anaerobutyricum hallii. The sequence goes on along the minus strand of NZ_LT907978.1, from coordinate 573,000 downwards.
CGCTGGTTCTTAGGATCCCATGCCTGTTCTTTATTTCTAAAGGAGAAAATTCTCTCTTTGGCTCTTGATTTTTCTTCATCACGACGGCCGCCGCCAAATGCTGCGGTAAATCCGTATTTTGTGAGTGCCTGTTTTAATGCCTGTGTCTTCATGATATCTGTGTAGGCTGAACCATGATCAAATGGATTAATTCCCTGTTTTACACCTTCTTCATTCGTGTATACAATCATGTCAATTCCTTTTTCTTTTGCAATCTTATCTCTAAATTCGATCATTTCTTTGAATTTCCATGTTGTATCGATATGCATAAATGGGAACGGCGGTTTTTCCGGGTAAAAGGCTTTCATTGCCAGATGCAGCATTACGGAACTATCCTTTCCGATCGAATACAGCATAACTGGCTTCTCACATTCTGCTGCCACTTCTCTCATTATGTATATTGCTTCTGCTTCCAGTTCATCAAGATGTGATAATGTTCCCATCTCATTTCCTCCTTTTTATAAATGTTTTCTATACTAATATTTATTAGAATCCTTCATGTTAATCTCAATGGTCTTTGTCTGTCCGTCCGGGCTGTCAACCCTCCACACACGAACATCACCTTTTTCTTTTACAGAAAGCATGGATCCCATGCCTCCCATGTCGGCACCAAGAAAATATAAAATCGCTCCGGTGTGACATTCTTTTAAACAGGCGGTACATCCCCAGCAGTCTCTGATATTGCGGATATGTACTTTGCCATCCTCACCTTTTTTTAAGAGATTTCCGGGACAGACAGAAAGGCATCTTCCGCATCCCACACATTTATTCTGTAAAATCCGTACACTCATATACCTTTCCTCCTGTCACCAGTTCTCTGAAAATGATTTCTGTCTCGCCATCTGGCTTTCTTTTTGAATTCACATATTTAAGCCACTTGCTGCTTTCTTCCGGATAATCGGTATTCTCTCCGAAACTGTGCCACCTTGTCTCTTTTCTTGCCCGTAAATGTTCAATTAAAGTCTGGCACACGATCAACCTTTCTCTTACTTCGTAGATATCTTTTAACTCAAACATATCTTTTGCTTTAAGTTCATCAACCATTCCAAGAAGCTCACCAATTCGCTTTTTGCCGATTACCAGTCTTTCTTCATTGTACTGATAATCTGTAGCAATTCCTCCGGCATACTGATCCATAACCTTCTGCATAGCTTCTTCAAGCTGCTCTGCCGTAATGAAAAATGTATCTTCGCTGTCATTTTCTTGTGCGATTAAATGAGATTCATACTCTTTTTTCTTTAATGCAGCAGCAGTATCTATCATTGTTTCTGTTTTATGTACAGCAGCATCTTCCTTAACCGCTTTGTTCTTTTCTTTTAAAGCTTTTACATACTCTATCATGGATTCTGCTGCAATCTCACCTTCTGCTAATGCCCCGGTTACATATTTCTGTGGACAGCCTCCTGCAACATCGCCTGCTGCAAATAAACCTTTCACTGTTGTTCGTCTGCCATTATCTACCCAATAGCCGCTTGCAGTATGACCGCCGACGATGTAAGGTTCTGTACCTTCAATCTCAACATTTTCACTTGCCGGACCTCTCGAACCTTCCAGCCATTTCAAAGTCTGGCTCGGTGCCATGTTAAGGTAGGCTCTATATAAATCCTGTTCCTGCGCTGCACTGATCTCATCCGTTTTTAAATAACAAGGACCTCGTCCTTCTCTGTTCTCTGTTACAGTTCCATATAAACGTTGAGAAGTTGTAAGACCATACTTTGTCTCATAAATCTCGCCATGAGCATTCATCTGCTTTGCTCCAACTCCCTGTGCGATCGTTCCGACCGGTGCAATCGTATCTTTACATCTAAGAGCAATAAACCGCATTTCAAAAGTTGTCATTTCCGCTCCGGCTAAAATTCCCATTGCAAATCCAGCTCCAGTATTAAATGGGGAATACCACATTTTATGTCTTGAAAATCCGGGATTATTCGGACGGTAAAGCCCTGCTGCTCCGCCAGTCGCACAAAGAATAGCTTTTGCTCGGATATCATAGAAAACATTCTCTTCTATATTAAAGCCCCAGGCTCCTTTTACTTCATTCTCTTCTATTATATAATCTGTGATATTCACCCTCTCAAGCACAGTAACATTCTCCTGCGCCATTGCCGCTTCGGCTAAGAGAGGCTTAATATTCTCACCGTTAATCTTTATATTTCGATTCCCTCTTGCAACGTATTTTCCATTCTCATCTTTCAGAATAACCAGTCCCAGATCATCGAGAACTTTCGTTACATGATTCAGTCGCTCGGACATAGATAAAAGCAAGTCCTCTCTGACAATTCCATGCGCATCCTTTTTCGCATAATCCACATAGTCCTGAGGCACATGCCCCTCCGTAATATAGGCATTTAAGGCGTTAACACCAGCTGCCAGACAGCCGCTTCTCTTAATATTCGCTTTTTCCGCTATGAGAACACTTACCCCTGCTTCTTTTCCCAAAGTATAGGCAGCAAAGCAGCCTGCTGTTCCTCCACCGATGATTAACACATCTGTCTCTAATCTCTTTGTCTTCATGTCTACCCTCTTGAGTATCTAAAATTCTTATCTGATTTTATCTATCTAATTTATCTAATCTAACTAATCTAAAAATCTGATTCTAATCTAAATGTAATACATTTCCTGTCCACTCTGACTGTACTCCAAAGAAGAATCCACCAGTGTTTTTAATGTTAACTGTTTTAATAACTTATCTGTCTGATCATTCATCTGCTCGATCAGAAGTTTCTGTATCGCTGTCGATATTCCCTTTTCATCTGCTCCACTTACCACGCTTCTTTCATCTTCCAGAAGATAGCTTCCATCTAACGCATAGATCACATCTGCTACGGTAATGCTTTCCGGACTTTTAGCTAAAAGATAACCGCCCTGTGGTCCCTTTATACTTTTTACCAGCCCTGCTCTTCTTAAACCGGAAAAAATCTGTTCCAGATACTTTACAGATATCTTATTGCGTTCTGCGATACTACTTAATTGTACACATTGATTTCTGGCATATACTGCCAGATCAATCAATGCGGTAATCCCATACCTGCTTTTCTTCGAAAGATTCATTGATTGTCACCTTTCTTTTCTATAAATTATTCAGTAAATAATGCTGTAGAGTAATATCTGTCTCCTGTATCCGGAAGAAGTGCTACGATTGTCTTACCTTCATTCTCCGGCTTCTTCGCATATTCAATCGCTGCATGTAAAGATGCTCCTGAAGAAATACCAACTAAAATTCCTTCTTTCTTTGCTAAAAGTTTTGCTGTTTCAAAGGCATCATCATTCTCTGCTCTAAAGATTTCATCGTAAACCTTTGTGTCTAATACATCCGGTACAAACCCTGCTCCGATACCCTGAATCTTATGTGGACCTGCCTTACCTTCTGATAAAACCGGTGAGCTGTCCGGCTCTAATGCAACAATCTTAACTTCTGGTTTCTGCTCTTTTAAGTACTGTCCTGTACCCGTTAAAGTTCCGCCTGTACCAACACCTGCGATAAAGATATCAACTTCTCCGTCCGTATCGTTCCAAATCTCAGGACCAGTTGTTGCTTTATGGATTGCAGGATTGGCAGGATTTACAAACTGTCCTGGAATAAAGCTGTCTGAAATCTCTTCAGCAAGTTCATTTGCCTTTGCGATAGCACCCTTCATTCCTTTCGCTCCACTTGTAAGAACAATCTCAGCACCGTAAGCTTTTAAAATATTTCTTCGCTCAACACTCATTGTCTCTGGCATTGTAAGAATGATTCTGTATCCTTTTGCTGCTGCGATAGAGGCAAGACCGATTCCTGTGTTACCGGATGTCGGCTCAATGATTACGGAACCTTCTTTTAAAATTCCTTTCTTCTCAGCATCCTCAATCATCGCTTTTGCAATTCTATCCTTAACACTTCCTGCCGGATTAAAATATTCAAGCTTCACTAAAACTCTTGCTTTCAGTCCTAATTCTTTTTCAATGTTCGTAACCTCAACAAGAGGTGTGTTTCCGATCAGTCCTAATGTACCTTTATAAATGTTAGCCATTGCTTTGTTCCTCCTTATTCTAAAATCTCATTTTTTATTGATTTATTTCTTTCATGTATCTCATGGCTATGATAATATCACTATTAACCTACTTTGTAAATAGGTTTATAGGGATTTATTTTAGAACAATTTTAAAAAACCTGCAAATACGGCGGAAATATGCGGTTTTTGAGAGGTAAATTTTTTTGAAAAATGGTGATTTAAGGCCGTCAAGACTATGCTGACGCTCCCCAAAGAGAGGAAATAGACGAAAATAAAAATAATAGACCATTGCAACTGTAAAGATATCACTGCGTAGAAAATGCCTGTTCGTCATTTTTACTTGCTCTCACATTACATTTGCAATGGTCTATTATTTTTATTTTCTGTGTTTTGGCTCCAGAAGGAATGAATGCAATAGTCTCTCTACCTCCAATTTTTTCATGTTATTTTTTGGAAATTTGTTGATTTTATGTTAATTTTAATGTATCATATATTCAGACAAAATAATTTATATTTCGAGGTGAGTGTTATGAGACAAGCTGATGCACTTACGAAAGAATATTTGTCCAATAATGAGATTTTTGCTGATATTTTTAATTATCTTATTTACGATGGACAGCAAAGAATACTTCCAGATAATTTAATTGAACGAGATACTTCTGAAATTACCCTTCCACTTGGTAAGCGCGGAGAATTAGCTACCATACAGAAATTTCGAGATATTTTAAAAGGCTGTATTACTAAAGAATATAAAAATACACTTTATGTACTGTTTGGAATTGAGAATCAATCTCATATCCATTACGCAATGCCTGTCAGAAATATGCTCTATGATGCGATTAATTATTCCGCACAGATAAATGAAAAAACAAAGCAATATAGAAAAGTACGAAAGCAAAACTCTGGTTTTAAAGAAACTACAGAGGAATTTTTATCAGGGTGGCATCCAGAGGATCGCCTTATTCCAGTTATTACTGTTACCATATATTTTGGTAATGACGAATGGGATGCGGCAAAGAGCCTTCAGGAGATGTTTTCTGAGGCAGATGAATCCCTTAAGAAATTTCTTCCAGATTACAAACTTCATTTAATATCATGCAATAATATTTCCGATTTCACGAAATTCCATACAGAATTTGGCCGGCTTATGCATATATTAAAAGTAGTTTCTGACGAAAGAAAAATGGATACGCTGCTTTCTGATTCAGACTATTCTGCTTTTTCCGTTACTGCTGCACAGATTATAAACACATTTACAGGATTACATTTTTCAATTCCAGAAAAGGAGGAGACGATAAACATGAGAAACGCATGGACAGACCATAAAGAATCTGGTCGAAGAGAAGGATTTAACGAAGCAACTATCAATCACACCCAACGCATGTATAAAGCGGGCATTTCTTTGGAAGTAATCGCTGAGGTAATTGAAAAACCCGTTACCGAGGTGGAAAAGATATTGTCTAACGATTTAATTCATTAGGGGAACAGACGAAAATAAAAATAATAGACCATTGCAAATGTAAAGATATCACTACGTAGAAAATGCCTGTTCGGCATTTTTACTTGCTCTCACATTACATTTGCAATGGTCTATTATTTTTATTTTCTGTGTTTTGGCTTCACATGGAATGAATTCAATAGTCTTTGTGGAGGGATAAGGGGGAGAAATCAAAAGACTACTGCTTGTTCGGAAGATATAGCGTCCAGAAGAGAAAAATGATATATTGCAACAATATAATGATAAATTTATCATGTACAGTAACAGCTTGCGGCATCATCTTATCATCAGCGAACTTTGAAAAAAGTTCAATATATATGGAAATAATATCAGAATAAGCACAACCTTCTGTCCCCTTCCTCATATCTTTCCCAAAGACTATTAAATTCATTCCTTCTGGAGCCAAAACACAGAAAAAAGAAATAATGTCATATCCCAGATGCGGCTTCGGAGCGTGTTTAAGATGCGGATAAGCATCTTAAACACAGCGACTACAGAGCAGATGGGATATGGCATTATTTCTTTTTTCGTCTGTTTCCTCCCTAATGAATTAAAAGCCCAGAGTTTTTACCAGAAGGATGAAGTTCTTTATTGATGGAGACAAATATTTACTATGATGATACGCTATATGAATCGTATTCTGAAAGGAGAAGTCGGAGAATGTAATCTGGGCTAATCTTCCCTCTCTGACTTCTCTTTTTATCATCTGTTCGGGCAGAATCGTTACTCCTAATCCGTAATGAACGGCTTCCATAAGTGTTGTCTGGGATGTGCTTTCCCAAACAGGCATAACGGTAAGCCCGGTCTGGTTTACTGCACTTTGGAATACTTCGTACGCGCCACTACTTTTTTCTCTGAATAAAAGTGGTTCTTTCATAAATTCTTCTAATAATACTGTTTTTCCTGCCATCGGGTGCTCAGGCGCGCATATTGCGGTATATTTTTCATAAAATAATGGCTCTGCAACGATATGTTCTGACTGTATTGTTCCTCCTACAAGCGCCAGATCCAGCTTTCCATCTAGCAATTCTTTTTCTACAACAGCGGTTGTATTTATTTTCACCTGTACTTTAATTCCTGGATATCTATCCTGAAATTCCCGAATGAGTCTTGGCATATAGTATGTTCCTATATTTACACTGGCTCCTATGCGAAGCCTCCCTGTAAAGTCTGTATTTTTAAATGCAATTTCCATCTCATCATACATCGCAATAAAGTGTTTTGCATAATCAAGAAATCTTTTTCCTTCTTCTGTGATATGAAGCCTCTGATTAATTCTCTCAAAAAATCTTGCTCCATAATGTTCTTCTATTTCTTTTATGGCAATACTTACCGTTGGCTGTGTCAGATATAGTTTTTTTGCTGCTTTTGTAATGTTTTCTTCTTCTGCTACTGCGATAAAAATTCTAAAATGGCGAATAGACACGCTATTCCTCCTTTCTCAAATCCGATTTCTAACTTATAGTTTTTTATCTATGAACTTTATTATAATTATAGTATTTTTAAAATAATCTCGCAAGTGATATATTAATAATGTAAAAAGACTTAATTTTTAAATATCTTTAGAGCATGTTTGAAAAATACTTTCTGTAAAATATACCGCAAAGTAGGGTGTGCAGATTACAGGAATAATTTTTCAAACACTCTCTAGAAAGTAAGAGGGATTTTATGAAAAATAAACCGCACAAATTATGGGTGTTATTTCTTACGACACTTTATATCAGTGCTTTTACATTTGGCGGCGGCTTTGTCATCGTCACTTTTATGAAGCATAAATTCGTAGATGAACTACACTGGATCAATGAACAGGAAATGCTTGATTTTACGGCTTTGGCACAGTCCTGTCCAGGAGCAATTGCTGTAAATGCCGCTATTTTAGTTGGGTGGAATGTATATGGTCTTGCCGGAATGCTTGTAGCAACACTCGGAACGGTTCTTCCACCTATGATCATTTTGTCTGTCGTTTCTTTTTTCTATGCCATTTTTTCAACAAATGTATGGGTAGCTATCGTATTAAAAGGAATGCAGGCTGGTGTTGCCGCTGTTATTTTAGATGCCGCATGCAGCCTTGGAGAAAGTGTATTAAAAGAGAAAAGCAGCCTGTCTATTTTTATCATGACCGCTGCTTTTGTATGTGACTTTTTCTTAGGAGTAAATGTTATTTATATTATTCTTATAGCCGCATGTATCGGCATCATTCAGTTTATATGGCATCAATGCAGACCATTTTTTCTTAAACAAACACAGAAGGAAACACAGAAACCAAAATGCTTACAGGAGACGAAATTATGATTTATATACAATTATTTCTGAGTTTCGTACAGATCGGACTTTTTAGTGTCGGCGGTGGGTACGCTGCAATTCCGCTGATTCAAAGCCAGGTTGTAGAAACTCATGGATGGCTTACTATGAATGAATTCACGAATCTTATCACAATCGCAGAAATGACACCCGGTCCAATCGGTGTCAATTCTGCCACATTTACCGGTCTGCAGATTGCGGGAATTCCCGGTGCGATTGCTGCTACTTTCGGCTCGATTTTTCCTTCCTGTATTCTGGTATCTATTCTGGCACTTGTATATTGTAAATACAAAGAAACTTCAGCAATCAGTAATATTCTTTCCAGTCTGCGGCCTGCCGTTGTGGCACTCATTACTGCCGCCGGATTTTCCATGTTTCAGACTGCTGTTCTTTCTGGGCAGACTTTACGCATTTCCTCAGTGAATATCGTTGAACTTTTACTTTTTATTGCTGCCTTCGCTGCTCTTAGAAAATGGAAGCTAAATCCTATACTAATTATGTGTCTTTGCGGCGCAGGTAATTTACTTTTTGCTCTTGTAAAATAATCAAGAATGCCCCTTATTCTTGCTACGATATGCGCCCTACCGGAGGCTATATCAGATAGGGGATTGACTTCCCCCTCAACTCTCCCAAAGACTATTGGATTCATTCCTTCTGGAGCCAAAACACAGAAAAAAGAATTCCTTTCTATAGCAAATGTAATGTGGGAGCAAGTAAAAATGCCAATCAGGCATTTTCTACGCAGCGATATCTTTACAGTTGCTATAGAAAGGAATTCTTTTTTCGTCTCTTTGATAAAATATGTTATAATATATTCATGATATTAAGGACAAAAGGAGATTTTTATGATTTCTACAAAAGGACGTTATGCACTCCGTGTTATGTTAGATTTAGCGGAGCATGGAAATGAGGGATATATTCCCCTTAAAGATATTGCAAAAAGACAAAGTATTTCAGATAAATATCTGGAAAGTATACTGAAGTCTCTTGTAAAACAAAAGATGTTAAAAGGTCTTCGAGGCAAAGGCGGCGGCTACCAGCTTACCCGCACTCCTGCCGAGTACAGCGTTGGCGAGATTCTTGAAGTAGCCGAAGGAAGTCTTGCTCCGGTTGCCTGCCTGATGAAAGATGCGGATGCCTGTCCAAGAGCAGGTCAGTGCCGTACTCTGCCTATGTGGAAGAAGTTTGATTCTATGGTACACGACTTTTTCTACGGCATCACTCTAGAAGACATTCTGAACAATCCTGAGTTTATACCAGAAGAATAAGTCGTATACTGTTTATGTGGACTACTTACCTTTATGGGATTATTTATGAGGTTTTAAACCGTTCCATAATCTTTTTTGCCGATTCTGTTACTGCAAGACCACCTTTACTGGTTTCTTTCAGGCAGGATGGAAGATCATTTCCTATACGGCGCATACTATCGATTGTGTCATCTGGAGTGATCACACTGGTAATACCTGCAAGAGCAAGCTGAGCACTTGAAATCGCATTCACAACTCCTGCTACATTTCTTTTAACACAGGGAACTTCTACCAGACCACCAACCGGATCACATGCAAGTCCAAGCATATTTTTTAGGGCGAAGGTTGCCGCCTGCATAATCTGCTCATTATCTGCACCTTGCAGATATGCCAATGCCCCGGCAGCCATCGCACTTGCCGTTCCGATTTCTGCCTGGCATCCGCCAAATGCTCCGGCAATCGATGCATTTTCCGCAACAACTTTTCCGATACCGGAAGCAACAAAAAGCGCCTTCACCAATTCATCTTCCTCTGCATTTTTACTCTCTTCATAACTTAAAAGAACTGCTGGAATCACTCCACAAGAACCTGCGGTAGGCGCTGCTACGATTCTTTTCATACAAGCATTCGATTCTCCCATCTTCAATGCTTTTTCCATTGCAAGACTGGAATACTCACTGCACAGATTCTTTCCACTGGCATTAAACTGACGCATCTTTTCCCCGTCACCGCCAACCATTCCACTCTGAGACTTCAAATCTGCTTCATAGTCTTTATCTGCTTGCTGCATCGCCTTATACATAAAACGCATCTTCTCAAAAACCTGTTTTTCCGTTGCGCCACTCTCCTCCATATCGGCCTGCTGCACAACTTCCCATACTTGTTTTTCCTGCTCTTTACAAAGATCTAATAAACTTTGAATACTGTGATATTCCGTCATTTACTTTTCCTCTTCCTTTCCAAGATACGTCACCTTAAGAACGCCTTCTGCCCGTTCTAACCAACGAATTCCTTCCCTTGGAACTTCCTGATCACATTCAACAACCATAACGGCCTTTCCTCCCTTAGCAGAACGGTATAACTGCATTGTTGCAATATTCACTGACTTATGCGCAAGCATGGAGGTGACTTCCGATACATGCCCCGGCTGGTCAAGATTGTGTACGATTAATGTTGGATTCTCTCCTGAAAAATTCGTCTCGATTCCATCAATCTCTGCAATATTGATCCGGCCGCCACCAAGTGACTGTCCGATAAGCTCTAGCGTCTTGCCTGAAACACCTTTTAAATAAAGCTGTGCCGTATTCGGATGCGCTTCTTTTAACACCGCTTCCCCAAAAGAAAGCTTCATACCCTTATCTTCCGCAATGTCAATACTTGATGGAATTCGGTAATCATCTGGTTTCATACCAAGGAGTCCCGCAACCAAAGCTTTATCCGTACCATGTCCCCTGCCTGTTGCAAGAAAAGAACCATATAATAAAATCTTTGCTTCTCTGACCTCTTCTCCTAAAAGCTGTCTCGCCACAAATCCAATCCTTACTGCTCCTGCCGTATGGGAACTAGAAGGTCCAACCATGACCGGACCGATCACATCAAAAATATTCATAAATCTCTCCTTATATTTTTATTTCTGTTTTTCCTAACAAAATCAAAATGTTTTATAAGTTCTCTTCAAAAAATTTCTTCATTCCCCGATATGCCACGCCTTCATCTGTTCCACAGATCTCTACTTCCACTCTCTGCCCACATACGACATCTAAAGCCATTACAGCAATAATATTGGATGCATCTGCTTCTTTTCCCTTTACACGAATAGTAATACGGCTTTCATAAGTTCTGGCTTCCTGAATAAGAAAAGAAGCCGGACGGGCATGAATTCCCTGTTCTTCTTTAATTGTATAACTGAACCTTCTCACACTTTCTCTCCATAACTTGTGCTTGCAGCACCTTTCCCATACACTTATTTCTCTACTATATTCTCATAATATTCTCATAATCTATATCTCTATATCATCCGATTCCGCCAAGTGCAATTCCCAATACAAGAACTAAAATACAGATTGGCACATAAATATATTTACATATCGGAAAATATAATTTTGTAAATGTATTTTCTCTTCCTTTATTGACCTGTACTTCCACATATTTTTCACCCGCAATCCAGAAAAACATAATTCCTGCAATACCTGCTCCAAGTGGGCAAATATAAATAGAAAGAACGTCCATCCAGCCAGATACAATTCCCTGGATTAACAGCGACATAACGATACCAATCACTGCAATAACCAGACACGCTGGCTTTCTTCCTATATGTAATTTTTCCTGTACGGTAGCAATCGGCGCTTCATAAAGATTAATCAATGATGTCATTCCTGCAAATAACACCGCTACAAAGAAAATCATTGCAATCAATGTACTTCCCGGCATTGATTTTATAAGATTCGGTAAATAAATAAAGAGCAGACCAGGACCTCCCTGATTAAGCTGCGCCCCTGTCGTTGCCATCGCAGGAATAATAACAAGTGCTGCAAGCATTGCTGCTACTGTATCAAAAAATGCAACTCTTCCTGCCGATGCCGGAATATCTTCTTCATCAGAAAGATAGGAACCATAGATCAACGTTCCATTTCCCGCAACAGACAGAGAGAAAAATGCCTGCCCAAGTGCAAATATCCATGTTTTTGGACTTAATAACGCTGCTTTATCTACACGAAAAATATAATGATATCCTGCAGCAGCTCCCGGCTGAAAAAACACATATATGCCAAGAATAACAAACAATATAAAAAATACCGGCATCAATATTTTATTTGCCTTTTCGATTCCCCTTCCTACACCGAACATCAAAATAGCCATGCATATAATCAACGCACCAATCTGCCACAGGTTATTACCAAATGCAGATGCCATACTTCCAAAACGTCCGCCAAAATCTTCTATACTTTCCGGAGCAAGCGTTGCTCCTGTAAATGTACCAACAGCATACTTTAAAATCCAGCCCATAACTACTGTATAACCAATTGCCATTGCAAGAGATCCAAGCACCGGAATCATTCCAAGAGCCTCCCCAATCTTCCTTTTTCCCTTCTGTTCACAAATCATACCAAAGGCATCAATCGGTCCGGATCTTGCAGCTCGTCCAAGACTCATCTCTCCTATAACACCAGTTGATCCGATCAAGATAACAAAAATAAAATACGGAATTAAAAATGAACCTCCACCATAGAGAGAAACTCTGGTAGAAAACATCCATATATTTCCCATTCCTACTGCGGAACCGATACAGGCAAGAATAAATCCCCACCGGCTGTTAAACGACTCCCTGCTGTCTTTCCCATTACTTTTTACTGACTTTTCCTTCATGCTTTTACAACTTTTTTCTTCTTGCCCATTGCATCAACAGTATCTCTGTCTCCACCGGACACTCTAAAAGCCTTTCCTCCTGTTTTCTTATTATGTACTCTTATAATATTTTCTGTAAATATGAACACAGAAAAAAATCTTAGAACACATTTCTTATCTTGGACATGCTCTTTTATCATTTCTTTTCAGAATCTGTAAAATATTATTTTATAGCATACCCACATAGTATTATTATAAATACACAAGAATAAAAACTCAACTACGAATTTGTAGATTTCGTGTAGACGAAAAAAGAAAAATACCATATCCCATCTGCTCTATAGTCGCTGTGTTTAAAATGCTCATTCGCATCTTAAACACGCTCCGAAGCCGCATCTGGGATATGGTATTTTTCTTTTTTCTGACTATCTAAATCCACAATTAGTGAGAATAGGGATTAAATACTAATTTGAAAGACTAAAGAAACGAAAACCAGAAATTTAAGATAGAAGAAAATGTGAAGATAGTCGCGGCGTAGAAAATGCCTGTTCGGCATTTTTACTGGCTCCGACATCACATTTTCTTCTATCTTAAATTTCGGGTTTTCTGCTTTTTGGCTCCAGAAGGAAATTAGTATTTGGATTTGAGTAAGAAGAAGGGGATTGTCCAGAATGCTATGGTTTTCATTGGAATGAACATCTCTAGAAGAAGATACTTTCTTACTCGATTGTATAAAAATTATATTTATCTACTCCTACCTCATGGAGAATTTTTTCTCTGGTTAACTCTCATAATCTTCTGGAAAATCCCTTTTTCTTTCCAACAGAAATCACTAATTTGCTATTTGTTATCAAAACCAGACAGCCGCTAAAACAAAATTTTATGCTGAATTGTAGGAAAACTATGATAAAGAACAAAGAATTGTTATAAGTTTGATTTTGTTCCGTTGCACTGCGGAATTCTGACCATAGCCTTCTGGGCAATCCCCTTATTCCCATCCAAGATTTAAATACTAATTTTCATCTGGAGCCAAAGCACAGAAAAGCAGAAATTTAATAGAAAAGAAAATGTGATGTCAGAGCGAGTAAAAATGCCGAGCAGGCATTTTCTGCGAAGCGACTATCTTCACATTTTCTTTTCTATTAAATTTCTGCTTTTCGTCTCTTTAGTCCATCAAATTAGTATTTAAAAATATACTAATTCTTCTTCTGGCGGTTCTGCTGCTTCAATTCGTTTGGCGTATAGTACCGGTCCTTTATCTTTATATTCTTCGTTATATTCTACTTTTACTTCTGCGGTAAGTATAATCCACATCTTATTCTTAAGAGATTTAATTGTAGAGGACTTCGCATGGTTTGTATGGCAAAGATATCCAATGAACTGAATATCATCAGCACAACATGTCATCGCATGTCGACCCGGAACGAAAGTTCCCTTTGGCATACGCATTGCTTTAAATACTCTTGTTTTCATTACCATAGTCTTTCCGTCATAGAGTTCAGGACGTTCCATGGCATCAATAAACCATACTCCATAATCATCATCTTCAAGATGAATCTCATCTCCGCTGATATCAAATGGTAACTCTTCCTCTTCTTCTCCCATGTCTTCACCTGGAACCATTGAATCAAAAACAACCTGAACACTACGGTTTACTGCTTTAATGCTTCTTCTGTAAGTTGCTCTTGGTGTTGCCTTCGTACAGCGGTTAATAATAACCAATTCTGCCATCTTAAACATTTCTACAGCAAGGGAACGCATATTGTTCATATATAAATCAAATGTTTCCGCATTAGCACTTACAATTGTCTGGAATATCATAAGTGGAGTTCCTTCTAACGCTTCTACCATATGATCAATGGTCCACATACCGTTATATTCTATAATCACGCGGTCCGGATAGTGCTCCAAAAGTTTACTGGTAAGAAATTCTGTATTAAAATCTTCCTGATCTTCTACATAGACAAGTGTTGTATTCGTTCTTTTTAACAGTTCTTCATCATATTCTTCCATTCCCTCTTCACAGGCGAATAAAAGTGTTCTCTCTCCATCGTTAAAATAATCTTCTTCCAGCGTTTCCTGAATAAAGGTTGTCTTTCCGGCCTCTAAAAATCCCATAAATAAATATACCGGGATTTCCAGCTTCTTCTTTCTACTTAACATACATCTCCTCCTGTGGGCTTTTGTGTATTCTTAAAATCTTTCGTCCCTGTTTTTATCAAAAATTCCCAGGATACATTTTTATAAACCAAAAAGCTCTGCCAGCTTGTCTTCATTAAGTTTTGAGCCAATAACGCAAATTCGTCCAGTATATTCTGCTGAACCGTAACGTACTTCATCTTCACCTGGTACAAGATCAAAATGAATCCATTTACCGTTTTCATCCGGTACAATACCCTTTGCTCTTAAGATAATTCCATACTCATTGGAGTCTTCTTTAGATAATGTATCAAGAATTGCTCGAATTCCTTCTTCTGTATACTTCTTCGGAGTTTCTTTTCCCCAGCTTGTAAATACTTCATCCGCATGATGGTGGTGATGATCATGACCACAGCAATCATGGTCATGGTCATGATGATGTTCATGACATTCATGGTCGTGGTCGTGATGATGCTCGTGGCATTCATGATCATGGTCGTGATGATGCTCGTGACATTCATGATCGTGGTCGTGATGATGTTCGTGACATTCTTCACCATGTTCATGATGATGTCCACATTCAGGACAAACCTGTGCTGCCTCCATCAATTCTTTAGCAAAATCATTCTCACCTTCCATTACTTCAAGAAGCTGTGCCCCACTAAGCTCTTCCCAAGGAGTTGTCACAATCGGACATTTTCCATTAATATCACGAAGAAGCGCTACTGCCTTCTCTAACTTATCTTCTTTTACATTCTGTGAACGGCTTAAGATTACTGCGCTGGCAAACTCAACCTGATTACGATAAAATTCTCCAAAGTTTTTCAGATACATTTTCGCTCTCATCGCATCCGCAACAGTGATATGACTGTTTAATACAACATTCTCTTCTGCATCCACAACTTTTTGTACTGCTTTCATAACATCAGAAAGCTTGCCAACTCCTGAAGGTTCGATGATAATACGATCCGGTGTATACTGTTCTAACACATCTTTTAAAGCTGTATTAAAATCACCAACTAAAGAACAGCAAATACATCCGGAATTCATTTCATTAATCTGAATACCAGACTCTTTTAAAAATCCACCGTCAATACCAATCTCACCAAATTCGTTCTCGATCAGAACAACCTTCTGACCCTTCAGTCCTTCTTCAATAAGTTTTTTAATTAAAGTTGTTTTTCCGGCTCCAAGAAAACCAGAAATAATATCTATCTTTGTCATTGTTCCATTCCTTTCTCTACAAAAAATAAAGCAATTTATATTCAATCTTATATTATACAGTTCAGATTACAAAAATGCAAGGCGTGTGCAATTTCTTTTTATTCAAGTCGAGCTGTTACTCACCACCTGAAAGAGGTGGGAGTCTTCTCGACTGAGATAAAAAAAGTCTTCCGAAAAAACAGATTCTCCGGAAGACTCTCTCACTGTTTTGGGGATTTCTAATATGTTATTTTGGGGAACTAACATATTCTGAAATAAAACAGTTATTTTTATATTATACTCCCTCCCGCATATTTCTGTCAATTTGTACACTCTCCAAACTTTTGAATCACTTTCTGATACTCTTATAACAATATCCATAAAATATTACATTTGCTAATCCGGATTTCTTGTATTTTTATAACATATTATTTATTGAATTTGTATACAGTCTGAAATGCATATCTTACGGACACATTCTATTCCTTGTCATATATATAAATTATAGTAACTGTTCAGACTAACTTTTCAAAATAAATCCATCCACAAATTTAAATACAGATTCCATAATAGTTTAGAATCTGTATTACTCTGAATAGTTATGAATCTTACAAAACAAGGAGATGCTTTTATGATGGATAATTCTTATCACTCTTCCTGTTCATGTACACAGGAAAAGGAAACTGTAAAACTTGATTCCCTGCCTCTTGCTATGGCTTATGTACCATGGCAGAAATGGCAGAATATATATAAACCAGAAAACGCATTATGTGCTGGCACAATCTTTCAGGAACTTGATCTGGCTTTTCTTGGAAGGAGGTGCCGAAAATGATGCAAAATATAAATTCTTCTGAAAACTGCAATTTAAACTGTAATTATAATCGAAACATGAATTCTAATTCCAATCATAACCGCAATTATAACAACGGCTGCAGCTGCTGCGCCGAGCAAAAAAAACTCAAGCGTTATATTGATCTTGTAAGCTTTGCTGCACTAGACTGTGCCATGTTTCTTGATACACATCCCGAAAGCAAAGAAGCTTTAGAATATTTTGAATATTATAAAAATGCAAGAAAACAGGCCATCAAAGAATATAGCAGCCGCTTCTCACCTCTGAATCTTGATACAGTTCCAAAAGACACAGAATTCTGGGCATGGGCCAATAAACCATGGCCATGGGAAATGGAGGGATAGGTTTATGTGGAATTATGAAAAAAGATTAGAGTATCCAATTAATATAAAAAGAACTGATGCGGCCATGGCCAAGGCAATCATCTCGCAATTTGGGGGCCCTGATGGAGAGACTGGAGCTGCGATGCGTTATCTCTCCCAACGATTTGCCATGCCTTACCGTCCTGTTATGGGCATCCTCACAGATATAGGTACAGAAGCATCAAAATACGAATTTGTAGATTTCGTGTAGACGAAAAAAGAAAAAAATAATACATCCCATCTGCTCTGTAGTCGCTGTGTTTAAGATGCTCGTTCGCATCTTAAACACGCTCCGAAGCCGCATCTGGGATGTATTATTTTTTTCTTTTTTCTGGCTATTCTAAATCTACAGTTGGCGAGAATGGGGCTTCTCCAAAAGTCTACGCTTTTTATTCAGATGGAGACTTCCAGAAGAAATGTGTCAATCTCTTAGGTTTTAATTTCCCGAGAATCCATAACCTTCTAGAGAATTTTTTCTCTGGTTAACTCTCATAATCTTCTAGAGAATCCCTTCTCTTTCTAACAAAAATTACCAATTTGCTATTTGTTATCAAAACCAGATAGCCGCTGAAATAAATTTTTATGCTGAATTGTACGAAAACTATAGTAAAAAAATCTAACTTATAACCATTCTTTTTTCTTTAGAAGATTTACTACAATTCAGTGAGAAAACATCCCCTTTTGGAAATTTTTATTCCAAATAAAAACCATAGCCTTCTGAGCATTCCCCTCTCTCTCAAACAAAAATACTAATTTCCTTCTGGAGCCAACTGTGGGTTTGGAATAGTCAGAAAAAAGAAAAAATACCATATCCCAGATGCGGCTTCGGAGCGTGTTTAAGATGCGGATAAGCATCTTAAACACAGCGACTACAGAGCAGATGGGATATGGTATTTTTTCTTTTTTCGTCTATACGAAATCTACAAATTATTATTCAAATGCAATTACTGCACCATCGTATTTTTCATCAATGAATTTCTTGATGTCATCAGATTTAAGAACTTTTACTAATGCTTTGATCGCATCGTTGTCCTGATTTCCATCTTTTACTGCGATGATATTTACATAAGTTTTTGCTGCTTCTGAATCTGCTGCTTCATAAGCGAGGGCATCTTTTTTTACAGAGTATCCAGCCTGAAGGGCATAGTTTCCATTTAATACAACGAAAGCTGTCTCGCCTGTTACACGTGCTACCTGTGCAGCTTCTAACTCAACAATCTTAATATTGTGTGGATTTTCTGCGATGTCATTTACAGTTGCTGTGAGTCCTGCACCGTCTTTTAACTTGATAATACCATTGTCCTGAAGAAGAAGTAATGCTCTTGCCTCGTTTGTTGTATCGTTTGGTACAGCGATTTCGTCGCCATCTGCGATTTCATCAAGGCTTTTCTTTGTTCCTGGATAGATTCCGAATGGCTCGTAGTGAATATCGCCTGCATCTACTAATTTTGTTCCTTTTTCTTTATTGAACTGTTCCATGTAAGGCGCATGCTGGAAGTAGTTTGCATCAAAATCTCCACTGTCTACAACTTCGTTTGGCTGTACATAATCATCAAATACAGTTACCTCTAAGTCATATCCTTCTTTTTCGAGAAGCGGTTTTGCTTCTTCTAAGATTTCTGCGTGTGGAGTTGCAGAAGCTGCAACTTTAATGACTTTGCTGTCTGTACTTCCTGTAGAACCTTCTGCCTTCTTATCTGTACTTCCACATCCGGTTAATGTTCCGATTGCAAGTACACCTGCTAATAAAAATGCTCCAAATTTCTTCATGTTTGTTTCCTCTCTTTCTTTTTTATGTGCTCTCGGAGTCTTTTGTGCATGATTTGTAAGAAGACTCCTGAGTGCATTTTTTATTTATTCTAACTATTCAGAGAATCTTTTATCTCAGTCGAGAAGACTCCTACCTCTTTCAGGTGGTGAGTGACAGCAAATTTGTCTCAGTGGGAGTCCAATCTTCGACTGAGATAAACGCTCCGCGAGGATGCGCAGTGATTCTGTAAAGAATATGTCAGCTTACGCTGACCAGAATCACGCGCCAAGTCTCGCGGCTGCTCGACTTGAATTTGCTGACTCCAAATAGTTGATAACTATAATTGATCTGAAATTGATCTGAATTTTATTTTCTCTTATCAAGTTTGGCTGCAAGGAACATACCAATACTCTGGAAAATCTGTACAAGTACAACAAGCAGTACAACCGTAACGATCATAATACTTGTCTGATAACGATAGTATCCGTAACGGATGGCAATATCACCGAGTCCACCACCGCCGACACAACCTGCCATTGCGGAATAACCAAGAATTGTTCCGATTGCGATTGTTGCTCCGGTAAGTAAGGATGTTCTGGCTTCTACTAAGAGAACCTTCATAACGATCTGCATATTGCTTGCTCCCATAGAACGAGCTGCCTCAATAACACCCGGATCTACTTCTTTAATAGAAGATTCCACCATTCGAGCAATAAATGGAATTGCTGCGATCACAAGTGGTACAACAGTTGCTGTAGAACCATAACTTTGTCCAACGATCAGCTTTGTAAATGGAATAAGCAAAATAAGAAGGATTAGGAACGGGATACTTCGAACGATATTTGCGATGACATCTAATATTTTATATACGATTGCATTTGGTGTTAATCCTTCTTTATCTGTGATTGCTAAAAGGACACCCATCGGAAGTCCAAATACATATCCTAAGATTGTAGAAGCAAGTGTCATGTAAAGTGTTGCCCATACACCACTGACGATCATATCTGTTATTTCTTTAGTCCACATTCTCATTCACCTCCTCTAAATCTAATCCTCTGTCTAAAAGATACTGTTTCATTTCTTTATTTTTTGTACAGTCCGGCGCAAATTCAAGAATCATTTCTCCTTTTGCCACACCGCGGACATTCTTTGTATCTGCCTTTAAAATATTTACCGGCTCATTAAAATTAAGAATCAGATTGGCAATGACTGGCTCAAATGCTGAATTCTCGGAAAAGACGATTCGAATCTTTTCTCCACTCTGAATCAGTTCCTTGCCACTTGTTGTCTTTCTGTTCTTTTCTTCTCCGTCACCAACATCATTCTTAAGGAGTTCTCTTGCAACTGCAGTCTTGGGATGTGTAAAAATCTCTTCTACTGTTCCCTGTTCTGCTACTTCGCCGCCTTTTACAATCGCTACATGAGAACATATTTCACGAACAACAGACATCTGATGGGTAATAATTACGATCGTGATATTAAAACGTTCATTGATATCCTTTAACAATGCTAAAATAGAAGATGTTGTCTGTGGGTCAAGTGCGCTGGTTGCCTCATCACAAAGAAGAATCTTTGGATCAGATGCCAATGCTCTCGCAATCGCAACTCTCTGCTTTTGTCCACCGGACAACTGTGCCGGAAATGCTCCAGTTCTATCCCCAAGTCCAACGATATCCAAAAGCTCCTTTGCACGCTTTTTAGCATCTTTCTTGGACTTTCCCTGAATATACAACGGAAAACAAACATTTTCCAAAACATTTTTCTGCATCAGTAAGTTGAAATGCTGAAAAATCATTCCGATGTCTTCTCTCTGCTTTCTAAGTTCTCTTGAAGTATAATCTCCTAAAGACTTTCCATTAATAAGAACCCGTCCCTTTGTCGGAACTTCAAGAAAGTTAATACATCGTACTAATGTACTCTTTCCAGCGCCGGACATACCGATAATACCGTAAATATCTCCGGACTCGATGCTTAAATTAACATTTTTAAGAGCCTCTACTGTTCCATCTTTTGTATCAAAAGACTTATAGAGATTCTCTATTACAATCTCTGCCATTATTCTTCCTCCCTGGTTTTTATGAAAATTGTTTCAGCTTGCGGTCGGTATTTACCTGCCATTAAGTTTCTTTTTGGTATGAAAGAAAAAAGCAGGTATCACTACCTGCTTGAAACTCATCTCTGGTGTCATGAAAATTATAATCTCTGCCGAAATAAGAGCTCTGGTAATCCATCCTTCTCAAGCTCTTTTCAAACAAATCTTCTGAAAATCTATAAACACGCATTCTGATCATTATGTGCAGGCAAGCCAGTCTCCCTCACAGAAGACATATCCATCTGTGAATCTTCACAGCTACAAGTTATGTAATTCATTGGCATGACACACATCATCATCATAATATTGCTCCTCAATTTCCATTTCCTTACTAGGGTTCATAATATATTACTATTTTTCTTTTGTCAAGGTTTTCTTTTGTTTTCCTTGTATACATGCTGACAAAAATGAGCAGATCGGTACAGTAAGGATGACTCCCATACTTGAAGCAACTCCCTGAATGATTTCGATTCCGATATCAAACATATTGATCATCTGCAAATATTCATAATTATAAGCATAGATAAATACCAGTGTATTAATCGAACCGCCTGCAAAGGCAAGAATTAATGTATTTGACATCGTTCCCATCATATCTTTTCCGACACGCATTCCAGAAAAAAATAAGCCTTTTATCCCCAGTTCAGGATTTTGATAAGATATTTCTTCTATCGTTGATGAGATCGACATTGCTACATCCATGACAGCACCTAAAGAAGCAATAAGAATACCTGCAAATAAAAGCTGTCCTACTTCTATTCCTGTCTGATCTCTTACATAGATCAGGCTTTCGATCGCTGATACATTATACCCGCTTATATCTGTCATTTTACAAAATATCAAAGCAAACAGTGCAGAGATCAGTACTCCTAAAACAGTTCCGGCAATGGCTACTGCTGTCTTTCCTGAAGCCCCGCCTACAAGATACATCGTTACAATTGTCGTCAGGATAACAACAATCACCGCTGCCAGAATCGGAGAATGTCCTTTATATATCATCGGTAAAAATAAAAATAAAATACATATCGCCGTAAATGCAAGTCCAATTACAGAAGCAAGTCCCTGCTTTCCTCCGATAATAATTAATGTCAGTAGAAAAATGGCTATAATCAAATACACCTGCATCTCTCTGTCCACGCTGTAGACAGAAGCTGAAAAAGAACCATTTGCCTCACTGATTAGTGCAATTACCCTGCTTCCTTTTTTGCAATGTGCTCCATACAGATAGGCAGAAGAACTGTCTGCTTCCATCGTTTTTCCCTTCCATTTTCCCGAAGTAACTTTTAATTTTACAAGCTGCCTGCCAATATAAATCCCATCTTTCGTCTCATTATCCTGCAAAATATCCGTTACCTCTGCCTTAGCAAATGTTCTTCCTTCTGTATCATATAAAGATTCTTTTTTTATCTGATTATATCGACATAAAAAGAGCAGAAACAGGATGCCCGCTACCACCAGACATCCCCTTCCTGCAATCTTTTTTATGTCAGTTTTCTTTAATTCTTCTGACATAAGATCTCCTGTTATTTCTTTGCTGTTATTTTTTTACTGTTACTTTTTCACTGTTGCTGTTTTATTACTTCTTTGCAGCTACTTCTTTATAGCTACTTCTTTACAATAACTTTTTTCACTGTACTATATTTTCCGTAAATCTTTTTATTACCCACCTTCTTGAAGGCACGTACTTTTACGAAATATTTTTTACCAGCTTTTAATTTTTTCACTATAACAACATTTTCCTTTGTTGTCACCTTCTTTGCTTTCTTAAAGTTCTTCTTCGTAGATAAAATCACCTCATATCCATTGATTTTTTCAGAAGTCTTTTTAACAATTATTTTTACTTTCTTTTTACCAGTTGCTTTTACTTTCTTAAGCACTGCTTTCTTTGGTGCAATTGCTGTTTCAATTGGTTTGGTTGTATCTTTCTTTTCTGTAGCCGGCTGTTTCTTATCTTCTGTCTGATTTTTATTTTCAGATTCGTTTACTTTTGCAATACTGAATGTCTCGTCAATCTTTTCTTCTGTGTCTGTACGGTATGTATTGATCGTAAATGTTGTATCTGTAATATCAATAACCGAATAAGTAGGGACATCCTGCTGCCAGCGGTTTGCGATGTAGCTCTGCTGTCTTGGAACAAGGTCATAGTATTTACTTCCTGAGGAAGAACCTGCTGTCATGTAAAGAATACCAGTTGGATTAAATACGGTTGTACCCTTCTTTGTTACCTGCTGAATGGCATCTTTATCCATTACCTGATTCAAGTAATCAAGATATGCTTTTTCAGATGGATCTGTCGTGTCTGCTTTAATATTTTCTTTTGCTGTGTATACCGTATCTGGATTCTCTCCGGCATCCATATCTTTGTTTAACATAGATTTGAAATCACTATTAGAATACTCTGTTGTTTTATGTCCACCCTTTAAAATCTGTGTGCGAGAATAAGCATGGTCATGTCCGGTAAGAACAACATCTACTTTGTTATCTTCGAAAATTGGTGCAAGCTGATATCTTAAGTTTGTGATCTCCGGTTCATTAGAATGTTCCGCAGAACCATAAATATCCTGATGGAGTGTAACGATTCTCCACTTGCAGTCTTTATTTGCTGCTACCGTCTGCTCGATAAACTGTCTATGTTCTTCTACATTGGTGTCCTGTGTATTTAACATAATAAATAAAGCATTATCATGTTTAAACCAATAGTCACCGCCAACGGTTTTATTTGAACCAAGTTCACTGGCATTTGCTGTATTGAAATGATAGGTGTAGTTTGCATTGTCTGCATCATGATTACCTACAGTAGTTGCTACCGGAAGATTCTTTAATACATCCGGGCTTAAATATCCACTGTATTCGATTTCACTTCCCCACGCTGCCTTATTCGGAGACTTTTTCTTTGTACTCTGAATCTGGTCACCAGAAGAAAGAACAAAACTTGCTTTATTATTTGTCTTTTCCATCGCCTGGCTTAAAGTTGTATTCCAGTTAAATGCATCATTTGCTACTGCTGCAGACTGTGCATTATAAAACTCGGCCGTATCCTGTCCTTTTAATTCATTTGAAGAACCAATCTGTGGATCACCTACAAAGATAAAGCTGAACTTACTGCCATTATCTGTTGTATATTTTTCTGGTGCTGTCCACTGTCCGTCTTTCTGATAACTGTAATAATAGGTTGTGTTAGCCTTTAAATCTGTTGCAGTTACTTTATTTGATACATATGCTGTATCATCTTTGTCTGTCACTGCCTCTGTCTGCTTTGCCTCATATACTTTTGCATTCGTAAGTCTCTTATTCTCTGCGATCTTTAACTTCTGAATTCCAGAAGCTTTCTTTGTATACCATGCAAAATTCAATGAACTGTTGTCACTTCCCGGAGAAAGAGAAATCTGCTCTCTATCCTTACTGATTGTACTGTTCCACTTTGTCATCCAATTGCTGTAGGCTCCACCGTAAGCCTCTACGGTATCTTGTGCATTCGTATATCCGTCCGGTGGGGCAGCCGCTTGAAGAACTGTTGCACTTGTTGCTAAAATTGTTGCAGTCATAGCTGCTGCTGCAGCTTTTTTCCACATAAGCTTTCTCATAATAACCTCTTTTCCTTTTCGCCATTCTTTTGTTGAAAACTTTAGAATCTACGTTATATAAGATAGCAAGTTTTTGTATGCTCTTCTATCAAGATAAAGTGGAATTATTGTAAAATTATTGTAAATTTCGGGTTAACACAGATAGGGAGACACCGTATGTAAAGCAACAGCCCAAAATCAGAATTCTTCTATCATACAGGTATGCTTTTTTGTGTCTTTATCATAATTAATTCCTGCTAGCAATAACTTTCCCTGATAATCTTTCAAAGCCTCTACATAATGTTTTTCCTTAATCTGGCTGATTGCTCCTTTTGCACTTTTATCCCATTTTAATTCTATAATTACAGCCGGTTTATCGAGATGCATTTTTCTTGGAATAAAGCAAACATCTGCAAATCCTTTTCCTGTTGGAAGTTCTCTGACTATCGTGTAATATTCTCTCGCAAAATAAAATGCAAGATGTATAGTACAGCTTAATGAATTTTCGTTGTTATATTGCAAAATGGAAATCTCTTGATGTGCTTTGTCAATTCCTTCTGCCACAGCTTTTCCATCCATATTCCAAAGAGCTTCTAACAACATTCTGGAATCTTCAATGGATGCTGTCACCTCAGACCAGTCCATCGTACTGATTGCATTGATATATTCCTGAGATACTTCTTTGTTTGGAATTGTAACTGTTTTGTCCGGCCAGTGATAACTTAAATATCCTAAATGAATCAGCAGAGTTAATACATCATCTTTTCCCTGAAAACTCGTCATATCATTGGAAAATGTCCCCGTATTAATCTGAACTCTTTCTCCTGCAAGCATACGAATCACTGCATCTTTTAGTCCGTCAAAATTTAACTTTATATATGCTTTTAGTGCTTCATAGGTTTCTGTCTGATTCCAGTAGTTATCAAACACACCACTCAACATGGCATCCACTACTGATTTAGGACTATACATGGAATAATAGATTTTCTCTTTCCCATCTATTTTTACCAGTTCATATCCATCGTACCAGGTATGAGTTTCCTCAAAATTGCGGTCGAATCTTTCACACAATTTCTCTACTTCCTCTTCTGTGAACCCAAAATACTCCGCCATTTCGCGCGGATTTGTCATCGAATATTCTGTAAACATATTTAGTGCAGAGTGAGACCCATATTTTTTAATCGGCAGAATTCCCGTCATGTATGCAAGTGCTACATAATCTTTATCTTTCAGCCAGACCCGTAAAAAATCCAAATATTTCTTCTGGGCTTCTTTGTCCTGTTTATATTCCCGAAACAGGCAGTCCCACTCATCAATCAGAATTACAAACGGACATTTTGTATAAGAAAAAACATCTTTCATAACCTGAATTAGATTTTTTTCATCTCGAAAATGTACTTCATGATAAGCTTCTTTAAAATCTGAAAGCAGATAATCTCTAAGCATTTGCAGCATTTCTTCTATCGTCCCCGACAGGCTTAAAAATTCCTGCATATTAATCTTAATCACATCATATTGATTTAGATTTTCCCTATATGAACTATCTTTGCTAATCATAAGATTCTGAAATAATTCTTCTGTATTCTCACTTCGATCATAATATGCTGCAAGCATATTTGCTGCCATCGACTTACCAAATCTTCTCGGACGGCTTACACAAATATACTTCTGCTCAGTGTAAAGAACTTCATTTATCTTTGCAATCAATTCGCTTTTGTCTACATATATTTTAGAACGCAGACTCCCACGAAATGAAAAACTTCCTGGATTCATATAACTCCCCATATGTGTACCTCCCTCGACTATTTCTTATTATCAATAGTAGCATATTTTTTAACGGATTTGTAGGATATGGTTTACCTCTTCTTTTGTTTTTCCTCAAAAATCTTTTCCGCTTTTTCAAACATTTCTCTCGAAATAATCGGCACGTGATGATTTTTAATAATAACAAACTCTTCCTCACCCCGGTTATATTTTTTCTCATGCGAAAGATAATCCGGTGTAAATGTCTTCTTCTGCACAAGATCCCCACAATACTTTTCATTCTGCAAAATTCTTAAAATAACCGTATTTCTCCATTTTTTACTCCGCATAGGGTAAATTCCTTCCTCTAAAAGCTCCTTCGCAATCGTGTGTGTACTTTTTCTTTCTAAAACAAATTTATAAAATATTTTCCGAACAACTTTAGCCCCTTCCTCATTCACATACATTTTCCCATTTTTCACATCATAACCAAGCATACTTCTTCCAAAGACAACACCTTCCTCCATCCGGCGTTTTTGCCCCCATTTCACTCTCTCCGATGTTTTCCGGCTTTCTTCCTGTGCAATTGATGCCATAATCGAAAGACGCAGCTCCGCATCTCCCTCTAACGTATTGATTCCGTCATTCAAAAACAGTACCCCGACTCCCACCTTCCGAAGCTCCCTCGTATAATAAATACTGTCAAGCGTATTTCTTGCAAAACGGGAAATCTCCTTTGTAAGAAGCAAATCAAACTTACCCTGCCTCGCCTCCGCGATCATCCGATTAAACTGCTCCCTTTTCTTCGTACTCGTCCCCGAAATCCCCTCATCTGCAAAAACCTTATAAAATTCCCACTCCTTCTTCTCCTCAATATAACATCGAAAAAAATTGCACTGACTTTCAAAAGACTGCGCCTGTTCCTCTCTCTCCGTCGAAACACGACAATACGCCGCAACTCGTTTCTTACCCGAAAAAGGAGATTCTCCACAATATTTCTTTTTCTGATTCAAACACTCATATTTATTCATATTCATAAAAATGAATACTCCTGCAAATGTAGCTCTACCCAATATATGAACACAGCCTTGTCTGTATTCCAATTTCGTTTTCGTCTCCTCTTCTGATGCTTCTGTAGGTACTGAAGAACTAAACCATATTGAAATGGTCTGCACGATCGTTCACCAGCTCACCCGTAATCTCACGATAGAACAGATTAAAGAACAGGGATTTGCTGATTATTATGTTGACCATACAACCGGCATTTATCCGATCGCCGCAAGTGGCACTCCATGGAGTGCAGATACTATGCAGTCTACCGGTGACCCGATCACAGATCTGATGGAGGATATGGCTGCGGAGCAGAAGGCACGCACTACCTATGACAATATCCTCCGTCTTGTAAAAGATGACCCGGATGTTTATGCTGCGATTAAATTCCTTCGTGAAAGAGAAATCGTACACTTTCAAAGATTTGGTGAAAGTCTCCGAATTGTGCAAGACCACTTAGACAGCCGGAATTTCTATGCATTCAACCCAGCATTTGATAATAAAAAGTGTTAATTTAACTTGTTGAAAAAAGTTATTCAAACAATAACGTTATATAAAGTAAAGAGCAAGCCATTTCCCAGCTTGCTCTTTGTCATGCTACTTTTTACTGATAAATTGCATTTCTTACAAAAAAACGTCAGCAATTTCTTTTTTCGTCAGATTATCTTCATTCTTTACTCACAACCTGTTCACAAATTTCCAGTATCATAAAACCATCAAAAACAACAACAGATTTTTGATAGATTTTTTCATACTTTCCTCTCTTTTGAAGCCGGCTTTATGTCGGTTTCTTTTTTATCTATTAGATTGGACTGTAGTAATTCCTTCTTGTTTTCCAATGGCGATTCCATTCTCAGTACCTTCCACATATGCCTGTTCTTTTATTCCCTGACTCAGATTACACATATCCGTTTATACCTTTATCTGATTAGTATTTACCGCATTAGCAATATAATCATCAATATCTTGCACAATATAATTATCTCCCATTGTATGCAATGCTTCAAAATATTTTGTTATATATCCATAAATATCGTATTTTTCAAAAATTCTCGCCACATCTGCACCTGAGAGCTTCTTTAAATAACGGTATCGCTCCATGCAATAAATTAAAAAGTTCGCTTCTTTACTCATAACTTATGCCTCCTCTGGATAATCATAACTTCCTGTTAAAAGCTCATCCTGATACATAGTATACAATGTCAGAGGACTATAATGCCACAATTTTGACTCTTCATCCGCAAGTTCTTTATACAGCTCAGATTGATAAAATTTTGAAATAGCCTTATTTTCATCTACATTACTATTCTTTATAATCTGCTCAATAATCGGTGGTACAATAATCGCCAGCATCGCACTAAACTGATTATCATTCATACAAGCTCACTCCTCTCAAAATGCAGGTATTTTAAAGATTCTTCCGTTGCAAACACCATCTGATTAAATAATTTGCGAATTTTAAGTGCTTCTAATGTCTGTTTTTTGTCTAATACACCAGTCATATATAGAGTAATGGTTCTGTAAACGTCATCATTAGCAACCGCTCCATAGATAAAATCTCTTTGCTTACCCTGATACGTTCCCTGACGATTTGCCGCTACAAAATCCAGCCATGCTTCATCTGGACTTTCAAATTTAAGCAAGCTACCTTCCTTAAATGCTACTATTTCATCTATTGAATAAATATTTAGCGTTGCTTTACCTTTTTTTCGACGATGGGTTGCTTTTTGTGCAAAATTTACTGCCTGATTGCGATTCGTTGTAGTATAAAAACCGAATCCAAAATCTAAATAGCGATTTTGCTTAATAAGTTTTGGTTGTTCTACGGTTACATTACTCCCATGATACAAAATCATCACCGATACCTCTTAACTATAGTCTCGGCAATTCCTTCCTGTTTTCCAATAGCAACACCTTTCACAATGCCATTTTCCGTTCCCTCTGCATATGCCTGTTCTTTTATTCCCTGACTCAGATTACACATATCATTCACATCCTTTCTAATGTCACTTTCATTATATCTCATGCTATATCTTCATAGCAAATACTTTTCTTTTTGTTATTTACCAGGATTTTCCTTTTTCAGATATTCTCTTGCTATAGTTTTGTAAATGGAGAATGACTGCTTTTATTAATATCTGTTTTTTAATACTGCTTTTATATAGGATAATTTCGTTTGTATTATAATGTCAAACTTCTCATCTACATCCAATTTAGCAGATAATAATGCTCCCAGCAAACGATGAAGTTCATATTTCTCTTCTTTTTCTGGAAGGTCTTCTGCTAAACCTATTAAAACAATATTTGCAAGGTCTATATCACCTTTCCATTGATATGTACCGACTACACTTTCCTGTGTAAAATGAATATAATTCATACAGTTTTGCGACATATTCATACAAAAAAGCCTCCTGTACATCGTAGTGACATGCTCCCACCACTTAAATCATAGATTTTGAAGTGGGGGCTTCTTGCTCAATGGCTCTACTGAGCCAAGTATCTACAAGCTATCCTCGCGTGCCCCGCGATTCTTTGGCCCGGATACGGACAGTTTATGCTGTCAACATCCTTCTTGCCTCTTCACGTATGTTGATTGCTGCATTACGATCTCTGTCCATCTTATTTCCACACACACAGTGATAGACTCTTTCGGATAATTTCAGCTCTTTCTTTATCCTTCCACATTTACAGCATTTTTTACTGGAAGGAAAGAAACGGTCTACCTTTACCATTTTCTTTCCTTTCCACGCCAGCTTATAGTCTAACATTTCCCTGAACAAGCCATATCCATTATCCTGTACGCTTTTTCCGAAATGCAGGCACTGACCCATTGCTTTCATATCGATATCTTCCACTGCAGCTGCATCATAACCGTCTGCAATTTTTCGGCTAAGTTTGTGCAGATGATCTCTTCGCTGATTTCGTATCTTTTCATGACATCTGGCAACTTTCTTTTTCTGCAGTTCATAATTATGGCTTCCCCGTACGCATCTTGATAACTTTCTCTGCTCCCTTGCCAGTCTTTTTTCATTTTTTCTAAAAAATCCTGCTTCTTCCGTCTCAACCTTTTCTGAAAACACTGCCATTCCCTGCATTGCATAATCAATCCCAAGTATCTTTGCAGTACTGTAATCCGGTTCAGCAGCTTGGTTTTCACAGCTGTATCCTTCATAAAGCAGGTTTGCAAAGTATTTTCCGGATGGTTCCATACTAACCCGTCACTGATTTCAGGCGAAGGCCTTCTGCTGGCTCCCTGTGTTTTTTCATGGCAATCCATTTTAATTTAGGAAGCCGGATCCGCTTACTTTCCACCAGGATATTTCCATTGACCACATTCGTTGTATAGCTGTTTTTGGAATGATGTTTTGACTTAAACCTTGGAAATCCAATCTTGGGATCCCGAAAAAAATTCTTATAGGCCTTTTCCAGATGAAGCTGGACATTTGCCAGCGCCAGCGAATCTACTTCCTTCAGAAATGGATATTCCTTTTTATACATGGCCGGTGTGTTTTTTAACATTTTCTTTGTCTTTTCATACTCCCGGATCTTATCATTGAGCATCTGATTATACAGAAAACGACAACAGCCAAATGTTTTGCCAAGAAGTATCTTCTGTTCTTCTGTCGGATAAATTCGGAAACGATATGCTATGTTCAATACTCTTTCCCTCCCTGGGTTTCAATGTCTTGATGGATTACTTCTACTAGAACCCCTCCTGCTGTCAGCAGGGCAGAAACTCTGACTCCAAAAGGCTTCTTTCCAAAGCTTTTCCCTGATTTCCAGATACTCCTTTTTCAATAGTCTGCTACTGGTGCTTTTACAGGCATTGATAAATTTACTAAGTTCCGTTCTCGGCTGCGCATTATGATTTATTTTTCCTTTTCTACTGACTCTATTATACCATGGATTGTGTCATTGAACAAGTGTTCTCTTTTTTGTTTTTACGCAATTCATCTCCCACCTGCAGAGGAAGGAGAATTCTTGCTATATTATGTTAAAATCATAAGTTGTCTTATGACATCTCATTTGCAATAGCACTATAAAACGGCGCAAATCACATCTTGGATTTACGCCGTTTAAAAAATTTTGATATTAATTTTGTGATAACTCCCTGTCATTACCAAGGAAAAACAGTGCGATCGTATCTGGACCGACATGACTTCCTGTACAAAAATCATAGGAAGTATTAATAAAATCTCGTACTTTGATTCTTTCTTGTATTTTATTCATAATATAAAGGGAATCTTCGTAGGCATCGGCATGAGCAATACCAATAATCTGTTGTTCCGGATCTACGATATTATTGCAAACCAGATTCACCAGAGTATTTAAAGCGGATTTACGGCCACGAACATTTTTATAAGTGACAATATATCCATCTTTATCCCCTCTTAATATAGGTTTAATCTTGAGGACATTTCCAATCGTGGCAACACTTCCCTTAATCCGGCCTGTCCGGGAAAGATACTTAAGATCTCCAACAGTAAACACACCATTCATTTTTCCGACATAGCTTTCCATAATATCCGCAGCTTCATCAACAGTCATACCTTTATCTCTCATCTCACTGGCATATATAGCAAGAATCCCCTGCGCAAGCGAAGCATTAAGCGTATCGATTAAGCGTATTTTACGACCATTGATCTCCTTATCCATTACTTCTTCTGCCGCTAATCTTGCAGAATTATAATTCCCACTAATATTTTTACTCAAAGAAAAATATAAGACATCCTGATCTGCCTGTAATACCTTTTCAAACTCTTCTTCAAAAGTTGCTGTACTGATCAGCCCCGTTTTAATCTCGCAACCCTCACGCATGGCATTATAATACTCTGTACCTTTCTGGCGCTCTTCTTCAGGCGAAAGATCTGGATTATAACAGGTAACCTCCTTACCCGAAATCAGATTAACAAAAGAAATGACATGGATGTTATATTTTTTTGCAATCACAGCTGGTAAATTGGCTGCGGAATCAACAAAAATTTGAAACATATGATACTTTGCTCCTTTCTGAACGTTCTATCTGAAACTGATACCAATACCAACGGTATCCGGACCGGTATGGACACTGATACTGACAGAAAGCAAACTGTAACCCCTGCCCCAATCGCATCAATGTGTTAAAAAATATGAGTAAAAATAGAACAAAAAGTTTTATAATTATTTCATGATTTTAACAGTGACATGCTCCCACCACTTAAATCCCTGACTTTGAAGTGAGGGCTTCTTGCTCAATGGCTCTACTGAGCCAAGTATCTACAAGCTATCCTCGCGTGCCCCGCGATTCTTTTGCCCGAATACGGGCATATTTTCTTATTATCAACTTCTCCGGATTCGGACATCTAATAATTTATGTTTTCGACTGACTTTATTATACCATGGATCGCACTGTTGAACAAGTGTTCTTTTTTGTTTTTATGAAATTCATCTCCCACCTGCAGAGGAAGAATAATAATCGATACAACTAAATAAGAAGCAAAACGGTAAATAGCACAAGCACATATCGCTGCAAAAAATAAAACAGCCAAAAAGCTCTTAAATAAAGGCTCTATGGCTGTTTTTTATCCTTACAACTGTCAAAGACAGAGTTATAGTTTTCTTTTTTATCTATTAGATTGGACTGAATTACTCATTCTCTATAATTTCCCGTACCTCCTCAACTTCCATATCTAATATATCGCTTATCTGCTCTGCTTCATATCCTTTTCGGTACATCTTAACTATAGTCTCGGCAATTCCTTCTCGTTTTCCAATAGTGATTCCTTCCTGTTTTCCAATGGCGATTCCATTCTCAGTACCTTCCACATATGCCTGTTCTTTTATTCCCTGGCTCAGATTACACATATCATTCACATCCCTTCTAATATCACTTTCCAATGGAATATCAAACTCATTTCCTATAATATCCAATTTCGTATTTACATCCAGTTTAGCAGATAATAATGCCCCAAGTAAACGATGAAGTACTAGTTTGTAGATTTCGTGTAGACGAAAAAAGAAATACTGCCCTATCCCATCTGCTCTGTAGTCGCATCTGGGATAGGGCAGTATTTCTTTTTTCTGACTATCTAAATCCACAATCGGTGAGAATGAGGAGATTGTCCAGAAGGCTATGGTTTTCATCCAAATAAAGACTCCAGACAAGGAATATTTTCTTATGGAGAAATAGTTATTTGATTAAAAATCATAATCTTCCAAAGAATCCCCCTTCTCTTTCCAACCCAAATCACTAGTTTGCTATTTGCTATCAAAACTGTCAGCCGCTGAAACACATTTTTATGCTGAATTGTAAGTGAACTACGAGAAAGAAAAAAAGAATTGTTATACGTATTGCATTTTGTGACTTTGCGCTGTGGAATTTTGACTCTGAAAACTTCGGACCCGTTTTTCCGAAATTTTCGTTTTTTGAGGCAAAATGAAGCGTTTAGCGCAACGGAACAAAATCAAACGTATAACAATTCTTTTTTCTTTAGAAGTTCAATTATAATTCCGTAAGAAGATATTCCTCTTCTGGAGATTTTCACTCCAAATACAAACCATAAACTTCTGGACAATCCCCTTATTCCCTTCCAAGATTTAACTACTAATTTCCATCTGGAGCCAAAGAACAGAAAACCAGAAATTTGAGATAGAAAAAATGTGATGTCGGAGCCAGTAAAAATGCCGAAAAGGCATTTTCTATGCCGCGACTATCTTCACATTTTTTCTATCTCAAATTTCTGGTTTTCGTCTCTTTAGTCTAGCAAATTAGTAGTTAAAGATATTCCATATTGTTTTAAATCAACTTTTCCATTTTTTACTTCCACACCATCTTCTTCCAAACGTTTTGCCTGCTCTCCTTCCCCTCCAAATACAAAAGCCTCTGCAAGTTCTCCTTTGGAGTTTACCACTCGAAAACAGGGGATTGTTTCCAGATCAGGATTTTTATGAAGAGCATTTCCAACTGCACGTGACATCTTTGGATTGCCTGCCATAGCCGCTACCTGCCCATAAGTTGCTACATGACCTTTTGGAATACGTTTGACTGCTTCATAAATTCGTTTTGTTGGACTGTCTGTTATCAGTTCATAACTTTCTGTAATCATTCGTTTAATTTCTTTTACAGGTATTGTTCCATCAAGTATTATTGTATTCCAGTGCTTTTTATTTTGATGATATCCCGGAATGACCGATGGGTATACTTCTCTCCAGAAATCTCTCCATTCTGGTTCTACTTTTACATTTAACTGAACAAATCCATCTTTTTCATATATCCATAAAAACACTTTTTTGCTTTCTTTTACTCTGATGAGCTGCCAGTTCGGATCGCGAAACGGAGCATCTACATATGTATGTGGAAAGGACAGACCATATTCAATTGCTTCTTTTCTTGTAATCATACAAAATTCTCCAATATTTTTTATTCAGGAATACCTTGGTATTCTTAGAATCTTTTTGTTCCTATTTTCATTATAACATACTCCTGCTAAAAGAGACGGTGTTGTTTTTAGATGCCGGCAAGTGCTATGAAAAATTCCGGGACATTCTTGAATTTTTTATTAATCAAAACTTTTTTCTCCATTTTTTTACTTCTGTATGTTATAATCAAACAGCAGACTCTGCATTTTTTCGCTATGCAGTTTTGCAATGTATCATAAGCTTACATCTCAAAGGGAGATTATGAAAGCATATAAAAGTATATAAAATAATAAGTGAGGTAGAATAATGAACAAAATCAAGATTGGTATTGTAGGTTATGGTAATATTGGTCGTGGTGTGGAGCAGTCGATTAAGCGTAATGATGATATGGAATTGACGGCGGTATTTACAAGAAGAGATCCTGCTACTGTATCTATTCAGACAGAGAGTGCCGCTGTGAAGCATTTTGATGAGATGGCATCTATGAAAGATAAGATTGACGTAATGATTCTTTGTGGTGGTTCTGCAACAGATCTTCCTGTTATTGGACCGGAAGTGGCTGCTTCTTTTAATACGATTGATAGTTTTGATACCCACGCAAAGATTCCTGAATATTTTGCTGCTATGGATAATGCTTCAAAAAAAGGGAATAAGATCAGTATTATTTCTGTCGGCTGGGATCCTGGAATGTTTTCTTTAAATCGTTTGTATGCCGAGTCCATTCTTGTACAGGGAAGTACTTATACTTTCTGGGGCAAGGGTGTAAGTCAGGGACATTCTGATGCGATTCGCCGTATTGAAGGGGTTAAAAATGCAATCCAGTACACAGTTCCTATTGAAGATGCTGTGGAGCAGGTAAGAAGTGGAAGTGAACCAGAACTTACGACAAGACAGAAGCATTTAAGAGAGTGCTATGTTGTTCCGGAAGAAGGTGCTGATAAAGCAGCTATTGAAACGGCAATTAAAACAATGCCTAATTACTTCTCTGACTACGATACAACTGTAACATTTATTACCGAAGAGGAATTAAAAGCACATCATAGTAAGATGCCACATGGTGGTTTCGTTATCCGTACTGGTGAAACAGGATGTGAGGGTAACAAACATGTTATCGAATACTCTTTAAAACTTGATTCGAACCCAGAGTTTACAGGAAGTGTACTTGTTGCTTATGCACGTGCTGCTCACAGACTTTCTGTAAAAGGTGAATCTGGTGCCAGAAGTGTATTTGATATCGCGCCGGCAATGTTATCTCAGATGACTCCGGAAGAGTTAAGAGCTAAGATGTTATAATCTTATATATTGAAATTCAAGGAGGGACTTTTAAACCATCATGCCAGTATTTGATTTTAGTAATATGCAGGCAAAAAAAGAGCCTGTACGCTGTACATATACCATGGTCTATTCAGATAATGATCATGCTTCACCGGAAAATCCGATTCTTATAATTGACAATACAAAAAGAGAATGGAAACATCATTCATTTGGTATTTTTGCAAATCCAAATAAACAGACTACATTTGAGTTTGAAGAAGAAGATGGTACGATCAGCGCAGATATCTTAAAAGTAGATGCTCGTTTTGTCAGTCTTTTAAAATGGCTTGGCGAACACCATATTCACATCCAGCTTTCCGGTAAAAATACTGCACAAGGATATGCAGTTTATAAAATTCAGGAAATTTCTTTTGGGGGAAGAACGAAATTATCTGCGGAAGATGGCTTTTTACAGTTTATGATCGAGCGTCTTTTTGCAAGCAGCGCTCCTGTGGAGGAAACTTCTGAGATAACTACAGAGGAAGAAGACAGTGATGAGATGAAGCTCACCAGTCTTCAGAGCATTACAGACTTTATGACTTGCGCCGGAAGGACGCTTCCTGACAATATCCGCCTGTGGGCCAGAAGAAACCTTGCTGTTGCCCGTTCACGCGAAGTTTCTCCAGAGGAACGACGCCATGCCCAGCGTGCTTTATCTATTATGATGAATATCCAATGGAAAAGTGATTATTTTAAATCTATCGATCCTGAGGAAGCACGACGGATTCTCGATGAAGAACTCTATGGAATGGAGCGTGTAAAGCAGAGAATTATTGAGACGATTATCCAGATTAACCGTACACATACTCTTCCTGCTTATGGTCTTTTACTTGTAGGACCTGCCGGTACCGGAAAGTCTCAGATTGCTTACGCTGTTGCCCGTATTTTAAAGCTTCCATGGACAACTTTGGATATGAGTTCAATCAATGATCCTGAACAGTTAACCGGAAGTTCCCGTATTTATGCGAATGCAAAGCCTGGAATTATCATGGATGCTTTTTCAATGGCTGGAGAATCTAACCTCGTTTTTATTATTAACGAGCTTGATAAGGCAAACTCTGGTAAGGGAACTGGTAATCCTGCTGATGTTCTTCTGACTTTATTAGATAACCTTGGCTTTACTGACAATTACATGGAATGTATGATTCCTACTGTTGGAGTTTATCCGATCGCAACTGCCAATGATAAGAGTCAGATCAGCAGTCCTTTAATGTCCCGCTTTGCTGTCATTGATATTCCGGATTATACACCGGAAGAAAAGAAGGCTATCTTCTCTAAATTTGCTCTTCCTAAAGTTCTCAAACGAATCGGCTTACATGAAGGGGAATGTATCATGACGGATGAGGCATTAGACACCGTAATTGATATCTTTTCCGATACTACAGGTATTCGTGACTTAGAACAGGCTGCAGAGCATATCGTAGCGAATGCATTATATCAGATTGAAGTGGATCATTTAAAACAGGTCGTTTTTACCGGAGAAATGGTAAAAGAATTGCTTTTATAACTTTGATTCATAACTTTGATTCATTATATAAAAAGTCCGATCGAGCAGATATAAAGTTCTCTGCTCGATCAGACTTTTTATTTTTTATCTTATTTTATCTGATTTCATCTTAAATACTGCTTTTCCATTCTGTTTTATATCGTAGAGGACAGCATCTGCATTTTTACATAAAGATATAAAGTCTTCTCCCTGTTCAGGGAAAATTACTCCTCCTGCACTGGCAGACAATTCTACTACCTCACCTGTCGAAAGGGTAAAATGAGAAATCTTCTTCTGAAAGCTTTCCATACAGGCATAAACAGTTTCTGGTTTTACATTTTTCAGATATGCAACAAATTCATCTCCGCCATACCTGCCAAGTATGCTGTCTTTCGGAAAACACTCCTGCATGGTCTGCGCAAAATACTTCAGACAAAGGTCTCCATTACTATGACCATAGGTGTCATTATAAGATTTAAAATTATCTACATCGATAAACAGGAATATCCCCGATTCTTTCTTTCTAAGCTCATGTTCAACATCTGCCCGGAAAGCTCTGCGATTCAGGACTCCTGTCAATGCATCCGTACTGGACAGACCAATGTATCGTTTTTTATCTTTTTTCTCCCATATTAAAATTGTGAGCATATATAAAATTGTAAGACCAACTAATATACTTCCATAAAGCCCGCCCCATGCTGAAAAATGCTGAGTAATATTTGAAATATTTTTATTTGCCAGTTCGACAACAACATACCATCCCGGCATACTGGAAATACTCCTGTAAGATATTGTCGAGTCTTCTCCCCGAATCTTTGCTGCAAACCTGCCTTCTTTTTTCCCTGAACGCATATCACTGATCCATTGTTTATACGAATATCCCTCATTATATTCAAAATATTTCTGCTGAAGTAAAAGATTATTCCAATCTCCGGCTGCACTGGAATTATCACTGCTAATACAGGTGATAAAATTTTCAGAATCTGCTTTTAACAGATGAACACTGATCTTCCCCTGTAAAAGTTCATAGACTCCTAACTGTCTAAGCTGCTCTATCATCACTGACACATACAGCATATGGATCTGAGAGAAATCTGCTACCGGAACAAAAACTGTTATAATCATATTTCCTGTTTCACTCGATTGATATGGATCAGAATTAAAGGATGTTCTTGCAGTTAAAGCCTGATTATCCAGATTTTTCTTTTTAATATCTGAAACTGCACATTTACTTCCATGGACTTCTCCATTTTTCATAATAAATCCGATATTACAAAACATTGTCTGATTCAGATTTTTTTCCAGACTTTTCTGAATCTTGTCCGGATCTTTATCTTCCATCGCCTGAATCATCTTCACATCTTCTTCCACAAAATTCTGAAGATAATCCATCTCTTCATTCATTTTTTCTGCATACAATCCGGTAATTAATTCTAAATGCTGTGTATTAAAGTTCTGCGCAATTTTACTCAGACGAAAATATGCGGACACAATAATTAGCAGACATACTGTCAGATAAAGAGCCAGCAATACCCCTTTCTTTTTCCTGCTCTTTTTTTGATTTTTCATGAAACACCTTTCTCCATAAGATAATATGAATTAACCATAATAACCCCGGTATCAAAAAATTTTTGTTCTAATCTTTCCCCTTTAATTAAAGAAACTAACGAATGTATCCCCAAATACCCCATCTGGTCTTGTTTTTGTAATAAAGAAACTCCCTGATAATCTGCATCCTGAATGAATTGCTGTGTTTCTTTTGCCATATCAAAACCGACCATAACAATGTCTGTTCTTTTTTCTTTTACAAGCGTTTTTGCGATTCCTATTGTCGATGTATTATTACATCCGTAAAAACCTTTTATATTTTTATTCTTTTCCAGCAAATCTGCTGCATCTGCCTGTGCTTTTTCTATATCTCCTCCATTTAAGAAAATATCTTTGGCAATATCCCATTGCGATGGCGCATACTGTGTCCATGCCTCCAAAAATCCCGAAACCCGATTGACCATTGCCTGAGAAGTATCTGCTGATAACAAAACTCCAACTTCTAATGGCTGTGTTGGAGAATTCCCGGCATCCTGAAGCAGCTTGATCATTTCTTTTGCCGCCATTTTGCCAGCATCTATATTATCCGTCATATAACACGCATCAAATTCTGTACTGTTAATAGAAGAATCAATAAGCACTACCGAAACATTCTTTTTCTTTGCTTTCTCACAGCTTTCCACCAGAGAATTGGAATTAGCCGGTGCGAGCAATATCCCATCTGCTCCCTGCTCTATCGCCTCATTCATCAGACGTATCTGCCCGGAAATATCTGTTTCATTATCAATCCCCCCAAGATAAATTGCCGCATCCACTTCTTGCGCGGCTTTTTCTACCCCTTCAATTACTGTTTTCCAGTAAGCTCCATGATAATTTTTTAAAATAACATAAATCTTTTTCTTACTTTCCGGGTTTGAAATACAACGGTATTCTACTGGTGCTGATTCTCCCTGTGTCCCATCTGCATTTTTCTCTGCAGCAGAACTACTCAAACAGCCACTTAGCAGAAAAGAAAAAAGCAGAATCACACATAACATATATATTTTGGTCTTTCTGCACTTCATATGATTTTTTTACCTTCTTCTTAAAACTTTAATATCTACTTATCTTTCCTATAATGTTCTCTTGTTTTCATACATCAGCTTATCTGCCTGATGAATCGCTTCCATAATCGGATGTACACCACAGACACCACCAATACTGACCGTTACATGAAAATCCGGATATTCTGTAAATACGATACTTTCAACTGCTTTTTTGATTTTTTCGTTCTTCTCCAGCATATGTTTTTCAGACATCTTAGGAAAAAGCAGTAAAAATTCATCGCCACCATAACGAATCAAAATATCGGTGCTTCGAATGCATGACTGAATCGCTGCGGCAATATCCCTAAGCACTACATCGCCTGCTAAGTGTCCATATGTATCATTCACCTGTTTGAAATGGTCCACATCTATAATTTCTACGCACTCCATCCCTTCCATATGCATAAGATATGTCTCAAAATATCGTCTGGAATATGCGCCAGTTAACGCATCAGAAAAAAGTTCTCTATTCTCCCCACGACTTTTATCCAATAAAAATCTAGTTCCATTTGCATCAATCCAACGCCCTTCATTCATCTTAGAGAGCATCTCCAGCACACATGGTGTCCCGTTGATGCAAAGATATTTTGCAACGACATAATACATATCTCTTCTGGTGAATTCTAACTTATTCAGCATCGTCTTCTGTGACAGAGCACGCGTTGAAATACAGTTTGCACAGTTTCCTCCGTTCTCCCAAAAAGCGGCACAGTGCTGACCTGTCTGCCGCAATACTCCCTTATCATCTATTTCCATGACTGCATTATGAGCCGGATCTACCAGTCGAACAATATCAAAAATCTGCTTAAGCTGTTCGAATGCTACCCTTATATTCTTTCCATCTGCGTTTTCTCCTTCTGAAAGGCCATCTAGAAGAGGAAGTTCCGGCGTAACATGCTGTGGTTTAATTAACTGTCCCACCGCTCCGATATAATGATCTGGTGACAATTCTGACCAAAGTGAATGCATTCGAAGCTCACACCACTCATAATCATTTCCCTGCGGTAACATGATACTCATAGAAAATTCCCGATTTTCTGGTGTTGTTACATCTAAAGCATCTTTCAAGCGATGAAAATCTTTCTGACTCAGATGTTTGAAACAATTCTGATTTGCAACATTCATAACCGAATAACGATATTGTGGCGGTTCGTTCCAGTTTACTATATTTGCCAGTCTGGAAACATGATCATATTCAA
The DNA here is from genome assembly GCF_900209925.1 of Anaerobutyricum hallii. Classification (NCBI taxonomy): domain Bacteria; kingdom Bacillati; phylum Bacillota; class Clostridia; order Lachnospirales; family Lachnospiraceae; genus Anaerobutyricum; species Anaerobutyricum hallii. The sequence goes on along the minus strand of NZ_LT907978.1, from coordinate 531,796 downwards.
ATTGAATCCCTCCATTTAAAGAAGCAAAAAATTCAAGCTGTTCCTGCATAGATTCAAGCATACACTGTGCCCGATCACTGCATGGTGTACTCTTTTTCTTCATTATCTCCGCTGCCAGACGATCTGCCTCCTGACGATATGCTTCCTCTCCCATATTACCCTGTACTGCCATACGAAGCTCTGGTGATATTTCATACAGACATTTTAAGAGAAGTGGATTGAACGCCCCACATTCACCAGACATAATCATATCCATTGCTGTTTCATGGTCATAAGCATTCTTATAACACCGCTTACTAATTAGCGCATCATACACATCCGCCAAAGCAACCACCTGAGCTGAAATTGGAATCTGTTCCCCAATCAGACCATCCGGATATCCATGTCCATCCCACCGTTCATGATGCCAACGACAGATTTCCCATGCGATACGCAACAATGGTTTTTCTGATTTACTAATCATCTGATCAATAATATCCGCACCAATCGTCGTATGTGTCTTTATGATTTCAAATTCTTCTTGTGTTAATTTTCCTGGTTTATTTAAAATACTTTCCGGAACATTTATTTTTCCGATATCATGTAAAGCTGCTGCTGTTGTAATCATGGCAATATCTGACTCAGACAACTGATATTGATCCGTTTTTTGAATCAATCGGCGCAATAAACGTTCTGTTACCATACGGATATGAAGGATATGTTCTCCGCTTTCACTGTTTCTAAATTCCACTACATGGCTTAAAATACCAATCATTAGATTGTTATTCTCTTCTTTTTCATAAATCTGATCGGAAACCATCTGCTTTAGCCTTTTCTGATTCGCATATAGATTCAGTATATTCTGCACACGTCTACACACAATAAAAGAATCAAATGGTCTTCGTATATAATCTTCCGCTCCAAAAATGTACGCCCGCTCAATAACATCTCTTTTCTCTTCCGAAGAAATTATGATTACCGGAATCTCATCAATCCAATGAAACTTGTTCATTCGCTCTAATACCTGAAACCCATTCATTTCTGGCATATTGATATCTAAAAGTATCAGATCTATTGTAAGATCATGCTGGAGCAAATGTACTGCCTGACAGCCATTTCCTGCCTGTACATATTCATATTTGTCCCCAAGAATCGCCATCAAAATCTGACGATTTATTTCTGCATCATCGACAATCATTATTTTTTGTTTCATCTCCATGTGTATTGGCTGTCTCCTTTCCCTCTATCTTCTCTATTATTTTTCTCTATTATTTTTCTCTATTATTCTCCCTGTTTTCCCACCTACTTATTCTATAATAGTTTCAGTAATTCTTCTGGTGGAAGCGGTCTGGAAAAATAATATCCCTGAATCATATCAACTCCCCAGCTGCTTATTTTTTCCATTTCTTCTTTTGTTTCCACTCCTTCGGAAACAAGATGATAATTCAATTTCCGGAATGTTTCTACAATACTCTGATAAAACATTTCCCTTTTTTTATCACTGCAAATATCAAAAAGAAGAGACCGATCAATCTTTATGGTTGAAAATGGAAGTCGCATAACTGTATTCAAATTGGCATATCCCGAACCAAAATCATCCAGACAAAGATGAATTCCTGCATCTGTAAATTCATTTACAACCTTCCTTAAACCTGCATTATACTCTGTCGCTACCGTTTCAGTAATCTCAAACTGTATCCAGTCATGAGGAATCTCAAATTCATCCATCATGCAGATAAAATGACTGCAACAGTCACTTCGCATCAAATCTAAAGAAGACAAATTAACTTTCACGTTCAGGAGAGTATCCATTAATCTTTTATTTTCTTTTAAGAATCTACATATACGACAAAACTGCAAATCTGTAATCTGTTCAATCATATGATTCTTTTCCGCGATCTGGATAAACACATCCGGCGCAATCCAGCCAAGTTCCGGATGGTGCAGGCGACTCAATGCCTCCAATGTAATAAATTGTTGCTCTCTTGTGGAGTATACTGGTTGATAATAAACTTCAAAAAGATCTTCTGTAATCGCCGTATGTAGATACTGCTCCACACGCTTATTATATAAAAATCCATTCATAGTCTGGCGATCATCCTGAATTACCTCTGTCAGACCACTTTGTACCGATAATGTTTCCAGATATTCTGCATATTCCATTATCAGCTCGCTTTCTCCAAGCTTCTCTGCATTAATAATACCACTTAGAATTACCGGTGTCGCAATGTCCTTGTTTTCCACATCTAGTTTCATACTCACATCAAACATTTGTTTTAATTGTGTAAGATAGTATTCATATTCCTTCAAGGAATCTGCCAGCACCAAAAACCTCTTTCCAGTAATGCGAAAAACTTTTTTACCACACAGTTCTTCAAGTCTTTTTGCTGTCATCTTTAAAATATAGTCGCCACCTTGAATCCCTGCAATTTTATTGATATGTTTTAGCTGATACAGATACACACTGATAATATGAAAATTTTTCCCTCTTGCTATCAACTCATTACTTTTTCTGGTCAGATAAAGATGATTATATAAGCCAGTAAGACTATCCATATTGGCATGAGGATTGTTAATTGTAATAAATAATGCCAGTATACCCAGACTTAGACCAAATCCTGTTGTAAGAAGAGAGTGATGCAAAAGCTGTATTATCACTCCCGTTCCAGATATCACCAGGATTTCTAAAAGTACTTTTACTTTTCGGTGACCAAGTTCTTTTCTCCAGAAAATAATAAGAAACAAAGCCACAGCTATATGACCCAGTGCATTGTAATACATCAGCATATACCAAGGTCCTCTCATATATCCTGCCGGCACATCAAAATAAAATAGTTTTTCAGTAAATGGATTTGTTAGAACGATTCCTATCAGAACAAACGTCGGTAATCCAGATAACAACATTCTTTTTGCTGAAACAATTTTATTCTTGTATAATGTTTGAACATAACAAATCAGAGTAAACGGAAGCACTGCCTGGAATAAGTAAAATACAGTTGTTGTTAATACCGCTACTATTGTACAATAATCCTTCTCATAAATAATACAATAGTTGCTGAAAATCTCAGCAATCACATCTAAACTTCCAATAACCGCAAAGAAAAGAAACACTTGATTATTCAAATCCTCTGCTCTTTTCTCTCCCAAAAAATACCACAGAATCAGCAGTAATATGACCAATCCTGCAATTAAAAAATCTACATTATAAATCATACATATCCTCCACCAATTTTCCTGTATTGAAACGTAACATTGTATCTGCCTGCATCTTCCAATCACTTACAGAATTAAGTGCTCCGTCCTTGCTCCTCAGATAACTATATCCAATTTTTAACCGAACACGGTATCGGCTGCCATTTTCTTTTTTCACTTCACTTATTATAATTCTCGCCCATTCTTCTGGCATCTTCTGCGGATTCGTTACAACTACTGCAAACTCATTACCATCAATACGAAAACTTTCTGCATTCGGTTCTAAACTCTTTCCTGCTGCCTGAATACTTCGCGCTGTCCGAATAACCGCTTCATCCCCCATCTGCATTCCATTCATATCATTAATCTTTTTCAATCCATCAATATGTATAAATAAAAGCAAGGCATTCTTAAGTAATATGGCATCTTCCTGCACTTCTTCCATACATTTCTCAAAAGCTTTCCGATTTTTCAGACCTGTCATACGATCTTCCACAGACATTCTTTCAAATACTGTCTGTTCTAAGTGGAACTGAATCTCATTCGATACTTTACAAAGCAATCCTCCAAACAAAAATGAAATATAAAGAAGAATGCCAAACTGAAAAATTACAACGTACCAATAAATAGAAAATACCCGATACAAGATAATTGCGATTATTCCACCAATACCTAATACAGCAAATGCTTTCAGACAAAGATTCAACTCATGGGTTTGCTTTTTTTGATACTCTCTCCATAATAAAAGAATCATCGCTGCAACCCCTGTAAATAATATAATGTGCGTTATATATAGCATGCATACAAACGGAATTCCAAACAAATAGTTTATAACTCCCTGTAAAACAGCATCCCCATATAAAAGAAAAATCCATATTTTCGGAACCCATCGAACACCCTCGCTTACTGTGTTTCGTACGAAATGTAAGATTGGAATTGACATAAGCATAAATACATAAAAAGATAGTTGTGTTCCTACCGCATTCTGTTTTCCATACATCTGATAAATTCCTGAATCCAGTATACTCCATAAACTACATAGAATCAAAAAGAATGCCACATTAAGAAAACGTTTCTCTATAATCCGACGATGTCTGGTATATAAAAATACGATTACTGAAACAATTCCCATCCCTAACATACCTATAATCATCAAAATTGAAAAAATAGATTCCCACAAATGACTTTTAACAATATCCAGAAAACTTCCTATGAGCGGAGCCTGTACATACAGCGAACTATTTTTTTTTCCCTCAAACGTAAAACTGAGTGTTTTCTCTCCCGTTTCCTCTGGCAAGCAGACATCGGCCCATATCTTTCCTTTCATTTGTTTATTTTTCTGAAATTTGTCTTCTTTATAACGATACAGAATGCGATCTCCCAACCGTATTTCCAGATGATCCTGTACTCCTTTAGCTGAGATAAAATTTCCTTGGTCTTTTTCTGATAGTGTATCATTATATAGAACAATCTTTCCGTCTGTACCTGTCATAACATAACAAGGTAATTCAATATGAATTTTCTTCCCATCTTTTATCTCATACCACCCACTGTTAAGAGAACAAAATGTACCTGTTTCTGCCTGATATAATCTTTCCGTCAAAAAAAATGACAATAGCAACACAGCAACTATACATATCATTTCTACTTTCTTCCCTTTCATACCTTCCTCCATATTTCTCCTTTTCAATTCATGTACCGAAAAGCTCCTTCTATTTAGGCAGAGTATCTTTATACTCTGCGTATTTCCCCTCTTTAAAAAGCTTCGAATACGCTTCATAAGCTTCCTTTAACGTGCCGTATTTTTCACCTTTTGTATATGTTTGAAAACCATAATCATTATAAATATGATCTGCAATTGCAACATAATTCTTCTTGTCTTTAGGATTTCTATAAGCTGTTGTCGTTTCAGATATATAAAAACCACCATCTGCTTTACTGACAATAACTGGTATTTTCTTTCCTGCCCCAACCTGATCCGTATCAACAGATGTCCAAAACAAATATCTGCTTGAATCTTTCGATGGACTTCCAAGATAAGCCCATGTACCATATTGCAGCAGACTGTTGCCCTCTGCTTTAATCTCTTTATTTACTTTATTAACCATATTTGAATCAGAGCATTTTGAATCTATCTCAAAACGTTTGATTGACTGATTTGTTAATTCCGATAATATCCCTGTTCTATTAAGTACTCCATGCAGATTTCCGTTAAAATCTATTGTTGTATCAGAGGTATCTTTTCCTGCTCCTTTCCAATCAAAAAAAATACCCGTGGATGCATTATAAGACACCTCACATTCCCCGTTTGCAACAGGAATCCCCTTCCAGTTATCGGTATCTCCCTGACTTTTGTAATGCGTTTTCCCTGCAATAACAACAGGATCAAATGCCTGCCAGTCATTTCTCTTCTGTTTTAATTTTACTACCTTAACTATATTCGATGCATCTTCATCCATCACTTCAGCCATAATTTCTTCATATGCTGAACGAACATTAGCAATGTCAACCGTCTCGCGGCTTTTTTCTACATGTCTGGCATAAGCAGGGGCTAAGATTGCAATAAGAACACCCATAATGGCAACTACGATTATAAGTTCTACCAGAGTAAAACCTCTGTTTTTAGTATTATAGATTTCACTAAGAATCATCTTCCTCTGTTTATATTTTTTCTTTATCACTTATTTAACCTATTTCTTTCTTTGTATAAATTACCAAAAATCACAACACAAGCTACTGCTTTCTATATAAACTAAATTCTTAATTTAACATTCAAACGCTTCCCGTCGTCATCATAAAATCCATAATAATGAAAAAAGCACTGCCCCTCCAGACAATGCTTCAAAACGTTGCAACTGGCTGCCATTTTACAGGCCCTTTAGCTTTGCGTCTCAGACTTTCGACTGATTTGCCACAGTTATATTTCTTTATTGCCATTATACCTTTTTTCTGTCAAAATGTCCATGGTAATGTTATTATTGGGAACATTTATAAATAAAGTTATGAAAGAGATATTCCCTGTCATCACATAAATGCACTACACAAAAAGGACATGTGAAAAACAAAAGTTTCTCACATGTCCTTTTAGAACTTTCTATTATTCACAAAGCTTTGTAAATTCGTCAGCAACAAACTGAACCTTCGTTCCAATAATTACCTGAACAGAAGTCTTTCCAGGTTTAATAACCCCTGCAACTCCTGCAGATTTAATTACCTTATCATTTACTGCTGTGATATCCTTTACTTCAAGTCTCAATCTGGTAACACAGTTATCAATACTTGTAATGTTCTCTTTTCCACCACATCCTTCGAGGATTTTTGCTGCGATGGCAGTATAATCATTACTTTCTAATTCCACTTTCTTCTCCGCTTCAATATCATCATCCTCTCTACCAGGAGTCTTAAGATCAAACTTCTTGATTGCGAAAAGGAATACAACGTAGAATACGATAAATGCTGCGATTCCCAGTGGAAGAATAAGCCATGTCTTCTGTGCTGCCGGAAGGGAAGATGAGAAGATCAAATCCATAGCACCGGCAGAGAAACTGAATCCTGCACGGAAACCAAGTGCAACTGTAATCATCGTAAAGATACCATAAAGTAATGCATAAATTACATACAGTGCAGGTGCAAGGAACATAAATCCAAACTCGAACGGTTCAGTAACACCACAGATAAATGAACAAAGAGCTGCTGAAGCAATCAGACCGATTGCAAGTTTTTTCTTTTCAGGCTTAGCACATTTAATCATTGCAAGTGCTGCACCAGGAATACCAAACATCATACATGGGAAGAATCCAGACATGTACATTCCAAGGCTCCATGTTACATCTGCAGATGTCTCACCAGCCCAGAAGTGCTGTAAGTCACCAAGTCCAATCGTATCAAACCAGAATACATTGTTCAATGCGTGATGTAAACCTGTAGGAATTAACAGACGGTTCAGGAATGCATAGATACCTGCTCCAACAACATCCATACCTACGATTGCCTTTCCAAGTGATACAAGTCCACCGAAAAGTAATGGCCATACAAATAATAATACTGCTTCTCTCTAAACTATGGGATTATAATCCTAAAGTGGCACGATTCTTTTGCTCTTTTTTGCACTGGTACATATTACGGTCTGCAAGTTTCTTAACCACATTGATATCCTCACCAGAAAATACCGATGAACCAAATGAAACGATTGGTAAAAAAGTAATTTCCTTTCTCCGTTCCTCCAGTTGATTCATAAATTCATATAAGCATTCCTCTTCTTTTTCTCCATTTTTCAATAACACACAAAACTCATCTCCACCTATCCGGTAACAGTACCCATAACACGCATAGGCTTTTTTGATACAGTCTGCGATTGCAGCAAGGCAAATATCTCCTTGCAAATGTCCATAGTCATCATTCACTATCTTAAAGTCATTCACATCAAACACTATGAGAACCCCTCCGCTGTATCGCATTTCCGCTGTACGATTTAGATAACTGTTCTGATTCAAAAGACCTGTAAGACCATCCAACTGATTCCACATCTCATTACAATAAATAAAATACAACACAGAAAGCAAAGTAACACATAACCAAGTAACACGCAGTTCCGGTAATGCAACCTGAATAATCGTTTCGGCTGTCAGAAAAACAATAAGTGGATAGATGAGCTTCCTGCTGCGATTCTGAAATTCTCTCGCCTTGATGATCGTAGATATCGAAAGATACAAAATTGCAGCGAAGTAAATGATAACATAAATGTAAAAATATTGACCACGGGAATAAAAATTATCAGCATCCACAGAAAATACAATTCCATGTGGAATAGATAAAGCCAGAAAAATCAGATATCCAAGCTCGCAGTACACCATCATCTTAAATTCACGCTTAAAGGTTGTTTTCTTATCCAACACATATACAAGACAGAGTGCTACTGCAGGCGATAAACCAAAGCCCAGATAATTTGACATGATATTAAGCCATCGATAACTCGATGGCTTACCGTCAACTATAAGTGTGATAACCTCCAGAACGGAGATTCCAGCAATCAGCACAAATGCACACACAAAACCTTGCTTTTGTTTTTTACTAAGTGCTTCACTCAGCTTTGTGAGAATGCACATAAAACTCAGAACAAAAAGATTAATTATTGTTAATACACAAAAATACCTATCCATTATAAATTATTCCATTCTTTAAATTACTGTAACTCTAACAGCTAAACTAGTTCTTAGCACAATATCCAGTGAAATTTATCCAAAGAACTTTACCCCTGAAAATTTTTTCTCATAATCTTCTCATTCTATTTTACCATCCAAAAGGAAATCTGTTAACCTGCTTTTTTCAATTTGAAACTGGAAACATCCTTTTCTTGTTAATTTACTTTAAATAATTTTTTACAAAAAATAGATGTGTAAGATTTACGATCATCATACACATCTATTATATGTAATACCTTTTTGCGGAGTTTTTCGTCTTCCCCACACTAGAGCGTGTTTGAAAAATGCTTTCTGCAAGATGTGCGTTACAATTTGTGGGAGATTTTACCTGAATGAGGGCGGCGTAGCGGGCTACGTCAACTGAATGAAGGCAAAATATACCGCAAATTGGGGCGTGCAGATTGTAGGAATGGTTTTTCAAACACGCTCTAGGATAAACTAATCATCCATTTACGTTTTCTAAAAATAATCAGTGATATAACCAATCTAAATATTTCTTCTGTGGTAAGCAGCGTGTATACACCTACAATTCCCCACTTAAATACATATGCCGCAACCAGGCACAAAGGAATTCCGATACACCATGTACCAATAATATCAATCACCATGATAATTTTTGTATTGCCGCCACTTCTTATAATACCTCCGCCAAGAATCATATTTTCAACCTTGACTGGCGCATACAAAGCAAATATAATGAGCAAAATTTTCCCAAGCTCTTTTACACCATAATCCACACGATATAATCTAGTATAGATACCTGCTAAAAAAATAAGTAATACCGATACGGCTACTGCACCAATTAAGCCTGCATACATAATCTTCTTAGACTCTGTATAAGCCTCATCATATTCTTTCCTGCCAAGCCGCTTGCCAACCATCACACCAGCCGCAGCAGATAGACCACTTAATGCACCAACAATCAGACCCTGTATCGGGCAGGTAAGTGTATAGGCAGCAAGATTTGATGTGCCGAGATGTCCATAAACTGCAGATTCCACATTTTGACCAAGACTCCATAGAAATTCACTGACCAAAATTGGCATGATCATTATAAAATAATTTCCAAGACTAATCTTTTCAAAATGAAATGCCAAGACTGGTTTATCTTCATCTTTTTGGATGCAGACCATAAATCCGATACCAATACATACCAGATTAAACAACTGTGAAATCAATGTTGCGATTGCTGCACCTTTTATTCCCATAGGTGCAAATCCACATTTTCCAAATATCAGTAAATAATTCAGCTCTGTGTTTACAGCTACTGCTACAAAGCTCGCTGCAAATGGTATGACTGCATGCTCTTTACAACGCAGCCATGCGGATAAAATATTGCTGATTGCCATTGGAATATAGGAAAACGCCACAATTCTAAAGTAGACTTCACCCGTACTAATAATACTCATATCTTTTGTATAAAGACTCAGAATCTGCGATGAAAAAACTCCTGATGCTAACAGAAACATTGCAGCTATTATTATTCCACAAATAAAGCTCACATCAAAACTACACCAGGCTTCTTTCGTATCATCAGCACCAATAAACTGTGCAATTAAAATTCCCGCAACAGTACCAACGGCACCGATCACTACAGAAAAAATCAAAGAAAAATTGCCACATAGTCCAACTGCAGATATATTTGTTTCTCCCAACTGCCCAATCATAACCTGATCAATAATTGAAAATGATGCCTGCAGCATACTTTGCAACGTGACCGGAATTGCTATTTTACATAACGATTTCGTAAATTTTGACATCACAACAACCCCGTACTTTCTCTTTTTACTAATTTAACCGGCAGCACAATTTCTGACTCACAATCTAATCCATCCCGCATTGCTTCAAGACATTCTATTGCTGTTTTTGCTCTGAATGCTGCATCCTGATGAATCGTCGTAAGTGCAGGGGAACTTCCCTTGCTAGACATATTGTCATCAAAACCGATGATCTGTATATCCGCAGGAATATGTAATCCTTTTCCCTGTAAAAAACGCATAACCTCAAGTGCATAAAAATCTGAGACAGCAAACACTGCTGTAATATTATTCTTTAGCAGTTCTGAAAAGTTATCCTGATAAAAGCATATCCTTTCCTTTTCCGTCTTTGGAATCTGCCAGATCAATGTTTCCCCCGGCTCAAATGCTTTACAAAAGCCTTCAATCCTTTCCTTATCCATACATATAAAATTATCTGCTATACATAATGCCTTTTTATGACCAAGCTCTCTAAAATACTTTCCTGCCTGATAACCGCCATCATAATGATTAATTACCAGATTAACAACTTTAGAACACTTTTCAAAATAACCATCATATACAACAAAAGATATCCTCATCTGATTGCGAAGCTTCTCATAATCCGCTTCACAAAACCCCATGAGAATCAGACCATCCATATTCCACATAGAAGCAAAAACAGGGATTTCACTGATATCTGATGTTGTTTTTATCATCAGAAAATATCCTTTTCTATTCACCTCATGGGAAAGAGCATTCAACGACGACATCACAAAGCCGTCTTCTAAAACCCGACCCTCATACTTTATGTTGTCATTCACCACCACTCCGATGATTCTTGAATTATTTCTTGCAAGCAAAATACCTGCCATATTCGGTATATATCCTGAACTTTCAAGCTCCTGTTGGACACGCTTTACTGTTTCATCAGAAATCTTTTCTGTTTTACCATGAATCACTTTTGAGACAGTTGCGGTACTAAGACCTAACGCATCTGCCACATCCACGATCCGAACCCTTCTTTGTGCCATATCTATTCCTTCTTTTCCTGATATTTTGATTACATCGTACAATAGAAATACATTTTTTACAAAGGTTAAACGTGTAACCCATTACAAAATTTATACTCAGTTTTTGTAACATTTTACAATGGCAAGCGTAGAAACAGCAAAATCTGGACAAAAAAGCTGTCCCGTGTCAGTATTTTGGATGATTTATTTGATTTAAAAATGCATGAAAAAAGCGACAGTCTGATTTACATTTTGTATTTCAGGAAACTGCCGCTTCTTTTTCTTCTTTATTCTGTTTTTCTTCCTCCAACTCCCGGAGGACTTCTTCGCCGTACTTATCAATCATCCGTACCAGAAAATCAATGCACCGCTCAAATTCAATATTCTGTTGCATAAGCTCCTCCCGTCATTATTTTGATCTGAGCTTATTTTACAGAACCTTCCAAAAAACCACATTGAATAGAAATTGATTGTAAATTGACACAATCACTTTAAAAATATCCGCATTCCCTTGAACCAAATATATGTTCGCATTATGATAGATATACTCAATTTTTACTTCTTTCCGTATCTGCGAAAACTCTTATAAATAAAAGGCAGTAAGGCTATTGCCATCACTGTATACATTACCATTACAAGCGGAATTTGTCGAAATACACAATTCCCAATCTGATAAATAAGTGGGACTTTTACACTTGCCTGTACATTTGTCAAAATTGTTGGTATCAAATTGAAAAGCGTTGTATACCCAGAAAGTGCCCGTCCTATAAATGGCAATAAGCAATATAAAAAGAACGGAATGCAAACAGCAACACTAATTGTATGCATTTTAGCCGCTACTAACATAGACACTGAAGCCGCCAGCATACTGGCTATAAATCCACATACAACTGTCAACAAATAGTATTGTCCATACGACATAATGTAAATACTATATGCCTGATACATTTGATAGGGTGTATTCATACCACTGATTCCCATAATTCCAAAACAAATCACACTAAGTAATATAATTCCCATACAATAAATCATAACTGTCGTAACTATTCCTGCCAATATTTTTGTTTTAACAGCTTTTGTACGTCCATACTTTGTAGAGAAAAATACTGCATCTGCTTTTGTCTGAAAATCATCTGCAAATATTCCAGCACAAATAAAACCAACTATGATTGCCAGAATAATAGAATACGTTTCTACATACATAATCATAGTATCCCACGAACTATAAGATTCGTATTCTACTGGTAATTTTATTTCATTATATTTCTTTTCCAAGTATTTTTTCTGAACAGAAGTCTTTCCATATTCTTCTGCCATCTTTTCCATATTTTTATGATAAGTGTCATAGAACTCTTGTATATTTTCTTCTGTAATTTGATTTAGAACACTTTCATCATATTCTGCATCTGGTGTTAATACCGATATTATAAAACTCCTAATATCATCTATCGGTTGCAATGTCGTTCCGTAAATCGCATTTTCTTCTTCTGAGGATTGTGTCATCGCATTTTTATTTTGTTCTATAACTTTTCCAAGTTCATCTTCTGTCAATATAATGGTCTCATAAATTAAGACACTTTTTCGGACAGTTTTTAATGAATCTGATATACTTAAACCAGTATGAAAGAAAGGATCCATTATCATGTCCAGACAAAGAAGAAATTTTAATGCCAAATTCAAATCAGACCTTGTAATTGAGCTGCTTAAGGGTGAGAAAGATCTCAATACCCTTGCAACTGAAAATAACATCCAACCAAATCTGCTCCGCAACTGGAAAAAAGAGTTCTTGAACAATGCTTCGGTTGTGTTCGACGACAAGCGTGAGGAAAACCTCAAAGAAAAGCTTGCCGAAGAGCGTAAGGAGAAAGCGGAGTATGCCAAAAAGGTTGGTCAGTTAACCATGCAGGTTGACTGGCTCAAAAAAAAATCTGAAGAAATTTGTGGACCTGACTACGAGAGTAAGTTTAGTCCAAAACCTTTTGACGACTAAGGAAATTCCGGCTTCTGTTGGCGCCAGGTTGCTTGACATCAACCGTACAAGCATTTATTACAAGGGTGCCCCTATTTCAGATGAGGAACTGGCCTGCAAAGAGATCATTGATCATCTCCATACAGATAATCCCACTTGGGGCGCAAGACAAATGTCTGCACAGTTAAAAACCCGTGGTTACCAGGTTGGACGCCGCAAGGCAAGACGCTACATGAATGAGATGGATATTTACCCGATTTATCCAAAGATGAATCTTTCCAAGCGAATGCAGCAGGCGAAAGTATGTCCATATCTTCTTCGTAATGCGGTCATAGACAAACCAAATCAGGCATGGTCTATTGACATTACATATATTCCGATCAAGCGCGGATTTCTGTATCTGACAGCCGTGATCGACTGGTATAGCCGTTGTATTGTCGGCTGGGAAGTGGATGACACACTTGATACCAGAATGGTTATCAGTGCCCTGAAAAAAGCTTTCAAAGTGGCAAAACCTCAGATCTTGAATTCAGATCAGGGTTGTCAGTTTACAAGTCAGCAATACATTGACTTTGTAAAGGAAAACGGTATCCGCCAGAGTATGGATGGAAAAAGCCGCTGGGCAGACAACATCATGATTGAGCGCTGGTTCCGCAGCTTCAAGTATGAGGAAGCCTATCTGACACAGTACAACAACATCAGGGAAGCAAGGGCTGCTATCAGACAGTATATCCACACCTACAACTTTGAGCGACGCCATTCTGCACTTGATTACCAAACACCGGCTGAATGCTACTATCCGGCAATGTTGATGCCATATGTAGCTTAGCATATATTGGATCTGGGGAGTGCTCCACTGTTCTCTCCATGTTCCTTGTAACTTGTCCACCATATCAGTTCATTATAAAAATCTTAGATTTTTGTCTTGACAACTGAGCCACTATACAATGTACCTTTCCATGCTCGTCTGTTATCTGTAAGTTTTCTTGTCGCCATAATTCCAGTACTGGCATTTCCATTCTCATCCACATAGCGATTACTTGTAACTGCAAATCCGCTAAAAATGACAGCAAGTATCAATGCCAATCCGATTGCAAACACATTAATTTTCTTTGAAAAAATTCGTTTTAATTCTAATTTAAGCATCTTGTTTTTCCTCCGATTTTTCTCCAAAATAAAATAGAAATGCATCTTCCAGATTTTTTTCTACAGCCACAGCATCTTCTGTTGGCTTTTCTATTGAAATAATTCTAAGCTCTGCTCCGGTTTTTGTTGTTTTTATATTTCCAACCAAATATTCATTCATATATTTGTCTATCATACTTCTCGAAACATTACATTGCCATACCTTTTCTTTCATAGAAGATACTAAATCTTCCGCAGTACCTGCATAAAAAAGTTCTCCATCTTTCATTAACATAATGTTATTCGCAATGTACTCAATATCCGATACAATATGTGTAGACAGGAGCACCAAACGTTCTTCCGACAATTCACTAATTAAATTACGAAAACGTATTCTTTCATTCGGGTCTAATCCAGCGGTAGGTTCGTCCAGGACAAGAATTTGCGGATCGTTTAACATCGCCTGTGCTATTCCTACACGTCTAACCATTCCTCCAGACAAATTCTTCATTTTTCTTTTACTGAATTTTTCCATTCCTACTTGATTTAATAATTGCTTCACTTTTTTTCTGGCAAACGGCATTTTTAACCCTTTTATAGAAGAAATGTACATCATATAATCATATACGGTCAAATCTGGATAATATCCAAAATCCTGTGGTAAATATCCCAGAACTTCTCGGTATTCACCTCCTAGTTTCCATATATCTTTACCATTCCATAATATTTGTCCTTCTGATGTTTGAACAATCGTACAAAGCATACGCATTAATGTGGTCTTTCCTGCTCCATTTACTCCAAGCAGTCCATAAATTCCTTTTTCCATAACACAATTCACTTTATTGACAGCATTTACTTCTCCGTATTGTTTTGTTACATTTTTAAATTCTAATTTCATACGTGTAATCCTCCAAAATTTTTTCATCAAATACCAATGACTTCTGAACACAAAAAATAAAATATACAAAAGTCAATATCAGCATAGCCACCCATACCGGAGTTACAATTTTCTGATAAATAACATCATTTGCAACAATCATCATCCATAAACCAACCCATACCAGACAGGAAAGCACTGCTATATATTCTGATTTTTCCCATCTGCTGTACAATACACGAAAACATATACAACATGAAACATTTACCGGAAGCAAAAAATCAACCACCAAATCACTTAACGAGAGTATTGTTGTTTGATATGTAGTTGCCAAAAACACCATAACAATCACCAGATCCACTACTCCAAACATTAACATTCTTGCTGTACAAATCTGACGCAGTGTGTAATAAGACGCCTGCTCAATCTCAATCGCACCATTTCTTCTGTTTTTCCAAATTTCCGGGACAATCAGAACCACAAATATTGTGGCAGATATTCCCATAATCCTCATCATATCTTTTATGTCTGATGTATAATTACTCAACCATATCCATAGACACATAAGAATACAACCTTGTAAAATCCACCATCTTTTTTTTATGAATTTTGTCTGCTCATACAAAAATTCAAAATAAGATGTTCTATGCGATTGTTTCAATAAAATTGACTCTGACAAAATATTCTGACATGCTTTTACTGTTCTGTTCTCTGCTTCAGCCCTTACATACTTTTCTTCGATTACATTCTTATATTCCTGTATTTGTTGCTTATAATTCTTCATCTTTTTTCATCTCCAACTCTTTCATTAAAAGTTTTTTTGCTCTTCCGATTCGATATTTTACAAGAGAAAGTTTGATATGAAGTAATTCTGCAATTTCTCTTTGTTTCAATTCTTGAAAAAAATATAAAACTGCCGTTTCTCTAATTTCTTCCGGCAGCTTTCTCACCGCCTGTTCAATAGTTAATCGGACTCCTAGCTCTTCTACATAATTTTTACCACTGTCCTCTGATTTTAGCAGTTCCTCTGATGGAATATCTTTTTTCTTTTTGTAATAGTTTTTAACTGTATTTCCTGCAATTGTATAAAGATAATTCTTAACTTTTCCATATTCTTTATATCTATATAAATTGGAAAAGAAACGTGTAAATACTTCTTGTGTCAAATCCTCTGCCTCATAGGGATCATTGATATGTAGCAAACAATATTGATATATACTTGAGTAATATTTTTTGACCAGTTTTTCACACGCATCTTCATCTCCTGCTCTTGCTAGATGTACTAACAAAGAATCAGTTTTGTATTCCATTCGCAAATTTGCCTCCCTCTGTTTTCTAAATAATATAACAATCCTACTATAAAAAAAGTTAGGATTTTCTTTTGTTTTTATTTATATTTTTCTAAATATTCTTCCAAACATAAATTTTCTTCTTTCATTATTTTAGCGACAGTCGTTCCAACATAACGGTAATGCCATGGTTCATTACTAATTCCTGTTATATCCGTTTTATCTTCCGGGTAACGTTTTACAAACCCATATTTATATGCATTTTCGTCTAACCATTGATATACTTTTTCAGAAGAACATTTGTCGGTATCCGCATTAATATCAACACTCAGTCCTAATTGGTGTTCGCTTGTATCGGGAATTGCAACATATTTCTCAGCTCTTTTTTTTGCTTCTTTCGCAGAATATCCTTGTTTTTCATACAGATGGTCACAATCCCCATGCACACATTTTTCTTACTGTCCGACCACTAAATGAAAATGGAACATGGCAGTATAAAACAGAAAAAGAATATCTCTGTATCAAAGATGGGGAAGAAAAAGGATTTACTGCTTCTGAATTTAAAACTGCTCAGAAACAGGGATGGAAAAAGCAATATCGCTATAAAGTTGGGAAAAAGAAAGAATATCTGACTTCCTCTGTTGCACAGGAAAAAGGATATGAACGGATTGATAAGCACCCCAAGAGCAGCCGATATGGCAGACAGAATCCTATTTCCGAACAATGGAACAGTGATGAACAACTTTGCATCTGGCGGGCAAACTGGGCAGATGCCGTAAATAAAATGCTTGCACGTAATCAGATAAATGCTACCATTGATCACCGCAGCTTTGCAGATCAGGGAATCACCGAACAGCCAACCATCCATGAAGGCTACATTGCCCAGAATATGGAAAAGAAAGGCATGATAGCAGACCGCTGTGAAATCAACCGCCAGATTCGTGCCGATAACCAAATGCTCCGGGAATTAAAAACTCAGGTATCGAAACTGGCTCAGGCTGTCAAAAATTCTATTCCTGTAATTGCAGAAACAATGGAAACTATCCGAAATCATATGATTTTTACACAATATCATTTGCTTCATAATGAGATGCAAAAAGAAGTGATCCATGACTGGATGAATCATTTTAATCCAATACTGAATAAATACAACACAGTTAAAAAGAAACTCAAAGCTAAAGTTACGGAACGGAAAGAACTGAATGTGCAAAAGGATAAAACCAGTATTTTGAATCCCATCCGGCATATAAAATTAAATCAGCAGCTTACCACTATTACCGAAGAAATCGAAGAACTGAAATCAAGGAAAGAGCAGCTAATCTTCCAGGCAGAATGCTCTACCGATAAAGATATGACGAATCTATCAAAAAAATATGACCAGATGAATAACAATCTTGATATCTTGGATTCTCAGGACATCTCGCTCAAAAAACAGCTTGAAAAAGACGCCGCCGCTTTCCGAGAAGAAAAATTTCATCCTAATCCGGAACAATACACAGAATTGTTGGATACCCGAATCCAGATACGTCCTGATTTTCGGGACAAACTGATAGAGCAACTCAAAGGTACATTCGATAAATATTATGACTATCACCGTCGTGATATTGCAACCAATGAAGTGGATTATCTCAATGTAGAAGATCCTGATGTCTTCTCCCATCGTGCATGGGAACTTAAATATCAAAGAGAACAGGAAATTCGGCGAAATCAGCCTGCTCGGACTAAGAAAAAGTCATATGATATAGAATTGTAATTTTCTAAAAAAGGCGCATGAATCCATCAAATCCATACGCCTAATTTACACATTGTTATTATTCTTTCCGAATCCTTTCAACAATGCTTTCCCGACTCATCTTTTCAAACTGATACTTTGGTATCACATACGCAATCCCAACCAAAATTGGAATCATAAGCACACATGGCACTATCGTAAGATGTAGCCGGAAGAAAAATGCTGTACCGAGCGTATTTACTAAAATTTGCTTTGCTCCAAACACAATTAGCAATACTGCAATCACAAATGCGCCTCCCAAATATAGGAATCCCTCAGCCACTAGCATTTTCGATATCTGTTTTTTCGTCATTCCAACAACTTCCAAAAGTGCCAGTTCTTTTTTTCTGCTAATTACAGAAGTTGCTGTTGTATTAAAGAAATTCATAATGCCAATAAAAGCTAAAATAATGACAAGAAAACTACCGATCATATAATATTTACTGACAAACCGCCTAAAGCTCGCCTTCATATCCAATACAGAAGAAACATTTATCATATCATTTTCTTTCAAAACATTTTTATCAATGTATTCTTTTACTTGCTTATCCTCTCCCTTCTTGGCATCAATAGTAGCATACATTGCTGATTGATTTTCTGTCTGGGTGAAATACTCTTCTTCTGGGACCATTACTGTAATATAAACAGAATCTGCATACGGATAATCCAGGGAATATGGCATCATAGCTTCTCCGATTACCCCATAATCTTTCTGCTTTCCGTTTCCGTACTCCATTTTAAAAGTCTCGCCAGACTGATAATAAGAAACTGGTTGTTCTGTATATTTATCACTATAGTCCACAATCACATAATCCCCACTTTTAAACGTATCCCAGGAACATTTTTCCCCTTTCCATTCTAACATATCAAACACCGCTTCACTAATTCCGAGGAAATGAACCTTTACAGTATTATCCGCTTTTGTTTCCTCCCAGATTTGCTTTTCATAATCTGTCCAGTTTTCTTTGTTTTTTTCTGCCAATGTCTCCCACGTTTTCAAAAGTGCCGGTTCCATCTTATGTCTTTCTTCCGAATAATACACATATCCTGTTTTCTCACTTTCCGGACACTTATTCAGAATCTCTTTGATTTCAGGTGTAATACCGTTGAAATTTGTATTCGATAAAGTGTCGGTCATCTGATCCAGTTGAAAATCAGATGCTAAAACTATATTCTGGTAAGACTCAAAATCATATCCCTGCACCAACATCACAATACAGTTGACCACTACCATAGAAAGAGCGATAGAAAGCATAACAATCAATCCCTTTTTCCAGTTACGGAACACATTTTGAACTGCCATTCCCCACCAGGTTACAGACGTATTCTTTTTTATTTTCTTCTGTGACTGCTCTCCTTCTGCCAAATGTAGGGCTTCCACAGGCGAAACTCTTTCCACCATTTTACAAGCCCGTAGACAGGATAAATACACCGTTAAAAGTGTCAGAAGTGCTGCTGCAAAAAAAATCAAAGGATTAGCTGATACTACTGTCTGTGTAGTCTGTCCTGCCTGTGCACTGATTTGGGCATCTGCTGTCAGAGACGGCGACATACAAAAACCTGCAAGATAACCGAAGATCAATCCGATTGGAATCCCCACTTCTGACAATTTCCATGCCTGCATACGTACAATTTTTTTCAATTGTTTTCCTGTTGTTCCCACGTTCTTCAATAATCCGTAGGCTCTAATATCCGTTTTCACGGATATATTAAAAATATTATAAATAATTAAGTAACCAGCCAATATCACAAACAGTACCATTACAATAAGGGAAGTGAATGAAAATGAATCCTCTTCAAAAAGATTATATGCCGGATTGATCTCCAATCCTGTCCTTGCTTTCGTAAATCCTGCTGTCTTAGATATATTTTCTGTTTTCTTTTCCAGATTCCAAAGATTCTTGTACCAGACAGAATACTCCTTTCCCCCATTATAGATACCATTTTTTAATTCTTTCTGTGTAACAGGATAACAATTCTCCTTCGCATAGGCTTCAGATACCCAGACCATCTGACCTAAAACAGCCTTATCACCCTGCCAAAATCCACATATCTGGAATGTATCTGTTTTGTATTGTTTCAGCATTGGATTTACTTCCCACGTCAGCGTGACTTCTTCCCCAATCTTTGGTGTAACTCCCAGTGCTTCCAGTACCAAGCTGCTGACTGCCACTTCATTTTCCTTCTCTGGCAGTCTTCCTGTAGTTGGCAGACAATTAAAGCTTTCTGCCATATTTTTATCTGCATATCTAACTTCTACTGAAAAGCCAAAATGTTTATCTCTTCCTGCTCCCAGAAAAATGCCTGTTCCATATCGTTCCACCTCATCACTTTGTTCTATTGTTTTTTGCAATCTCACCGCATCTTCTTCTGACAAATTCTGCGCAATAGCATGGGATGAATCCATAAATTGCTTAATTTCCGTTGCTCTTTTGGAAAGTATCATGGATACACTCCCCACAAAGAGGCTTGTAAATAACAGTGATGTCAACATGATTGCAATAACAGCAATAATATTTCTTGCTCGGTTCATTTTCATAAAACGTTTCGTCAATAATCGTAACGTTTCTTTATTCTCTACTTTTACCATATAATCGCCCTCACTATACCAAACCACTGTCTGAAACAATTTTTCCGTCTTCAATCTGTAAAATCCTGTCAGTCATCTGGGCAATCTCCTCATTGTGAGTAATCATTACAATCGTTTGATGAAAACGCTTACTGGTGACTTTTAAAAGTCCCAATACATCCTGACTCGTTTTTGAGTCCAGATTGCCTGTCGGTTCATCTGCCAGCAAAATAGCAGGTTTTGCCGCTAATGCTCTTGCGATTGCCACCCTTTGCTGCTGACCCCCTGACAGTGCACTTGGAAGATTTTCCAGTTTTGTCCGAATGCCCAGTGTATCTATGATTTCATTTACATAACCTTTTTCAATCTTTTTTCCATCCAGTTTTACAGGAAGAACAATATTTTCCCATACATTCAGCATCGGAACCAGATTATACTGTTGAAATACAAATCCAATATTTCTACGCCTAAAAATAGTAAGCTCTTCATCTGTCATATGGCTTAAATTCTGTCCGTCAACAATGACCTGACCGGATGTTGGATTATCCAAACCACCAATGATATGAAGCAATGTAGACTTTCCACTTCCAGAGGTTCCAACAATCGCTACAAACTCCCCTTTTTCTACTTCCAGGTTTATACCATCAAGAGCCCTGACTTCTGTTTCTCCCTGCCCATATATTTTTCGTAAATTTACTGCTTTTAATATATTCATGTCATCCTCCCATCAAAAAAGCCTGTATTGATCTTTACAATACAGACTTTATCATAACAATGTCTCCATCTAGTTTCTGAAATGTCACAGTTTTGATACTATTCCTTCTTTGCTATCGGAAGAAACACAGAAAATGTAGAACCCTTTCCTCTCTTTGATGTCACTTTTATATACCCCTTTTGTGCCTGAATAATCTCTCTTGCAAGGAATAAGCCAATTCCTACTCCTGGCTGGTCTGCCACTGACAGACTCCGATAAAACCTTCCAAATATCTTTGGTATTTCTTCTTTTTCTATTCCAATGCCATCATCAATGATATCAATCTTTACAAAAAAAGAATACTGCTCGACTTTTATCTGAACATTTCCCCCACATGCTGTGTATTTAATCGCATTGTCTACAATATTTCCGAGTGCCTCCACGGTCCATTTTGAATCACACATAGCATGCAAATCCGTGTCACATAGGCTCAGAGTAATATTCTTCTCCCTTACTTTTACGTTAAACTGCTGCTGTATAGATTCAAGCATCTGCTTAATAGTAGTATCCTCCGAATGTACTGCGATAATTCCACTCTCCATCCGTGATAATTTGACCAATGATTGTATCAAAAAATCTAATTTGTCTGTTTGCTCCAAAATGGTAGCTATCTCCTCCTGATTTTCATTACTCACTTCAGAGAGTATTTCTCCATAGATTTTCAGATTTGAAATAGGAGTCAGGGTCTGATGCGCAATATCTGAAATAAGTTTTTGTATCACTTCTTTCTGTTCCTGTTGATTTTTTCCTGCCAGAAAGCTACTGTCTATATATTGTTTCATGCTGTTTTCAAGAGCAGAATACTTTTCTTCTGATACTTCTGTCCGTTCCAGTTCTCCATCTATTGCACAATCCAGCATTTGCTGCAGCCGGTTCAAAAGCTTTTTTTCTTTCTCATAAAAAAGGCTGTACCAAAAAACTCCGCTCAGGACAAATATAACTACAATCAACATAATTGTTTCTATCATCCATTCACCGCCCATGTATAACCAATTCCATAAACCGTCTTGATATATTCAGGCTTCTGCGTATCATCTTCTAATTTGTCTCTGAGGCGTTTGATAGCAACAGTCAAGGCATGGGCATCCACAAACTCTGTATCTCCCTGCCATACCTCGTCAATCAGATATTCCCTTTTCAATACTTTTCCTCTGTTTTCACACAGCACTCTAAGGAGTTTTTGTTCTGTCTTACTAAGTTCAATAGGTTCTCCATCTTTGAAAAATTCCATTTTATCGAAATAGAACTCAAATCCATCAAGCTCCATAGAATTCTTAGCTGCTGCCTCTTTATTTCTAAGTTGCACAGACACTCTTGCACGCAAAACCATCAAGCTAAACGGTTTCGTAATATAATCATTTGCCCCAGCTTCCAATCCTGTTACAATATCTACTTCCATGTTATTTACTGTAAGCAGAATAATCGGCACCTGACTATTTTTCCTTATTTCTCTTACAAAATCAATCCCATTTCCATCCGGCAAATTCACATCTAATAAAACCAATGTGATATCTTCCTTTTTCAAGATCTCTCTAGCTTCCTGCAAAGTTCTGCACTGATAAAAGAAATAATCATCATTCTTTAAAGCCAGACGGATTCCATCATTTAATTTTTTGTCATCTTCAACAATCAGTAACTTTTCACTCATATTTTCTCTGCTTTCTTACAAATTACACTAATTGTATCATTGCCAGTTTTATAAATCAAATCATTAAGTCAAAATCTCCGACAGAATTTATCTTATAAACAGCCAAAAGCTCCTGAAGGAGCTTTCCACACTTTAAATATAGACCAATTCTTTTAACACAATCTCTTCTGCCATATTACGAATACCATTTACCGCTCTGACCCATTCCATCTAATCACAAGCTTTCAATTCTTCCGTAATGCCCTGCCTCTCCATCATCTGACGCATCAGAATATCCATTCGCTCCTGCGCTTCATCGTCCACCGCATTCAGATGTTCTGTCAATCTGTCTTCCAACATATACAGTGAATACATTGCCGGACGATGCTCTTTCAGATATGTTTTCCGCATCATTCCATATTTCCCATAATGCGGTTCTTCATCTGTACTGACAAGATTCGGGTAGTAAATTCCGTCTGCGCCAAGTGTGTAGGTTCCACCCATTTTTTCAAATGTGCTTTTCATGTGTTATTCCTCCTTGAAATCAGCGATGTCCTTAGATCATCGCAAAATATTTCAGGGCAGCCTTGATAGCATCTTCTTTCTCTTTCGGGCATTGTGGAACTCTTGCATTTTCTGATTTTGGAAGATTATAGTTTTCTCCCACTTCAATTCCACATTTGCGTTTTACCTGAAAAATATATAAATTTGAAACCTTCAAGCCAAATTCTTTCAGCACATAATCTTTGATTTCCTGATAGGTTGCTTTCAACTCGGCACTGGTAGCATCCAGCTCGTCCAGGTCTAAGTCGATCTCTATCGTGTCATCTGGTTTTTGTTGGGACAAAAGAACAACCGTCTCCACATGCATACCAAATTAAAACATATCTCCACAAAACCACAGAAATATGAGCAATATTTATACAGTACTAATACTGCACGTGCATCCTCTTTCACACAAAATATTAGTTCCATAAATTTTGCACCACCCTGATGTAAAATTTATTCTTTTTTCATACCGTCAATATATTCTTCTGTCTTACTAGCTTCCAATGCTCGATATTCCTAATTTAATTCTCTCAACAATTCTTCTTCGCTTGGCAAATATAATTTATACTTTGAAGCAAAAATTTGTGTTTCATTTTCCGGCAATGTATATTTAACTACAGACTCACTCTTGTCTGCACATAACACAATGCCTATCGGCGGATTATCTCCCTCATTCATAAGCTCTCGCTCATAATAATGAACTTACATCTGCATCTGTCCTAAATCCTGATGTGTTAAGTCTCCAACCTTTAAATCAATCAATACAAAACATTTTAAGATGTAATTATAAAATACAAGGTCAATTCTAAAATGGCGTCCATCAAACGTTATTCTTTTCTGCCTTGCGACAAATGAAAAGCCTCTGCCAAGTTCCAAAAGGAATTTTTGCAAATGTGTAATTAACGCTTGCTCTAAATCACTTTCATAAAAATCATCATTGGGTGTCAGTCCAAGAAATTCCAATACATACGGGTCACGGATAACATCTTCTGGTTTTTTTGCCATCACCAATGTCTGAATTTCTGCCGCAACCTGCTCTTTATTTTTACTGGATAATAATCTTTCGTAAAAGAAAGAATTTATCTGTCTTTCAAGCTGTCTGGTACTCCATTGCGATTTTACGGCTTCCTGCATATAAAATTCTCGTGCTTTATCATTTTCCACACGCATCAAAAGCCGATAATGAGTCCAACTCAATTCGCTACGCAGTGCGTAGCCATTTGGAAACGTCAAATAAAACTGCCTCATATTTTTCAAATTGGCAACAGTAAATCCTTTTCCAAAATCTTGAGTCATTTGTTTCGATAATTCTTTCAATAAACCTGTCCCATACTCCGCCTTTTCATTGCCGCCCTGTTCTTCAATGATTGATTTCCCGATATTCCAATAGTCTTCAACCATTGAAAAATTGGCTGTTTGATAGACTTTATTTCTTGCTGTTATCAAGATGTTCTTTATCTCATCATAAAATTTTTATTCCATAAACACCTCCGAAGACACCTAGTTTTATTTGTATAAATCCTTTCTCAATCGATTTACAAGTATATTAAATTGTTCCTCACTTTTCTGGTGAATAAATTTATCTAATTCCTTGACAAGAACATCATCTTTTGAAATTAACTTCAACTTAGGAATTGCCATCTTCAAATCATTTATTGCATTATTTCTATTTTCATCATCTGATAACTCTTGTATATTATACCTTGCAACTCCTAAAGAAAATTTCGCTTCGGCTGGAAAAAGTACAATTTGCGCAAATACAATTATAGATTCATATACTCTCTTTTTTTCCTCAAAAACATACTTTTTCTTATCTTGCATTGGTTGAAAAATAAATGTGGACAATATCAACGTTATTACAGAAGAACCTAATATACTAATAATTATGGAAATTACATTATCTATACTCATTTGCAATCCTTCCCTGCTACAATTAAATCACCTCAAAATGTTTCAACGCATCCTTTATCGCTTCCACTTTCTCTGCCGTCGGATGTTTCCTCGGCTGTTTCAGTTCTTCTACTGCATTAGGAGCATCATACATCGGCAAGCCTAAATCCCTTTTTACCTCCGCAATATATGCGGCATGTACCTTGAAACCATATTTCGCTTCTATGTACTCCTTTATCATTTTGTAGGTCACTCGTTCCTTGGGCTTGTATTCTTCGGCTCTTTTAGCGATATTATCAAGCGGAACTTTTCCCTCACCCTCACCAAACTCAACTTTTACGTTGATATGTCCGTCTGGCTTTTTGTGGGAAAGCAGTACAACCGTCTCGACGGTTGTTTCAGTTTCCAAGGGAAGTTCTTTCACTTCCTCGCCATCAACAGGCACAGGGAAATTGAATACGATCTTCTTTATCCAGCTTCCGTCTTTCCTTTTCTCCGGGAACATTTCAATTCGCTCGATAAAGGCTTTCATAAACTCTTTCTGTTCCGCTTCCGTTGCGGAATGGTAGACTTCATCAAATGCCAGTAAGAGCCGATAGATATTGTCGCCGGAGATTTTCTCCTGCTGAATGCTGCGGATTTGGCTTTGCAATTCGCCAATCTGAACTTCGATATCCTCTATGGTATCATACTGCTCATCATAGCGGCGCTGCAAGTCCAAAATCTTTCTGTCATAGTGGGCATCGTTGATGTCCAAGGTGTCCATCTGACGCTCCAAGCGGCTTTTCGTTCCAAAGGCTTGCTTTAACTGACCTTGCAGAACGGCGATCTGCTTTTCCATATCCTCTGTATCAACTGCCGAGCCGATTTTCGCCTGAATCGCTTCTACAAACCGAGGATTGTTGACCATAGCGGATATAATCTTTGCCACAAACTTATTGATTTCCGTCTGCTCGATATTCAGTCGGAAGCTGCACTCATGCCCGGTTGGTGTTACTGTGTTTTTACAGTAGTAATAATATCTTGTTTTCTTGTCCTTGCTGTGAGCCTTGGCGATATTGCCATACATACTCTTTCCGCAGCATGGACATTTCAGAATACCGGACAGGATATGTGCGTGATCTGGATTATTGACCTTTTCCCGCTTAAAGGAATTGATCTTGCGCTTTTCCTGTGCCAGATACCAATCTTCTTCGGAAATGATGGCTTCGTGCTGCCCGTCATAAATAGGGAACTCTGACTGCTCAACCACGTGCATCTCGTTTCTTGTACCCTGTTTCTTTTCCGTCCTGCGTCTGCCATAGGCTATCTTACCCATGTAAACAGGATTGTCCAGTACATCCTGCACGAAGCTCCTTGAAAATCCGGGAATAGTATTGTTCTGCCGTAGCTTCTTGACAAAGCCATTACGATTCAAATATTTTGCAACTCCGGCAACGCCCTCGTTGGTGTGAATGTAGCGGTCATAAATGACACGGATTACTTCCACTTCATCCTCTGCAATGACAAGATCACCGTTTTCCAGACTATAGCCATAAGGGGCAAAACCACCATTCCACTTGCCCTCACGAGCCTTTTGCTCCCGTCCTGCCATGGTCTGAGTTCGGATATTCTCACGCTCGATTTCTGCCACCGCAGACAGCACAGAAATCATCAGCTTTCCGGCATCCTTGGAACTATCAATGCCATCCTCCACGCAGATCAGATTGACACCGAAATCCTGCATGAGCTGCAAAGAGTTCAGAACGTCCGCCGCATTTCTGCCAAATCGGGAGAGCTTAAAGACCAGCACATAAGATACGCCGTCTTTGCAGTCCTGAATGTCATTCAGCATCCGTTGAAAGTCCTGCCGTCCTTGGATGTTCTTTCCGGAAAAGCCCTCGTCAGAATACTCCCCGGCAATAACCATATCTTCGTATGCCGCATACTTTCTTAACTTGTCACGCTGGGCATCCAAGCTGTATCCGTCAACCTGCATAGAGGTGGACACTCTTGTATAAAGATAGCATTTAAGTTGTTTCTTTTTCAGAATCGCCACCTCCCTCGTTCATTTCTTTTACCATAAGTCCTTCGTTGCGGATATAATACTCCAAAAGCCACAGCACATAATCCGGTGCATGGCGGTTATCCAATTCCCACTCGGTCATAGTCCGGTAAGGGATATGGACGAGCTTGCAAAAATCTTTCCGGTTCAGTCCTGTACTTTCCCGCAACTTGATAATTCTGTTCTTACAATCCATCTGTCTTTTCTCCATAAAAAACAAAAATACACGTTGCGTAATCATTATAGCATAGCCACAGCGAATACGCAACGTGTAAATTGTAAATTTTTACGCAGCCTTATTCGTCAAAGGCTGCGCTTGATTACTTTCCTCGGAATGCTCCACTTTCTGCGGTGCATCCTGCTCCAATTTATCCAAAACCTGATGTCCATATTTTTGGAGCATCTGGCTCATAACATCCACACAGCGGACAAATGCCGCATTATACTTTGCATCCTCATAATATTTCTTCAATAAGCAGTTACCTCCATTAAATTTCCATATCCTGTCCACGCTTCCGGGCAGGGTGTTTGTGTTCATACAGTTCCTTTCCTCTGGCGAGGATGGCATTGATAAAAGCCCAGACTTTTTCAGATGCAATCTCAATCGCATCCAGGAAAGGCTGGACTTTCTGTTTCAGTTCCTCATGGTCTTTATCCAGTTTTTCATAACGGTCTTTCCAGATCTTTGCGCTTTTCTCTGCCTTCTCAAATTTCTGCTTGTATTTCAGCTTCTCAGACTTTTCCGCAAAGCTGCTGACCGCATAATCTTTTAGGGTACGGCACTCATCCGCTGACAGCGTGATATTTCCGGTGATGGGATTTTTCTTACCCATCGACTCAATCTCATGTGCGGTCATAGCAACAGAGTTGGCAGCCTGCGTTTCCTTTTTCAGAGCTTCCAGTTTCTTTTTCTGCTTTTCCGTGGCAGCTTTGGCGTCCTCCAAACTCTGCTCGGCCTGTGCCACCTGTCCGGTCACAGCTTCCAAACGCTGCTGTTCTGCCTGCACCTTAAACTGCGTCACCGTCAGATGCTCCTCGGTGCTGCCACGCTCTCCACGCTCCACATCGGTATATCCGGCAGCTCGCATGAACTGAAAAAAGTCATCCTGCAACACACTGTAGGACGACTTCAAAATCTTTTTTCCTTTTGCGTTGAGCATGGGATTTCCGTCCTCACCAAGCACCGGCTTGGACTCCCATTTCTTACTGCGGCTGACCTGTGTGATGACCTCCTTGACGGTTCCACGGAGGGATTCATCCTTGCACCGCTTCGACCACAGGATTTGCTTTTCCACCACCGGGATATAAACCACATGAAGGTGATAGTGGTACACATCCTCGCCCAGAGCTTCGGACATTGCCCGATTGCGTTCATCGGCGTGCATCACAGCGGAGAGGATATACTGCTCACCGCCTACGATCTCCACGGCGGCTTTATAGGCATCGGCATAAAACTGTTTTGCAAATTCATAGCCGCCGTGGTTGTAGAAGTAAGCGGAGTTCACATCGAATACCAGCTCGCCATATTTAACGGCATCCTCTTTCAGACCTCTTGTGGAAATCACCTTGTCTCGTTCCAACTGCTCAAACATTTCTGTATAGCTGGCGCTGGGAGCTTTGAAATGGACGTTAAGCGGAGTGCGTTCCGGCACGATGTCCACATTGGAATAACGGTCTTTTTCACGCTCATTGTGTTCCTGTACCTTAGCCACATCATCCGAGGTTTCCAAGTCTTGATTCCTGGCTAAGGTACGGTCAATTCCATCATTTCTTGCCATAGATGTTCTTCCTTTCTTTGAGATTTGCAGACAGCGGAGAGCTGGGGAACGGCACTTTTTCAAAGTGTAATAACCCACTATTACACTTTCATCCATAATGGCTGCAAAGTGCCGTGGGCTCTCCGAGGGCTCTCCCGAGGGGGAGTGCGGTCACTGCGGCGACCTCTGCTGACCAAAGTGAAAATGTCTGCAACTTTTTCCATGGTCAGCACCTCTGTACGATACTGCTCTGCGGAGCATTCTCTTGCAGAGGTTGGCAGTGAAAACCGTATCTTTCACTGCCTGTCCACGGTACTTTTGCAAAATTCCGTGGACATAGAAACAGCCCAAGCAAAAGAAATGTGCTGTTTCTATAACGAGCGTTTCACGCTCTTTTGCTGCGTACATACGTACCAGCAACGGGGGTTACGATTCGTCCCGCCATTCCTTCGGAATGTCCTCCGGTACGTACGTACACGGCGAAACATCGTAAAACCCATTTATATGAGGTCGTGCAATCGCTTCCACTCCTATGAATCCCCACACCCGCCGTCCGGCAGAGTTGGTGATGTTGTTGCAATGCTCCAGATTGAATTTCTTGGCATTAGCAACCATGGCATCGCTGAAGCTGCGGGCTTTCAGCGGTGCAAGGGAGTTTTCCTCGCACCACATCCGGTAGATTTCATAGAAATCCTTGGAGCTGATGGACGCATCCACTTTGCGCCGGATGTATCCCTCCGACTCCATGAAATCGAAAATATTGTTATTGTCACGCTTAACCGCTTCCCGGTTTTCACGGATGCGGTCACTCTCCGAAAACTTAAAGTTGTTGGCAACGAGCCGCTGCAATCCTTCAAAAGCCCAGAGGAAAATACCCTCGGCTTCGGCTTTCATTTTCTCCGCAAGGTCGGGATCGTCGGCTCTGTCCACAGGCTTTTCCTTGGTGGTCAGCACAAGCTGTCTGCGGTAAAAACCGTCGCTACGGTCATACAGGGCTTGGAGATCGCCGTTGCTGAACGCCAGTAGTCGGGCAAACATCCAGCCCTGATAACTCTGCTTGCCTTTGCGTTCCAAGTCCATCTTGCCCTGTGCCGTCACGATGGATTTTACATAGTTGGTCTGACGCAGGGCTTCCATTCGCATATCATCATCCACGCACAGCAGGATGTGTTCCAGATCGGCACGGGCAAAACGGTTTTCAGAAATCTTACCGATGCTGCCGTCTTTCATATTCGTGCCGAAGATGGTGGACAGCACCGCACCGATTTGGGATTTGCCCTCACCGCCGTTGCCCTTAATCACCATCATGCGCTGCCCCTTGTTGGAGGGAATCAGACAGTAGCCGATGAACTCCTGTAAGGTGGGGATGTCCTCTGCGTGGAGCAGACCATCCAGAAAGTTCATCCAGATCACCGGCGCAGGAGCGTTAGGATTGTAAGCAACCGGCAGACGACTTCTCACGATAGCCGGTCTGCCCTCGGTAAATGTTCCGTTCAGCAGCAGCGTACCGTTGGACACATGAATCCGATCCCGCTCCGGTGGAAAGTCAGGCACTTGCGCTTCCAGCTTCAGCACCTCCAGAATGTTGGTGATCTTCCGGGGAATGTTGTTCACGGCACAGAATTTCAGCTTGTCGTAAATCTCTCCACGCAGAGGGAGATCGTCTGTCACCCGACCATCGGGTGTGAAAAAAGCTCCGTTTGCGAAAATAATTCTGCGCTCTTGCAGAAATTCTTCACAAAACAGAGCTTCGTTGATGTTCTGCCCGTCAAACCAGACAGGTAAATTCATATCAGGCGTTTTCCGGTTCTTCGCCATTGTGCGCCACCTCCTTTTTCTTTCGTTCGGTGTACTCTTTCAGAAAAGAGATCTTGTCGCTTTTCATCAGCTCGTCCACCAGTGCGACCCGTTCTTCCAAATCACCCACGGTCAGCACATCTGCCATATATTCGATATGGCAGTGCATCTGGCAGGCTTCCACAAAACGGTCATCGTAAGGCTCGTCCGGTGTCTTGGGTGCATACTGCACTTTCCAGTCCTCCAGAAGATGCAGATAGTCCGTCAGCACCCGGAAGCACAGCATTTCATCCTCCCGGAACTGACGGATGTAAGGATGTTTCGGCTTGGGTAAAACTGCGGCAGTAGGAGGTTTCGGGTCAAGCCCGAAATCCGCCGCCAGCTTCTGCGCTGCTTCATAGCTGCTCAGATTGAATAGCCTTGCCACAAGGTCAATTACATCCCCCTTAGCTCCGCAGCCAAAGCAGAAAAAATAATCCTCGTTCAGCTTCAAGCTCGGATGCCTGTCATTGTGGAACGGGCAGCAAGCCATACCGTTGCGGTTGACTTTCAGCCCGTAATGTTCGGCGGCTTGCTTTACGCTGATTGCCGCCTTGATGGTTTCATAGATTGTCATAGAAAAACCTCCGTTCATAATAGTCTGGAAAGCACGAAGCACCCGCCGTGATTGGCAGGTGCTTCGCTCTTTCCACTATGGTTATGACGGATTTTGAAAAAAACAGGCTAAAAGCAGGACAACCCTATTTCAAAAAACAGGACAACTTATCTTACAATATAGATTTCGCCCTATTCTATTGACAAATAATAGGTAATGTGTTACCTTATTAAAGGTAATATATTACCTATGGAGGATAGAATGAATATTAAAGAAGTAATCAACAGTGGCAAAGTTGACTTTACAGGGATTGAACAATCCTATTTTTTGCTTGGTTTACTGAGTGCCTTTGATAATAGATTTCAAGCAGTCGCAGATGGTACGATGCAAGAGATCAGCTGGAAGCAGTTTTTTGCAATTATCTGTATCAATATGTGTAAAGAGAAGCCAACTATCAAGGAGCTTGCGGAGATCATGGGAAGCTCTCACCAGAATGTAAAACAGATTTTATTGAAGCTTAAAAAGAAAGGATTTGTTGATATTACTGCGGACGAAAGCGATAAGAGAAAGCAGCGTATTGAGCTTACCGATTATTGCAGAGCGTTTTGTGCAAAAAATGATGAAATGACCATGAAAATCATGAAGAAAATGTTTGACGATGTGTCAGAGGAACAGCTGCAAACAACCATACAGACCATTATACAAATCGGAGATAACTTACAGGAGATTCAGGGACATGAGTAAAGGTATTATTTTATTTCAATCGAAATATGGCGCAACAAAAAAGTATGCGGACTGGTTAGCCGAAATGACCGGGTATGATTGTGCTGAAACAAAAAACGCAAATGCTGTGGATCTGAAACCCTATGATGTGATCCTGCTGGGTGGCGGTGTTTACGCTTCCGGCATTGCAGGATTCCAATTTATTAAGAAGAATATAGGTCAGTTAGCAGATAAAAAGATCGCTGTGTTTGCAGTCGGTGCTTCTCCATACGATGAGAAGGCAATCTTGCAAATGAGAGACCTGCATTTCAAAAACGAACTTCGTAGTATACCGCTATTCTATTGCAGAGGGGCTTGGGATGAAGAAACAATGAAATTTACGGACAGAGCGCTTTGTAAGATGCTCCAGAAAGCAGTTGCAAAACAAAATCCGGATGAATATGAGCCCTGGCAAAAAGCATTGATGTGTACAGTGGGGCAAAAATGTGATTGGACGGATCAATCCTATTTAGAACCGTTGCTGAAGCAAATTGAAAAATGGAGATAGAAAGATTTATATGAAGAAGTATGTGATTGTGTTTTTGATATGGGTTATGATTATACCTATCGCAATATTAAATGGTGGATTCCGTGAATATGTGCTTATGGTGCATCTTGAGATACTGGCACTCCCATTAAGCGGGTTTATTTTGAGCGTTTGCATCTTTCTTGTTGCATATCTGTTTGTGCCTAAAATCAAAGGGTGTGTAAAACGAGATTACATTTTATTTGGCGTGATGTGGTTTGTTTTGACGAACTTATTTGACTTGTCATCCTACATCAAATCTGGTGAAGGATTTGCAGGCTTGCTTCAATCTTACAACATTCTGACTGGAAATACATGGATACTTGTTGTTTTATCGGCTTTGATTTCACCAATGTTGGTTATGAAAATAAAAGGGAGGAAGTAAGGTGAATCCTTCAATTTTTTTCATGAATAACTGATAAAAACAGGTCGTTGACTGTACGCATTGCGAAAGGTTGGCGGCCTGTGTTTTTTATATGGAGGAAATGTAGATTTCTTCACATTTGCATGGTATAATTAAAAAATTCAAAAAACAGGACAGGAGGGCAAGCATGAATCAAGAACTGATGACATTGGATTTTTGGCAGGATACGGTCATATATGAGGGCAAAACATTTCCTGTCGGCACTCTTGCCTGTGATGCACTGAATGTTCCTGCGGATACCATTGCAAAGATGAATGAGCAATGCGAGAAAATCAATCTGCTGCTTGGTCTGCTGAACGCCGGGCAGGATGCTTCTGCGCTATTTCCTATGGCAAGGGAAGCTGCTCTGACAATGTTGGGGATTCTCAGTAAAACGCTGCCATTCTCCCACATGGACATACCAAAGCACCGGGAACGGATAGAAAAGGTATTTACTGCCGACAATGCGCTGAAATATGTGGAGTTTGCTATAAAAGCCGCAACCAACTCCTTGCAGTTTGAAGAAGTTCCGAAATATGCGGATGCAATCATACTCCAACGCTATACCGCTGTGTTTGGACATCTGGCATACTCCCTTGGGGAATATCAAACGGCAATGCTTGATTTTGCAGAAAAATCAGACGGTAACGAAGCAGACCGCACCGCAGAGGGCTTCGCCAGAATGTTCGGCAGCTATTTCCCGCCAGAGTTGTCTATCACAGAGGGCAATGCCTGGATGTCTACCCTGAACAATTCTGTTCAGTATGTATCGGTCATCCGTCCCGGCGAAGAAGTTGCAAAGCTGGTCAAACGAATCCACTATGTTTCCTTTGTTGGGATGTTCCGATCTGATCTCTTTGAGGGCTTGTGTGTCGGCCATGCGCCTAAGAAATGCAAAATCTGCGGCAAATGGTTTCTGACAACCAACGCAAGGCACACCAAATATTGCGGCGGTTATGCGCCGGGGGACAAGCTGCACCGAACCTGTCGGCAGATCGGCAATCTGAAAGGCAGAGAACAGCGGGAACTTGCGGACGATCATCCGCTGAAGCAGATATATGAGAAGCGTCTGAATACCATAAACCGCTATGTGAAGCGTGGTACTCTGGACGCTGATCTTGCGGAGGTTATGAAGAAGCTGGCAAAAGATAAGATGCTCCGGGCATTGAGCAATGTGGCTTATGCCAAGGGTGATTATGAAAAGGAAATGGGACAGGCTGCTTTGAAGAAAGAAGCCCTAAAGAACTTTGAATTTGTAGAACTAACAAAATATTTAAAAAAGCTATTGACTCCTACGTTGCGTAATAGTTTAGAGTATACTTATCGAGAGGAGGGAAAAGCCAATGATGACAGTAAATGAAGTAAGCAAATTGACCGGAGTGAGTATACGCACTCTGCAATATTATGATACCATAGGACTCCTGCCACCGACTGAATATACAGAGGCAGGATATCGACTGTATGACGATACAGCAATGGAAAGGCTGCAACAAATTCTACTGTTTAAAGAACTTGAATTCCCACTAAAGGAAATTAAGACGATAATTGATGCACCCAATTTTGATAGAAGCAAAGCGTTGGAGCAACAAATTGAGTTGCTTACTATGAAAAAAGAGCATCTTGAAGTTCTTATTAATTTCGCTCGTAAAATAAAAACGACAGGAGTGAATAAAATGGATTTTAAAGTATTTGATACAACAAGAATGGATGAGTATGCCAGAAAGGCAAAAGAGCAATGGGGACAGACTTCAGAATATAAGGAATATGAAGAAAATGCAAACAATCAGTCTCCAGACGCACAAAAAATGGCTTGGAAAAACCTCATGCTTATATTTGTAGAGTTTGGAAAAATGAAAGATAAGGAACCGGAGCATGCGGAAGTACAGTTTGAAGTTAAGAAACTGCAAGACTATATTTCGGAGCATTTTTATAAATGCTCTAATGAGGTTTTAAAGGGGCTTGGTGCAATGTATGCTTCTGGTGGAGAATTTACTGAAAATATCGATAAAGCTGCTGGAAGAGGAACTGCTGTATTTGTGGCAAAAGCAATAGAGATTTATTGTAGTTAATATAGGTAATTAAGATTAGCAGACCCCTGTTAGGGTGAACAGAAAATTTCAGTTTTCTAAATCTTTATACGCATTGTTAAACCGGAAGGAGGTGCGCTATGCTGAATGATTTTACATGGAATATGATCGGATACATACCAAAATACCAAGTCAATCCGCACGGTGATGGCATCATTCCCTATGTGGCAGAGCGCATCTTCCAACTGGACCCGGAGCCGCCAGCGGTGGACAGTCTGAACGAATATATCCTGTCTGCTTTGCGGGAAAAGAATCTGCTATATTTTTCGTTCTTCCTGCACCACTACGAGCCGCAGCTCAACAAGCGCATCAAATCCTTTCTCGGCGTGGATGGCGGCGATCTGTACGATACAGACCGTTTTATAGATATAAAGCTCTCCTGCCGGGAACAAATGCTCCAAAAGCTGATGGACTATGATCCTGCCAAGGGTGCGGAGTATGCTACATACATTTTCCCGTTCATACGGGATGCTATGCTCCGTTTCCGTATGGGCGAAGAAAAATGGTCGGTATCCTCTCTGACTAATTACAAAATGGTGCGGTCAATGGCATGGCTGTACCATAACACCAAGGATGCGGTCAGCGAGTTTTCCAAAAAGTATAACTGTGACCTTGCCCTTGCGGAAGAATATTTGAAAGTTGTCCGTGGCATCCGCAATCAACAGCCTTTCTATGTGACAGACGAGGACGGCGAGGAAACTGGCGAGGATGTTGCCCTTGATGATACTTGGAACTATACCGACATCCTCTGGAACGGCATACAGGCAGAAAAGGTGCAGCGAGCATTTGAGAAGCTGAATTACCGGGAGCAGACCTTACTTGAAAAACGGTTGGCGATTTGCATGACCTGCGGGCGTGTCGGCTCATGGAAAGGCCGCCCCACCTTTGAAGAACTGGCTGTGATGTTTGAGGGCAGCACAGCCAGCGGTGCAGAGCGAGCCTACCGGAAAGCGGTGGACAAGCTGACAGAACTGCTGGTTGCCGAAGGTGCGCTCCATGCTGTCCGTCTGAAACAGAAATCCAAAACCAAGCGCAAAAAGAAAATCGCCACTGCAATCTACGAATATCAAGCAGACTGCGACAGCGAATGGGGCGAGATTTCATTTGATTTTGAGAACGGCACAGCGGAAATCATCCGTCTTGCCGATTGGGACACGATGAAAACAAACCGCTATGCAAACCGGGCGATAGCGTATCTTTTGAACTGTGAGAACGAAAAGCTGCCCAAGGAAATAATGGTTGCATTCGAGTTGTGAAGTTCAATAATAAACCGATGAGACATCAAAATCGACCGAACAGACAGAAATCAACATTTCTCCATTTTGATTTGCTATGATAGTACTGGCAAATAAAATCAAAATGGAGGATATCACAAATGCAAGCAATTAAAACCATGGAACTTGTCAAGCAGTATAAAACCCTGACTGCCGTGGACAGGCTCTATTTAGATATTCAGCAGGGAGAATTGTTTTCTCTACTGGGTGTAAACGGCGCAGGAAAGACCACAACTATTAAAATGCTCTCCTGTCTGACAAAGCCCACGGGCGGAGATGCCCTCGTAGGGGGCTATAGCATTACAAAGGAGCCTGAACAGGTAAAGCGGCTGATTGGCGTATCTCCGCAGGAAACGGCTGTTGCTCCTAACCTCTCCGTGAAAGAAAATCTGGAACTGATCTGCGGCATCCACAGTTTTTCAAAAGGTAAAACGGAAGAAAAGATTCGAGAACTTTCCGGGCAATTCGCTTTGGATACCGTTTTGAAAAGAAAAGCTGGTAAGTTATCCGGCGGTTGGCAACGCAGAGTCAGCATTGCCATGGCTCTGATCAGCGAACCGCAAATCCTGTTTCTGGACGAACCTACCCTTGGTTTGGATGTCATTGCAAGGCACGAGCTTTGGGAAACAATTCGTTCACTTAAAGGCAAGATAACCATCATTCTGACAACGCATTACATGGAAGAAGCAGAGGCTCTTTCTGACCGCATCGGCATTATGAAAAGCGGAAAACTTCTTGCGGTAGGAACAGTAGAAGAACTGAACGCATTAGCAGGAACAAATGATTTTGAAACAGCGTTCGTTTCTATTGTGAAGGAGGATACTGTGGTATGAGAATGATGACATTTGCCAAAAGATGTTCAAAAGAGATTTTGCGTGATCCGATCAACCTTGGTTTCGGTCTGGGATTCCCTTTGGTTTTGCTGGTTCTGCTTAGTGCGATACAGGCTAATATCCCGGTAAGCCTGTTTGAAATCGACACACTGACTCCGGGCATTACCGTATTCGGGCTGTCGTTTATGACTCTGTTTTCCGCAACACTAATCGCAAAAGACCGGGAAAGCGCCCTCTTGCAGAGGTTGTATACTACTCCGCTTACGGGATTTGACTTTATCATGGGATATATGCTCCCGCTATTACCTATTGCTATCGGACAGGTTCTGATCTGCTATCTGTTTGCGATTCCGTTGGGGCTGACTGTCAGCGTAAATATCGTGTACGCTGTCATTGGCATCATCCCTATGGCTGTTTTCAATATTTCTTTGGGACTTTTTTGCGGCAGCGTTTTTGGAGTGAAACAGGTTGGCGGTATCTGTGGGGCATTGCTGACCAATCTCTCTGCATGGCTTTCCGGTGTGTGGTTTGATCTGGAGCTTGTGGGAGGGGCATTTGAGAAAATTGCCAATGCGCTGCCCTTTATGCACGCAGCCGAATTGGAAAAAGCACTATTCAGCGGTAATTTTGAACTTGCAGCAACGCACATTCTACCCGTTTTGCTGTATGGTGTATTGATAACAGTTATTGCCGTATTCTGCTTTCTTAGGCAAATGAAAAAACAGTAAGGATTGAGGAGATGAAATATAAGCTCATTATCGATAAAAACGCAGAAGAAGAAATTATAGCAGTCGTTCATGCACCTTCTTCTCTGACACAGCAAATCGAGAATCTTGTTTGTAGCTATTCCGGTGAGGACTACATTATGGGATACAGGGATGACGAGATGCGGAAACTGGCATTTTCAGAAATCGAATGTATTACCATTCTGAACAGAAAAGTAATTGCCATTGATATAGGTGGTAACCACTTTTCACTCAAGGACAGGCTTCGTGACTTGGAAGGTATCCTACCCTCTTACTTTATCCGCATTAACAAATCTACCCTTGCCAATGAACACCGTATTCTGCGATTTGATGCGGTGTTCAGCGGCGGTGTGGATGCCGTATTTCAATGTGGCTATAGGGAATATGTTTCCAGACGCTGCTTTGCGGAAATCAGAAGGAGGTATGAATGAATATGAAAAAGTTTGTTTTGGAGTTTTTGCGCCGAGGGTTTGCAGCTTGCGGCATGGGTCCCATCATTTTAGCGATACTCTATCTGATTTTGCAACAGACCGCTGCCGTAGAGACTCTAACCGTAAATCAGGTCTGCATTGGAATCTTTTCAATAACCGCACTTGCTTTTATTGCAGGAGGTATGAACGCCATTTATCAAATTGAACGGTTGCCCTTGATGGTGGCAATTTTGATTCACGGCAGCGTTTTATATATCAGCTATCTCGTCACTTATTTGCTTAACGATTGGCTGGATTGGGGTGTAATGTCCATCGTAGTTTTCTCGGCTATTTTTCTTGTGGGCTATATCGTGATATGGGCGCTCATTTATTCAATAACCAAAAACAGAACAGAAAGGCTCAATGAAGCGCTAAAGCAGAAACAACAGAATCCATAAATCAGAAAAACCGCTGCAACTTCCATCCGACAAGGGATGAAAATTGCAGCGGTTTCTTTATGCGGAATGAATATCTTTTCGGGTGTATTTCCAATAGGCAGCAACAATTCCCACCGTCCCGAATATAAGACCAATTGCAATTAAAGTACCATCTAAATACCCGTTGCTCACAATGTCAGCGCCCTCACAATATCCGAAAGGTGTTATGTATTTCAAGAACTCCGCAACTTCGGCGATGTTGGCGACCAGGTTCATAAAATACATCATCACCGCAATGCCAAGTCCCACGCCAGTGCTTCCTTTGCGTAGAAATGCAGAGATACCAAAGCAAATGCCCGCCAATTCAATTTGAAGCAGATAGTAAGCAAGATGCAACAGATTTATTTCTTCCCAGGGAATCTCCTCCCCGATTATAACCATGGAGCCGACGGAAATGGCATAAATAATTAGATTCAACGCTGTTATTTGAATCAGAACAGCAATCAGTTTTTCCGTAATGATTTTGACACGGCTGACAGGATGGGTCAGAAGAAATTCGGCAGTCCGCTCCTTCTCCTCTTTACTGAGAATGCCTACGGCACAAAGCGCAGCATAAAATGCACCGCCAAGTCCCAGCACATTTCCGCACTCAATGGCATAGAAGCCGACCAGTGTGCCGAAATTCAGGCGATCCATACCAAAGGCCGCAGTAAAAGAACCCATAGAGGCAAATACATCACTGATGCCATCCATTTCCCCTTTCATTTCCGGGAACAAAAACACGCAAACTGCAAGCAGCATGGCGATTGCCGCTGTCCATATCAAAAAGGAATTTTTTCCTTGCTTTAATTCGTGCTTTACAATCGTCATACTCTATCACCGTCCTTTTCATAATAATGCAGGAAGATTTCCTCCAGATCAGGCTCCGAAATATGGATGTCCAAGATGTTTCCGTCCGAAAGCTGCCGAAGCAATTGGTTTATATCGCCGCCGAATAGGAAGCTGGTGATTCCGTCTACCGTAACCTGATCCCGAATCCCGGTCAAATCCGTCAGGTCAACAGTTCCCCGCAGAGACACTCGCTTGGCATTTGTTTTTGCCAAAGTATCCACACTGTCGCAAGCAATTATTCTGCCTTCCCGAATAATGGCGGCACGGGAGCAATTATGCTGTACTTCGGATAGAATATGGCTGGAAAGAAATACGGTTGTTCCCTGACTGCTGCGCTCCCGGATGATTTCAAAAAATTCACGCTGCATAAGCGGATCAAGACCACCGGTGGGTTCATCCAAAATCAAAAGTTCCGGACGATGCTGCAAAGCACAGATGATGGCGACTTTCTTTCGATTGCCAAAGGATAATTCGTCCACCTTTCGGTTTCTATCCAACTGCAAACGCCCACAGAGGGATTTGCTTTCGGCTGCACAATTCTTTTTGCGCAGGTCGGCAGATAATTTCAAGATGTCCTTTACCTTCATGCCGGGATAAAAAATCGCTTCTGACGGAAGATACCCAACCTTCTGCAAAACAGCTTCTTTATTCTTTACCGTGTCCATACCGAAAATCTGAGCACTGCCTTTTGTGGGGGATACCAGTCCCAGCAGGGTACGAATGGTGGTAGATTTTCCCGCACCATTTGGCCCGATAAAACCGAACACTTCGCCCTGCTCCACAGACAGATTCAGTTCCAAAACACCTCTGGATTTCCCGTAATATTTGGTTAAATTCTCCGTTTTAATTGCTTCCATGATTTTTACTCCTTACGCAGATAGATGCTTTTCCAAAAGGCCAACAGTTTTGTGAAATCCTTTTCCATTTTCTCTATATCCACATTGCCTTGCTGCACCATTTCCCAAAGATAACCCTCCGAAGCCCAATACATTTCCCGATACATCATAGGAATATCCAGTCCTGGTATAAATTGAGAGGGATCGAGGTTCAGGCGTGTTTTATCCGCTTTCAGATTGAAATACCTGTGATAGCTCTCCTGAATAGCTGCACTGATTCCTGCATCCTTTTCGTAAAATGCCTTGATTGTGAAGTTGCCCATATCCGGGTACAAGCGGATGATTTCCATTTTTGCCCGCATACCTCGTTCCATGCTTTCAAACAGCTCCGTCTGTCCGTAGCATCCATATCTGGTCAGAAATTCAATTGTCGTTTCGGCGCATTTGTCCCACAGGAACAAGTACAACTCCTTCTTGTTGTGAAAATAATGGAACAGCAGAGATTTGCTGATTCCCGCCTCGGCAGCAATCTCACTCATAGGACTGTTTTTGTACGAATTTTGTGAAAATACCCGGTAGCCCGCATTGATGATAGCTTGCTGCTTCTCTGGCGGCAGGGTATAAAAGCGTTCATTCATCGTGTCACCTCCATAAACCGTTTCGGTCAAGCATATTCTAAATCCGTTGACCGATTTTGAGAAGACTGCTTGTAGAAATTTCGAAAATTTCCAAAATCCCAGCAAAGGAATAAAGGCACCGCCGAAGCGATGCCTTTAGCTCATAAATACTTCTTATTAAAGACAGGAAAGCTGATTGCCAAACAGACCACACTCAAAAGAACGGTGATGTAAATTGCCGTAACATATGACCGTGCCTCCACCGTTCCGTAAATGAGGGAATTTCCGTCCATCAACAGAGTAGGAAGATATTCCTTTGCTTTCGGGATTAGGCCAATCAAATACGATACCAGAACTGTACAGCCTGTTCCGGCAAGCACACCCGTGTTTGAGTTGGACAACGTGGAAAACAGCACGGTCAAAGCTACCACCAATGATCCGAACAGCCACCAGCAAATGACAGAAAAAAATAAATTCTGCGCTATGGAATTATCCCAGAAATAAGTGTTGTAGCCAAAGGTGATAGTGAAGCAGAACCAATAACAAACTGTCCAGAACAGAGTCAAAATGATTGCTTTGGAAATCACTACCTTATGCCGGTCGAGTCCTTTTGTCAGAGCAAGCACCAAAGTGCCTGACTGATATTCTTTCGTAAAGATGCTGCTTTCAAGCAATATAAATGCAATCAGTCCCATCGGAGCATTTTTGAAGAACTGCACCCATGAATCCATTGCGCTTACCGTAACAGCCGTAACCGTCATACCGCTTGCTTCAAGAGAATCCGCCATCATTTCAATCAGCCAAGGCGTCAGTTTTGCAACAGCAGGATTCATGATACCAAGCAAAATGAAGATTATGACAAGAATCAACAGTCGCCCTGATCGCACCTGTTCCATCCATTCTTTTTTCATAAAGGCAAGTAAAGATTTCATTTCTCCACCACCTCCATAAACAAAGTTTCAAGTGTAGGTTCAACCCGTTCTATTTTCAGCAGACGGATACGATTATCCGTAACAAAGCGCAGTATGTCAAACAGGGTGTGATCGTTCTCACGGAAAGAGGCTGTATTCATGCCGGATTTTTTCAGTCCCGCAAATACGTTCATAAGCAGTTTCAGTTCTTCCTCGTTTCCTGTTTCAAGAACATACTCCTCTGTACGGTATTGGGATTTTATATCTGACAGTTTCCCCTGGATGTTCACTACACCGTCATTTAAAAATGCCACATCGGTGCAGATGCGCTCCACATCAGACAGAATGTGTGTGGAGAATAAGACGGTCGTCTGTTCTCTAACTGCCATCAGAATATCCAGTATTTCTTTTCGTCCCACAGGATCAAGGGCAGAGGTGGGTTCATCGCAGATGAGCAGCTTCGGACGGTTTAAGAGTGCCTGGGCAATTCCAAGCCGTTGTTTCATACCTCTGGAAAAACCTTTGATTCGATGTTTTTCATTGCCAAGCCCAACAAGTTTCAGAAGCTCATTGCTTCTGCTTTTGATTTCAATTCTGCTCATTCCGGTGATCTCACCGCAAAAAGAGAGATATTCCGGTGCTGTCATAAATGGATAGAATTCCGGTACATCGGGTAGATAACCAATGTGTCTGTTTGTTGCCGTCTGTCCATAAACAACCTTTTCTCCTGATACCAATATCTCGCCGCCATCTGCTTTGAGAAGTCCAAGTATCGTTTTCATGGTGGTTGTCTTACCAGCTCCGTTTTTACCAATAAACCCGAAAACGCTGTATTCGGGAACAGACAGATCGAGCCCCTTCAGAACCGATTTGTCCCCGAAGCGTTTCTGAAGATTTGTTATTGCCAGCATGTCCATTACGCATCCTCCTTGCCGAGCAGGAAGTACATGATAGGCCCGACAAAGTTCATCAACACGATGGTAATGATGAGCCACAGCGTGCGATTGCCTCGTTTATAATTCTTGTGGGTCAAGATGTGATGCAGAGTATAGCCGAGCAATGCAAATTCTGCAATGACCAACGGGATCAAAAATGGGAGAAATTCCATAATCTTATCCATTCTCTTTCTCCTTTCCGTAGGTTTCCACACAGAAGCCGTGATAACCGCAACAGGTACAGGTCAGTTTACGGAGTGTCGGCGTGTGTCTTGCCCAAAACGCTTCCTTGAAGTTTGGCTTAAATACCTCGTGGCACTGCGGACAGATATATACTACCCGTTTGAAATAGAAGTTTGATACCCATACGGCATAGGGAATTGCCACAAACCAGTACGCAGCAAACGGCCACCAAATTCCCATAGTGATCCACAGAACAATCGATGTCCACTGGATAATGCCAAGCGGAATTCCGGTTATGAGCAGAATGGCATGGAGCTTTTGCATATTCTTTTTGTTTTCCATCGCATAAGCTATATCACCGATAGATTCAACAGAGAAATTATCAATGCCTCTTAGCTCTTTTTTGATGCCATCAAGTATAGCAAGTTTTTCTTGCCGTTCGCTTACTTCCTCACGAAGCGCCTGTTCCTGCTGTTCCAGCAAAACAGATATGACACTGCCTGGATCATCTTCGGACAGCAACTCGCCAATGTTGTTAATAGATATTCCGGCATCTCGTAAAAAACAAATGATCTTCATTCGCTTCAGATCCTGTTCGG
Organism: Anaerobutyricum hallii; assembly: GCF_900209925.1. Taxonomy (NCBI): domain Bacteria; kingdom Bacillati; phylum Bacillota; class Clostridia; order Lachnospirales; family Lachnospiraceae; genus Anaerobutyricum; species Anaerobutyricum hallii. The sequence goes on along the minus strand of NZ_LT907978.1, from coordinate 487,612 downwards.
AATAAAGCCGCCTACCACCCTCCGACAGCTCGCTGGGAACGAGAATGTTCCTCGAATCGTAATACTGCACTGTCCGAACAGATACGCCACAAAGCTTTGCAATTTCTCCTGTTGTGTATTTTGACATAGCTTTCACCTCCTTACGCCGCTTATTTTACAACATTACGCAGCGTCACAAGCAAGACCTTACGCAGGGGGATTTTTCTGAATATTAACTTTTTGTTCATATTCGGGTCTATCACAGATTTTAAGCCGCCCATAGGCTGAGCTATAGGCGGCTCCTAAATCAACTGTCCAAACTTCTGTATTCAGTTACAGTTTTCAAATATACTTCAGGCTCGCCGTTCAGTATCAAGTCAGCATATCCAATCGGGTCATTGTAGATTAGATAGTCCAGTTCTGACCGCTGATACATGTTGTCAGCAATCTCGTTCTCCACAGCGATAGTGTCAATCGCTATCATACTTCCATCAGCAAATTTCAGTTCCACACAGGCAGTATCCATGTTAAACTCACAAGAAATCAATCTATCCATAAGAAACCTCCATTCTGCGGGATGTTAGATCATCCCAAAATATTTGAACGCTTCTCGGATTGCTTTCTCTTTTTCCGGCGGACACTGGGGCTGTCTGGAATCCTCGGATTTTGGCAGGTTATAGTTTTTTCCTACCTCAATCCCACATTTCCGCTTAATCTGTGAGATATAGAGGTTGGACACCTTTAATCCGGTATGCTCCAACACATACTCCTTGATCTGCGGATAGGTAGCTCCATCTTGGAACTCCGACATATCCATATCTTCCAAAGAGAACTCAACCCGAATCTTTCTCGAGTCGACCTCACCCTTGGAAAGCAAGACAACCGTCTCGACGGTACTTTCATTGTCCCAACTAAGTTCTTCTGTTTCCGCACCATTAAAATACACTGGGAAACGGAACTTAATGTGCTTTAGGAATCTGCCATCCGGCTGCTCCTGCTCATAAATGTCCACCTGCTCTACAAAACTGCTTAAAAACTCTTTTTTCTCCAAGTCGGTGAACTTATCATACAGTTTATCAAAATACAGTAAGAATTGGTAGACGTTATCTTCCGAAATCTTCTTTTGTTTGATGTTCAGTAATCGGTTCTTTACCTCACTGATACTGTTCTCCACTCCCTCAATTTCATCATAGAGACGGTACAATCTTGTCTCCATATCCTGATATTTTTTCTCATAAAATCGATCTGTAATATCCAGACTGTCCATCTGCTGTCCGAGCCTGTTCTTTGCTCCGGTCAGCTGCCGGTGCTGTTTCTCCAGTTCTTCAATTTCCTTTTCCACTTCCGACGTGTCAATCCTTGCACCGATCTTCTTTATAATTGCCTCCTCAAATTTGGGATTCTGCACAAGTTTCCGGATTACTTCCTCTACCGCATCATTCACCCTATCTTCACTCCATTGTTTGCGGTAGCTGCAATTATGCCCATCCACCAGCCTTCGATGCTTGCAGGCATAATAAAAATAGTCCTTATATGCCGTACCGTCTTTTCTCTTTTTTCGATTGACATTCCCATACATTCCGCTGCCACAAAGAGGGCATTTCAAAATGCCGGATAAGATATGTTCATGTTCCAGACTGTGTGTCTTTTCATAGGATATTCCTGTTTTCTGACGTTTCTGATGTGCCAGTTCCCAATCCTCTTCTGAAATGATACCTTCATGGATGCCATCGTTCAGCATATACTCTTCCTGCTTCACAATCCGATATTCATTTCTTGTTCCGGGGACTTTTTCATTCTTTCTACGACCAAATGCCAGTTTACCACAATAGATCGGATTATCCAGAACACCTTTGATAAATGAAGTTGCAAAAGCATCCAGCGTATTATTCTGTCTCTTTTTCTTTTTATATCCATGTTGGTTCAGCCATGACGCAATCGCACTCATTCCCATATTGGTATGGATAAATTTATCAAAGATCAATCGAATTACCTCTGCTTCGTCCTCTGCAATCTGAAGTTCTCCGTTTACCAGTTTGTAACCATAGGGAGCAAAGCCACCGTTCCATTTTCCTTCTCTGGCCTTCTGCTTCCGTCCTTCCATAGTCTGCACCAGAATATTTTCACGTTCAATTTCTGCTACCGCTGACAAAACAGAAATCATCAACTTTCCACTGTCTTTGGAACTGTCAATGCCATCCTCCACACAGATCAGATTCACTCCAAAATCCTGCATCCGCTGCAATGAATTCAAAACATCTGCCGCATTACGCCCAAAACGGGAAAGCTTAAATACAAGCACAAACTGTACATCGTCCTTACCATCTTCAATATTGTCCAACATCCGCTGAAATTCCGGTCTGCCTTCTACGCTTTTACCGGATTTTCCTTCATCTGCAAATTCCTGTACAATCTCCATATTCTGATACTCAGCATACTTTCTCAGTTTATCTCTCTGTGCATCCAGGCTGTAACCATCCACCTGCATGGTGGTGGAGACACGGATATAGATATAGCATTTTGTCTTTTTTTTCATAAGTATCTCCTTATTTTTCTGATAAATATCTCAGTGCAATTTCCAACAATTCCGCTGCAACCTGATGATTCCTGATACGCATTAAATTATCCCAAACATCTACTTTTCCAAGAAGATTCATGCCACCATGCCATACTAATTCATCATCAATAACAGCAAACCGTTCTTCTACTTCTGTTTTTGTTACTACATTCATTCCTACCAGCTGCATTGTTCTGATTAACTCATGGCATACATCCGAACTTCCATAAACAATCTCTTCCGGATCTGTTGTGATGATAGTTACCTTTACGCCTGCTTCCTGTCTTCCCTTCATCAGGAATAAGAATCGCTCAATCTTGTCCTGTCTGATATCCGGGCTGGAAATTACCACCATTTTTTCTGCCTCCACTATATCCTGCTCAAACTTTTCAGTGTAATTTCCGGAATCGAATATTGCATTTATCATCTGTTTAGACTGCAACTCTCCCGTCCATATTGAAAATCCTGTCTTTTTGTATGTTCTTAACCTTTTTGCATACATCTTATCAAAGAAGCGGACATGAGAATCAATATAATCATACACATAAACAGCTTCTTTTCCGGGATGATCTCTATTCAGTCTTCCCACATACTGTTCAAGACGCCCCTCAAAAGACACAGGAGCTGCAAGCATTAATACATCCAGTCTTGGAAAGTCAAACCCTTCTCCTATCTTCTGACCGGTTGCAACTAGAATAAGCGTTTCATTTTCAGGAACCTGCTTTAACCTTACTCGTATTTCTGCATTTTCCTTATCGGAGTTATCACCATATAGAAGAAATACATGATCTGCTTCCTCTTTCAAAGCATCAAATAAAAATTTTGCATGCTCCTTAAACTTTGTCAAAATTACCGGGGTCTGTTTTCTTGTAACACAAGTTATCACATCGTTTACAATCATCTCATTACGTACCCGACTGGTACTAATCAGACTATATGCCTTATTGATATCATCCTTGCTTTCTGCATTATCGACTACTCTTGTATATCTCGGGACAAAATAATGTCCGATTCCCTGCTCTTGCGCCCTCTCCAACGCAGTAAACCTGTGTCTCAGTGGACCCAGCAACATATAAATGATCCTGTCAAGGCTGTCACCACGTTTTGGTGTAGCTGAAACACCATACACATACTTTGCATTAATTTTCTGTAATAATTCCATGGATGTATTGGAAGCTGCGTGATGGCATTCATCCATGATTACCATTCCATAAGAACTAATCCGTTCATTAAACTTTCCCCTGCTATACATAGAACCAACCATTGCAACATCTATGATACCTGTTAACGTATTTTTACTGCCGTGCAAAATTCCTATCACACTGTCTCGCTTTTTCTTTCTTCCTGTTTTTGTTTCATATTCCGGTGGTTCTTCTTTTATTTCCAAAAACTTATTCAATTCATCGACCCACTGATTCAGTAAGTCTTTACTTTGTAACAGGATAAGCGTATTTACTTTTCGCTCCGCAATAAGATAACTACATACTACCGTCTTACCAAATGCAGTTGCTGCACTCAGAACCCCATTTGAATGTGACAGTAATTTTTCTGCCGCCAGTTCCTGCTGTGTTCGCAAATCTCCCTTAAAAGATACTCGGATTGGATGTCCTGTTTCTCTCTGATCAGAAACATCAATAGAAATCCCTGCCTTTTCACATTCTTCAATTAATTTTTCTCTCAGTCCCCTCGGGACCTGTATGTACCCATCTATATCTTTTCCTAAATACACAGCACTAAAATTGTAGTAATTTGAATATCCAAGCCTTTTATTTTTATAAAATTCCGGATTATCAAATGCTGCCAGACTACGAATCTGATTTTGTATTCTTGGCATAAGGTTCAAAGTATCAATATAAACTCCATTACCCAATACCATGTGCAGCTTGCCTACAACATCAGCTTTAGAAAACTCGCACTTCTTTTTCCATGGTTTGGGTCTGGCGTTTTTTTCAATATTAGCAAGCATTCCTCTGGCTTCTGCTAATTCTCCCTGCCATTTTGCCATGTATTGTTCAATATCTTCTATGCCCAGCTTCTCCGTTTTATTAAAAAGAACATCCCATTGATCCGGATATGCATTCCAATTTTCATCTACAAAAGCACTATTTCCATTCTTAAGTGCCTGTCCCTGTAACGGTAATGCAATCAAATTACCTATACTGCTTGTCACATCCTGTGAAGGATACATTCTGTCATAATAATGAAAAGATTTCAGATTAATGGAAGTTGAACCTTTATCCAACAAGAGAAATCCGAAATTTCTTGCCGTTGCCGCTGGTATTGCCTTTTTAAAGAAAATCCATACATGTGCTCCTTTCCCGGAGCGGGATCTCTCAACTAAAGGTCTGATACCATTAAGCTCACACATTTTTCTAAGAGCATCCACTTCTTTATGCCACTCATTATCCGTATTGGCAAAATCGGTAGCTTCCGCTCCTTTTTCATGGTTATCAAAATCAAATACAATAAATCTGCATGTACCATTTGGCAATAGAGGATATACACCGATTACATCTGAACCATCCTCTTTAAATCCCAACAAATGAGCAATTATTTTTTTAACATCCAGCCTTGTCCATTTGGTATTTTCACACTCATCACAAAATACCTTCTCTTTACGTTGCTTAGGGCAAAGCCTGTCATTCCAACGATTATCACATTGGGGAAAATAACCACCGTTCTTACCTCGTCTGGCATATACATCTTCTCTTCCCCAAAACATCGAAAAGAAACGAATTGCCATCTCTTCTGTAATAAACGAAGGATTCACAATACGTTCCCCCTGATCCGGGTCATACTCTTCTGCATTTTCTATTTTTTCTTCGAAAGGATTTACCTCATCATATGGAATACTTGCTTTCTTCAATTTATCTTTTAATAATCTGTTCTCATATTCAAGTATCCTGACCATCTTTCTCAACGAATCCACATCGTATGCTTCTATGTTCACCTCTGTCACCTGCAATTCTTATTTCTTCACAATACTATTCCGCGTCTTGTGTCCCAACCATATTTTATCATTTGTTCCAACTGTATTCAATATTTGTTTCCGAATATTTAACGCTTATATGAATAAACTAATACTACCACTAAAAAACAGATTGACTTTCAGAAATCGATCCTGTATAGTATTTTTAGTGGTTGTGCTACGGATGCTCGAGGGGCCCGTAGCCGGAGGAGCTCATGCGTGGGCTCCTTTTTTACTATATAGGAGTGATATATTATGGAGAAAAAATTTCTTACATACGATCAGCAAATTGAAAAATTGCAGAATGAAAAACAATTAACAATTTCAGATGTTCCAACTGCCATCCATACGCTAGAACATATCAGCTACTATTCTTTGATTGGCGGATACAAAAATCTGTTCAAACATAAACCTTCCGGAAAATACCTATATGGTGTTACATTTGAAGAAATTGTTGCATTTTATTATTTTGATGAAGAGTTACGGACTTTATTTTTAAAGTATATTCTTCATGTAGAACGACATCTGAAATCTTTGATTTCCTATCACTTCTGTGAAAAATTTGGTGAAAATCAGGCAGAATATTTAAACCTTGAAAATTTTAATTCTGCAAAGAAAAACCAAAAAGCAGTCAATCGTCTGATTCATTCTATGCAAAACTGTATTTCGATACCTTCCCATTATAATTACATTTCCCATTATTCCAAGGTATATGGTAATGTTCCACTTTGGGTTGCAATGAATGCTGTTACATTTGGACAACTTTCTGCCTTTTATCAATATATGCCAAACGATGTCCAAGTAAAAGTCAGTAAACATTTCCCAGGCTATACAGAAAAACAATTGCATCAATTTATCACTATTATTGCAAAGTGCCGGAATGTATGTGCTCATGGAGAACGATTATATGATTTTCGAACTCAAGATACAATCCCTGATACACTCCTACACCAAAAGCTTTCTATTCCGTTGAAAAAGGGGAGTTATACGCTTGGTAAACACGATTTATTTGCTGTAGTTCTTTCACTAAGATATCTCATCAACAATGATGATTTTAAATCTTTTAAACGTTCTCTTAGCCAATTAATCAAGCGAGTACTTAAGCAGTGCCCACATTTAACACAGGCACAACTATTAAAACAAATGGGATTCCCTGAAAATTGGGAAAAGATTTGCAGATATAAATTATATTAAAATCATATAAAACGGCAGCCCTGCGATTTCCATCTCAGCAAGCTGCCGCTTCTTTTTCATTTTCTTCTGTTTTCTCCTGTCCATTGTTTTTCTTTTCTTCCTCCAGTTCCCGGAGCAGCTCTTCGCCGTATTTATCTAACATCCGCACAAGAAAATCAATGCACCGTTCAAATTCTACATTCTGTTTCACAAGCTTCTCCTTCCCTGTTTTTTATTCTGTGGTCATTCTACAGGAAAGCTATTAGATTCTCATTGAACAGAAATTGAGTACAGATTGACTGTTTCCCTGTTACTTTTGTTCACAATATTGAAATACTATTGTACAGAACATACGTTTGTGCTATGATAAAAAAATCTAGTACCAGATAGAAACAGAAATGATATAAAAAGGTGGGATTGCGATTGGATCGATGCGATTTTAGCTCTATAATGACATGTTTAAAAAATCATATCAGCGAAAGTAACCAGATGAACCAGCCTGAATTTTTATATGAAGTATTTGAGGATTTTATGGACAGCCCGGAAAGCAAAGATTTTTCTTTTGACAATGGGCTGGTCTGCCGGTGGATGACCGGACAGGCGAAGATCAGTCCCAAAATCTGCACTTACTATGCAAGACCAAGCAAGCAGGAAAAGCTGGCTGAAACGCTGCAGCATAATCTTATACCATTAATGACCGACTGTAACAAAGCACTGCAGGATGTTTATCTCCTGTTCATGCAGGATTCCACAATCTCCGAAGCAAAAAAGAAAAAGCTGGCATCCCTTTACAAGCCGATTGATTCACGGCTTCTCTTTCTTGCGAAACTGATCTCCTTTGGTATGGAACGCCAATTTATCAAACGGGACACCAGAAACCAAAAGCTGCTTGCAGGCGGCTCTCTTTCCCCGGTTATTCTGGATTACATCATGGACAGTGAAGTTCCCAGACCATGCCGTCATTTTCTTGGAAGAGAAAACGAACTGGACGGATTACATACAATGCTGGAAGAAAACAGCAAAGTATTTCTCTATGGAATTGCCGGGATAGGAAAGAGTGAACTGGCGAAAGCATATGCAAAGCAATACAAAAAATATTATACGAACATCCTTTATGTCGAATATTCCGGAGATTTACATCAGTCAGTTACAGATATGGATTTCAGTGACGATCTGCCGGAAGACAGTGAAGAAGAACGATTCCGGAAGCACAACCGTTTTCTCCGCTCTCTAAAAGAAGATACACTGCTCATCATAGATAATTTCAATGTCACTGCCACGCAGGACAGTTTTCTGCCGGTGGTTCTGAAATACCGGTGTAGGATTCTATTCACGACCAGAAGTAATTTTGACGGACACTGTATCCTGCAGTTAAAAGAGATCAGGGAACCAGCCAGCCTGTTTCAACTGGCAGCTGCATTTTATTCCGAAGCAGAAGAACACCAGACACTGGTGGAAGAAATCATAGAAACCGTTCACCGCCATACCTTTGCAGTAGAGTTGGCAGCCAAACTACTGGAAAATGGGATTCTACCTCCGAACCGCTTACTGGAAAAGCTACGGGAAGAAAAGGCATCCCTTGAAAATGAAGATAAAATCAGTGCCATCAAAGACGGACAAAACAGCAAGGCGACTTACTATAACCATATTCACACTCTGTTCTCCCTTTATTCCATATCCGTGGAACAACAGGAAATCATGCAAAACCTTTGCTTTCTGCCTCCTGCCGGTATTTCCGCTCGTATTTTTGCTGACTGGCTTGGATTAACTGACTTAAATGACATCAATGACCTGGTTGAAACAGGTTTTGTACAGGCAACTACACGGCATACAATTTCCCTGCATCCGATGATTCAGGAGATTGCTCTTTCAGAAACAAAACCTTCAGTCACAGACTGCCACACTTTGCTCGATTCTCTGCAAAAAATATGTCTGATGCATGGAACAGAAGTCAGCTATTATAAAAAACTGTTTCAGACAGTCGGGAATATCATACGGCTGATAGAAAAAGATGATCTGACCAAGTACCTGCTATTTCTGGAGGATGTCTTCCCATATATGGAGAAATACCGTTACAGGAAAGGTATGAAAGAGATTATCCTGGAGATGAAGCAGCTTTTGAAAGGGAATGAAAATGGAGCTGCTGCTACCGACCGTGCATTATTACTGGACTATCAGGCATGTATGGAAACAAAGCCGGAAAAAGCCATCAAACTGGAAAAAGAAGCCCTTGCCCAGATCAAAGAAATCACAGAGGGCAATGCCCACCTTGTCTCCAACCTTCATGCGAATCTGGGTGGTCTTTACCGCATGAATGGCCAAGCAGAGCATGCAAAAGAACACATGGAAAAGGGAATCTTCCTGCTTGAGCAGTACCAACTGCTTTATACCAATGACAGCATTCCCCAGATCAACAATTATGCTGCCTTATTGACAGAATTGCAGGAGCCGGAGCGGGCAATGGCTGTTCTCCGGAAACTTGCCCAGATCATCAGAGAATACAACTCCGATACCTGTCTGGACTATGCCCAGGTACAGGAATCCATGGGAAATATCTGCCTGATCACAGCAAATATCCCACAAGCTAAAATCCATTTCAAAAAAGCCATGAAGATTTATGAGAATGTCTGGGCTGATGAGCCGGAACTGATTGAAGAAAAATATCAGGAAATTCAGGAACTGTATCCGCAGGTAGGCATCGCACTGGCAAGGGGAATCCTGGCTTCCAAAAACAAATAATAAAATAAAATAGAAAAAATTTGTAACGAAACTATCCTTTCTCCGTCTAATCTATGTAAAAAGGAGGTGAACAGTTCTGGATTATGAGAAATTGTACAATTCATATTATCTGCAGGTTTACTCATATGTGATGACTATTGTAAAAAATCAGTCTCTTGCGGAGGAAATTACCCAAAATACTTTTTATAAAGCTATGACCGCAAAACACACATACGAAGGCAAGTCCAGCGAATTTACCTGGCTTTGTAGTATTGCTAAAAACCTTGCAATTGATGAATGTAGAAAAAATACTAAATATGCATCTTTTGATGAAGCTAGCTCTGAAGTATCTTTTGATATGGTAGATAATTATGAAGATCAAGACAAAGCTCTTCAGATCCATCTCATACTTCATGAACTTCAGGAGCCTTATAAAGAAGTATTCCAGCTTAGGGTATTTGGAGAATTATCATTTCACAGATTGGAACTATCTTTAGTAAAACAGAGAACTGGGCAAGAGTTACTTATCATAGGGCAAGATTAAAGATCAAAGAAAGGATGGATGAATATGAATAATAATCAAAATCAATGTGATATTGTGCAGGATCTTCTGCCACTTTATTATGACCATGCATGCAGCTTGGCAAGTTGCCAACTGGTAGAACAGCATTTAACTGACTGTCCCAAATGCAGAAATACTTATGAACAGTTAGCGAATAATACCATTAACACAGTTATCAAACAGGAATCAAAAGGAGTTCTTGCCCGTCACGCTCAAAAAGAACGGAATGCCGCTTTTAAAGCCGGCGTTGTTATAGCAGGTATCCTTCTTCTGCCAATCATTATTACCTTTATTGTATCTATGGCAAACGGAGGAGGACTTGGTGTATTTCTTGTGGTCACTGCATCCATGATGCTTGTTGCTGCACTTACTGTAATTCCTTTGATATCTTCACAAAAAAGAATTATAAAATGTATCCTATGCAGTATTGCCGCTTTATTGCTGATTTTCTTTTTCGTGGATGCCATGAATGGAGGCGGAGAATTCCTATATTGGTCAATCCCTACTTTATTCGGATTATCTGTAGTATTCTTCCCTTTTATAATACGAAATATCACTTTACCACCTGTTTTATCTGATAAAAAAGCTCTTATTACTATGATATGGGACACGTTATGGCTATATCTTACAATATTCATTGTATGTTACCGCTCAGGAATGGCTGAAATGAAAACAGGAAGCATTGTTGCATTCGTCCTTATGCTAGGTGTATGGCTCATTTTCCTCACAATAAGATATTTATCTGTAAATTCTTTCATCAAAGCCGGAATCAGTACTTTCTTGTGTAGTATATGGATGATTTTTTCCAACGATATCTGTACTTTTCTTATTGAACATAAAAGACAACTTACTATCAGTCACGTCAACTTTTCAAATTGGAGTACAGACATAAGTTTCAATGCAAATGTCTATGTAATAATTTTAATTGCTGGTGGATTAATCAGTGCTTGTCTTATTGGAATCGGTATAATCAAAATGAAAAAAAGGTAATCCTGGAAACAAAGACACTTCGGATGGCATTATCACACATTGTCATACGAAGTGTCTTTTATCACGTCTATATGACTTTTTCCCACTTTTGGGAGAAAGTTCTTTTAATTTCAGCAAATATATATTTGTTTGAATACTCTATGCAACATTATTCATATACGCTCTCATATATTTCTTTACCGTCTTTAATGATTTTACTGATATCTGTATTTACTGCACATAATTCTTTCTCTTGTTTTTCTGAAAGAGTATACTTGTACATTCCATATTCATCCAAATAGCAAATGCTATGATTCATTTTTCCTTCATTATCCCGTCCACTCCAGCGTATTTGGATATGCTCTCCATTCTCTACCGTATAGTAATCCAGAACTTCATTATGGAAATGAAGCACAAAATCGAAATAACCTGGCATTGATTGATTCGGCAACGTATAATAAGTTTCTTGATCAATCATTTTTTTATAATAACCTGCCTGCTCATCAAAACGAAATCCATTTATTTCCACACCATTTCTAAATTTAGCTTCCAAAGAGTTCTTGGCACTATTCCAAGCCATTCCCCAGCCTGCTGCACCAATCGCCAGTGCTATCACAATACACATTAGAATTAAAAGTATATTTTTCTTAAACCTTTCACTAAACTTTATTTGCTTATTCAATTTTTTTACCATCCTCGTGTCCTCCTTTAGCATAACATCCAGGGAGATATTAAATTCATCACTCATAAAAATCAGAGTTTCTAAATCTGGATAATTTTTTTCTTTCTCCCAATTTGATACAGTTTGTCGTGTAACATGAAAAATTTGAGCAAATTCCTCCTGTGTCATTTTTCTTTCTTTTCGTATCTCCGAAATTGTTTGTCCTAATCTCATATGTCCCTCCTTTCAGTATCCATTATGCTTTTTATTCTTTCAGATGGCTAGCAAGTCCTAATTGCATTGAATAATAAACCCTGCAAGTATTATTTACGTGTCATATTTTAACTTATCTCATGATAATTCTACAATTCTATAGCAGTTCAATGAACTCAAGTATATCACAACAGCATCCTTTTGAACACCTTCTCCTATGGTCATGTATCAATATAATGATATCTCTTTTTTCTCAATTCAAACTCAATTTCTTCTCAATGCCTTCCCTTTCTGATTTTTGTATGCTTATCCCACAGCAGGCCAGTACCACACCGGTACGAACTGCTGAGAAAATCAATACAAAAACAGGAGGGATTTTTTATGAGAGAAATCAGAAACACAAAAATCATTGCCGTGGATCATGGCTACGGCAACATTAAAACTGCCAACACGGTCACCCCTACCGGAATCACCGCTTACGAAACAGAGCCGATCTTTACGGGAAACGTTCTTGAATACAATGGAACCTATTACCGGATCGGCGAAGAGCACAAAGAATTTATCCTGGATAAGGCTATGGATGAAGATTATTATCTCCTGACACTGATGGCAGTTGCACGGGAACTGAATGTCTTTTCCATCCATGAAGCAGATGTCCATCTGGCTGCCGGACTTCCTCTGACATGGATCCGGAACCAGCGTGAGGCATTCCGCTCCTATCTGCTCCAAACCCCGGAAGTCCGCTTCTCATTTAACAGCAAAGACTATCATATCCGCTTTGTGGGATGCAGTCTTTACCCCCAGGGATATCCGGCTGTTGTGAAGCATCTGGGAGATTTTAAGGGAACCAATCTACTTGCAGATATCGGGAACGGAACCATGAATATCCTGTATATCAACAACAAAAAAGCACAGGAGAGCCGCTGCTGGACAGAAAAATTCGGGGTAAACCAGTGCATGATTGACGCAAAGAATGCCATTCTGGACAGGTTTGGAGTAAAAATCGAGGAATCTACTGTAGAGCAGATTCTTCGGTTCGGAACAGCTGATATTGCCGCACCGTATCTGGACTGCATTACAGCAGTTGCCAGACAGTATGTAGCTGATATTTTCGCCACACTCCGCAAATATGAATACAACCCTGACCTGATGCGGCTGTACGTAGTCGGCGGTGGAGGCTGCCTGATCCGGAATTTCGGAACGTATGACAAAACCCGTGTCACAATCCTTGATGATATCTGTGCCACAGCGAAAGGCTACGAATATCTGGCGCAGATGAGCCTGAAAAGGAGGGAATAGCCGATGCGAAACAATATCCGAAGCACAAATCTCCGCTTCAATCTGGAGAAAGACCTGCAAAGAAAAGCATGGAATATCTGCAGACCATGGACAAGCAGGAATTCAAATCCTACAGCCATGTAATTGCCCTCGCTCTGGTCGATTATTTTGACCGTTATTACCGCACACAGGAAGACCCTTATCTGGAAACAAGGGAACGGGAAGAACATTTTGTAAACCAGATCGTAGAGGCAGTGGAAAGGAGCCTGAAACAGGCACTTCCCCTCTTCCTCTCCGGTCTGACAGCAGGGATGGCACAAAGGGAGCCCCAAAACAGGGCATCCTTTCCGGCGCCGGAAGAATCTGGAGCGGAAGCAGATGTAGACTGGTATTTTCTCGGAGAATAACGGGAGGTAAGGAGGTGAACACATGACAGAATTTTTGACAACAGACACCAGCCTGCCGCCTTATATGGTATTTCCCCGATTCCTTCTGGATATGGAGCTGAATGAAACAACGAAACTGCTGTATATGGTTCTGCTTGACCGTGCAAGGCTTTCCCTGAAAAACGAAGGCTGGACGGATGAATCCGGTCATGTGTTCCTTTTCTTTACCATCGAATCCATGGCAGAAGTCCTCCACAAAAGCCAGATGACCATTAAAACATCCCTGTCCGCACTGGAAAAACAGGATCTGATCCTCCGAAAACGCCAGGGTGCCGGACATCCGAACCGGATTTATGTGAAATTCCCGGAAAAAGCATTCTGCCAGACAGACAACATTCTTTCCGTAAGACAGACAGAAAACTGTCCGGCTGACAGACAGGATTCTTTCCCTGAGACAGACAGAAAACTGTCCAGTAATAAGAAAGAGAGAAATAAGAACCATTTATCAAAAAGAGAGAGTCAGGAAAAGCGCTCTCCCTATGGAAATTTTCAAAATGTCTTCCTGTCAGAAAAGGAACTGGAAGAACTCAAACAGGCAGTCCCTGACTGGCAGGAGTACATCGAACGTTTATCCGGCTACATGGCTTCCACCGGAAAACAATACCTGAACCATGCAGCCACCATCATCAGCTGGGCAAGGCAAGACCATCCTCCTGCCCGGAAGAGAAATTACGAAAGCGAGGAATATGAAACATTATGAAAAAATTTACAGACGAATTTACAAATCAGTTTGAAAACAGGGAATTACAGAGGGATGAATATTTGAATGAATCCGACCACTTGATCTACTGCACAAAATGCCATACTCCAAGGCAGGGCAGATACACGCTGCAGGGCAGGGTATTCATGCCTCCCATTCGTTGTAAATGTCAGCAGGAAATCTATGACCAGGAAGAAGCCAAGCGGAAACTATCAGAAAAACAGGCAGAGATCGAGCGGATGAAAGCCAGCGGGTTACAGGATAAGTCTCTTTATGATTATACCTTTGAAAAAGATACCGGCATCAATCCGGAAATGCATCTTGCCCACAAATATTTAGAAAACTGGGACGATATGAAAGCCAGATCCTCTGGTCTTCTCCTCTGGGGAGATGTGGGTACCGGGAAATCTTTTTTCGCAGGTTGCATTGCCAATGCCCTTCTGGAAAAAGGTGTCCCGGTGCTGATGACAAATTTTCCCCGGATTCTGAATACCCTGAGCGGAATGCATTTTGAAGACAGGAACCAGTTTATCGACAGCCTAAACCGCTACAGCCTGCTGATCATTGATGACCTTGGGATTGAACGGAACTCTGAGTTTGCCCTTGAACAGGTATTCAATGTGATCGACAGCCGTTACCGCAGCAAAAAACCACTGATCGTAACGACCAACCTCACATTGGAAGAATTAAACAATCCAGCTGACATGGCGCACAGCCGAATCTATGACAGGATTTTGGAACGCTGTGCTCCCATCCGGATCAACAACCGCAATATCCGGAAAGACAATGCTTCTGCAAATTTACAGGAAGCAAAAAAAATATTGTTGCAATGACATTCTGTATCAAAAATAACAGAAATTGGTGCCACATGATACCCATAATCACTTAGCGGCGATACTGCTCTCTCCATTGATGCACATTGATTGAATGTATCGCTGCTATTTCCAGTAAAAATCAGTACCAGTTATGAAAAATCAAAACCAAAAAAGCCCGGAAACGGGCATAAAAAAGGAGGTGCCAGAAATGGCAGATAAAAAGACTATGATACCGGAAGAAAAAGCACTTTTGCAGGCAAAGCACCGACAGGAGGAAGCCGAAGCAAGAAACCGAAAAAAAGAACGGAATGTCAGAACACACAGATTAATCCAGGAAGGGGCTATTCTTGAAAGCGTTGCTCCGCATGTCCGGGAGATGAATTTAGATCTCTTGAAACGGGAACTTCTGATCCGGTTACGAGGGCTGTAGATACCGAAATTCTACTCCCGAAGGGCGCACTTACTCACCACATCGCGGTGGTATCCTTCCCGTTGGTCAGGCTCGTGCGCTCTGCCGAGGGCTATCCGCTGTTGCCGGCAGCACCGGCAACTTTTATTCAGTTTTGAATAAAACCAAAGTCCCATAAAAGACAAATTCAAATCATACACCATCACAGAAAGGAGGTTCATGCCTATGGCAATTTACCATATGGAAGCCAAGGTTGTCAGCCGGGGCTCCGGGCGGTCTGCAGTTGCCGCTTCCGCCTATATGAGCTGCAGCCGGATGTACAATGATTATGATGGCATCCAGCATGACTATACACGAAAACATGGGCTGGTATATCAGGAAGTGATGCTTCCACCAATGGCTCCACCAGATTGGAAGAACCGGGAGCAGCTCTGGAATGCTGTAGAAGCTGCTGAAAAAACAAAAGACAGCCGACTGGCGAGAGAATTTGTTGTGGCTCTTCCCATAGAACTGGATAACGACAGCAACATCTCTCTCCTTCGGGATTTTATTCAAAAGAACTTTGTAGATCTGGGAATGTGTGCCGACTTTGCCATCCACGATACTGACGGGCACAATCCTCATGCACACATTCTTCTTACTGTCCGTCCCTTGAACGAAAACGGGACATGGCAGTATAAAACAGAAAAAGAATATCTTTGTATAAAGGATGGTAAGGAAAAAGGATTTACTGCAGCAGAATTTAAAGAAGCACAAAAGAAAGGATGGGAGAAACAATACCGCTATCAAGCCGGCAAGAAGAAAATATATCTGACTCCATCTGCAGCACTGGAAAAAGGATATGAGCGTGTGGACAAGCATCCGAAAAGCACCCGATACGGCAGGCAAAATCCCATTTCCGAAAGGTGGAACAGCGAAGAGCAAATCTGTCTCTGGAGAGAAAATTGGGCAGAGGCTGTAAATAAAATGCTTGCCAAAAATCAGATACACGCATCCATCGATCACCGCAGCTTTGCAGATCAGGGAATCACCGAGCAGCCTACCATTCATGAGGGTTATATCGCACAGAATATGGAAAAGAAAGGTATGATATCCGACCGTTGTGAGATCAACCGCCAGATTCGTGCCGATAATAAAATGCTCCGGGAATTAAAAGCACAGGTTGCTAAGTTGGCACAGGCAGTGGAAAGATCTATTCCTGTCATTGCAGAAACGATGGAAGCCATCCGAAATCATATGATTTTTACTCAATATCATTTGCTTCACAATGAAATGCAAAAAGAAGTGATCCATGACTGGATGGAGCATTTTCATCCTATCCTGGATAAATACAACACAGTTAAGAAAAAACTCAAAGCAAAAATCACTGAAAAGAAAGAACTGAATTTACAGAAGGATAAAACCAGTATTCTAAATCCTATCCAGCATATAAGATTAAATCAACAGCTAACCACAGTAACGGAAGAAATAGAAGAACTGAAATCCCGGAAAGAGCAACTGATATTTCAGGCAGAATGTTCCACAGATAAAGACATGACCAATCTTTCCAAGAAATATGACCAGATGAACAAGAATCTGGAAATACTGGATTCTCAGGATACCACCCTCAAAGCAAAGCTCAAAAAAGATGCAGCGACTTTCCGTGAAGAATCATTTCTTCCGGAACCAGAGCAATATACAGAATTACTGGACACCCGAATCCAGATCCGTCCAGATTTTCAGAATAAGCTTATCGACCAACTCAAAACAACTTTTGGTAAATATTATGACTATCACCTCCGTGACATTGCAGCCGAAGAGGTAGACTATCTTAATGTGGAAGATCCTGATGTTTTCTCTCATCGGGCATGGGAACTGGAATATCAGAGGAAACAGGAAATGCTAAAAAAACAGCCTGTTCGAGCGAAGAAAAAATCACATGATATGGACTTATAGTTACAGTTCGAATAACTATCAAAAAATGAAAACCTTGACATTAAAATTTGTCAAGGTTTTCATTTTCTTGTATTTCTTCTAAATATTAACTTACTGATAAAATCACTATTACAATCAATAATAGCTTATAACAGTTCTAACAAACCACTGATATCTTTTATCACATAATCTGCCCCAGCTTCTTTATAAACATTCTCAACTCTTTGGCACTCTGCCACTCTCTCTTCTG
>NZ_LT907978.1:15000-165000 GCF_900209925.1 Anaerobutyricum hallii | reverse complement strand
TATTAAATAGAATAAGACTATTTTCACCTTTATCACCAAGTACAGCATATGAATCTGACTTTGTAAAAAAAGGATGAACATAAGACAATGCTACATTCCACTCAGAACGTCCAAATTTTTTCTGAAACTCAATTCCATTACTACTATACTTTAAATACCCATCTGCAAATGTTTCATAGGATACATCTACATTATCTTCTGTATCTGTCTTGTCTTTATATACATAATATTCACATCGACTTGATGATAAAATATATAAAACAATCAGAACAGCCACAATGCATACCGCTGCCATAATCATTTTTATCCTGCGGTTTTTTTCTCTTTTTTTTCGTATTTTTGTCAACGCTTCAAAATTATATACCTGTTTCTCCATTGCTCTCTCTTTCTATAAAAATAATCTGCATATTCAAAAATTTTCTTTAGTAATTTGTTGCTCATCACCTATAGATATGGGAGTCATCGCATATTTGATATTATAACATACCCCTTTTTAATCTTCAATCTGAGGGAGTTCCAAAATCTGACCCGGGTATATTTCATCAACATTTTCTATCCCATTCGCTTCCGCAATTTTTTCTATATAATTATAGGAATGATACATTTCCTTTGAAATTGCTGCTAACGTATCCCCGCGTTTTACTGTATAATATCCCCCGATAGAATTCCATGTTTCCTGCGTTTCTTCGGAACTTTCTGTCTGCCTTTCTTCATTGTTTGCATTCGTATCACTACTCGTACCGGTATCTTCTGAAGATTGCCCGGAGGAACTTTGCAATGTTTTTTCCTCTTTTACTGCTGCCGTATCTTCGTTACTACCAGCTTGTGTATTTGATTCTGTCTTTCCTTCTTCTGAATCCGCCTTCATATCCGTTATCTTTTGCTGATCAAAAACTGTCTGCGTCTTATCATCTCCTTGAAACTGTGCCAGAGTATGAATACCATAAACAAAAACTAAGGCAGCAGCAAACCCACAACCTATATAAACAGGGCTCCTAAATACGGATTTGGGCCGCAGATTTTTCTTTTTTTTCAATGCTTTTTTATAATTTCTCACGACCGCTGTATCCCTTTTTATTGTTTCAGAATATCGTCCCCTTTCCTTTTGTTCCGGTATATGTCCCATCTCTCCTTCTGCAAGCATATAATTTTTCATTTCTTGATTTGTCTCATAATAAATATAGTATCCTCTTTGTTTTTTTAAAGAATAGTTTTCAAACTGATAAAATGCATCTTCATTTTCAAGGGCATCAATCATATACAGCACCTTATTTTCTCCGCTAAAGTTATCCATATGAATCCGAATAATTTTATCATTTAAATCTACCGAAAACCCCATTCTTGATAAAAACCATCCGCAGATTTCCATTTCAGGGAAGAAAGAATCTCTAATACGATAAATTTCTCCCCAGCTCTCTTCTGAAAAAATCGTTTCTTCCAAATCCAATTCAAAATTCTGACAAGCTGCCGCCCCACTTATAAAGATACATTTTCCAATTGATGTCTTGTACATTTTTCCAAATAAAACTGCGCCTCTTGCATAAAGATTTTCCGGCTGCGCCAATTTATTTAAATATGTATACACATAATCTTCTATATATATTTTTTTTGCACCCGGCTCTCCAATCTGTCTGTAATTTCTCGGCAGACTTCTTGTTAATTCTCCTGTTTTCTTTTGATTGCTCCGCTTTTCCTCTGCCATGAATTTCCCACCTTCCCTGTTTTACATTTTTAAGATGGCTCAATCATAGCATTTTCCTATTTTGGTCTATGGCAGTTTTTGTCATATGCTTTCGCATTTTTCTTTCATTTTTCAAGTAAATGTTCTATTTAGTTGCAATTCAAATACACGTAGGACTTGAAGCACATCTTTAGCACAGCAAAATGTTGTTTAAAGTTCTTTCTCTTTGTCTACTTCTAAATATAGAAAGAAACTTTTAGCGCTACAGATATTTTACAGCATTAACATCATAAAATAAGAAAAATATGTATTCTCGGAATCTTTTTGTGCTAAGAAAGACTCCGAGAGTACATAAATAACAAAGAGAGGATTTTAACATGAAGTTCAACATAAAAAAAGAAAAACGCTGCCAGTATTTTTCTCCTGACAACGCTTCTACTGCACTTTTTTCTAATGCACTTAATAAACACATTGCTTATTTAAATAAAAAATATGAAGACCTTGTTCTTCTCTGCATCGGCACAGATAAAATAACCGGCGATTGTCTTGGTCCGCTTGTCGGTTCAAAACTAATGCAGCAAAACTTTCCTCATCCTTTATATGGAACTTTAGAAAAACCTCTCCATGCTGGCAATCTGACCAGGCAGCTCCCTGAAATCTCTACAGCGCACCCTAATGCCTGCACACTTGCCATTGATGCCGCTGTAGGTTCCCGGAATCACATCGGCCTTGTTTCTCTATCCTGCCAACCTCTTTTCCCTGGAAAAGGGGTTTCACGCTCACTTTCTCCTGTCGGAAATATTTCTATTACAGGGATCATTAATGAATTTTCTTCGGGTGAAATCTTGCTTCCCTATACCAGCCTCTACCTTGTAGATTGCCTGGCAACCTACATCTGCAACGGAATATTAATGACAATAACATAGTAAGTTGTAGATTTTGTGTAGACGAAAAAAGAACTGCTACCCTATCCCATCTGCTCTGTAGTCGCATCTGGGATAGGGTAGCAGTTCTTTTTTCTGATTATACTAAATCCACAGTTGATAAGAATGGGGATTCACCATACTCTTCTGGGCAATCCCCTTCTCTTTCCAAAACAAATAACTAATTTGTTATTAAAACAGTCAGCCGCTGAAACAAAATTTTATGCCGAATTGTAAGTACATTGTATTTAAATACTAATTTCCATCTAGAACCAAAGAACAGAAAAGTGGAATTTGATATAATCAGAAAAAAGAAAAAATACCCTATCCCAGATGCGGCTTCGGAGCGTGTTTAAAATGCGAACGAGCATTTTAAATATCGCGACTACAGAGCAGATGGGATATGGTATTTTTTCTTTTTTCGTCTATGCGAAATCTACAAATATTATTTGTTTTCAGCTTCGAATTTCTTCATAAATTCTACTAATTTTTCTACGCCTTCGATTGGCATTGCATTATAGATAGATGCACGCATGCCGCCAACTGTTCTGTGTCCCTTGAGGTTTACAAAACCGTTTGCCTCTGCTTCTGCTACAAATTTAGCGTCTAATTCTTTATCACCTGTTACGAAAGGTACATTCATGAGGGAACGGTCTTCTTTTACTACTGTTCCTTTGAACATTTCGCTCTCGTCTAAGAAATCATAAAGGATTTTGGCTTTCTTTTCGTTGTATTCTTTCATTGCCTGAAGTCCACCCTGTTTTTTCAGCCATTTGAATACTTTACCACAAATATAGATACCATAGCATGGTGGTGTGTTGTAAAGAGAATCTTTGTCTGCCTGTGTTTTGTATTTGAGCATGGTAGGTGTTCCTTCCATTACGTCATCGCGGATTAAGTCTTCGCGGATAATTACGATTACAACACCGGCTGGACCTACGTTCTTTTGTACTCCACCGTAGATTACACCATATTTTTCTACATCGTGTGGTTCGGATAAGAAACAGGAGGATACGTCAGCAACTAATGTTTTACCTTTTGTGTTTGGTAACTTTTTATACTTTGTTCCATAAATAGTATTATTCTCACAAATATAAACGTAATCTGCGTCTTCATCAATTGGAAGATCGGAGCAGTCTGGAATGTAGGAGAAAGTTTTATCTTCAGAAGATGCAATTTTTACTGCTTTTCCATAACGGCTTGCTTCCTGATATGCTTTCTTTGCCCACTGTCCTGTAACAATATAATCTGCAACACCGTTCTTCATAAGATTCATAGGAATTGCTGAGAACTGCTGTGAAGCTCCGCCCTGTAAGAATAAAACTTTGTAGTTATCTGGAATGTTCATGAGGTCTCTTAAATCCTGCTCTGCTTCTTTGATAATATCATCGAAGACTTTAGAACGATGACTCATCTCCATAACAGACATTCCACAGCCTTTATAATCCAACATTTCATCTGCTGCTTCTCTTAATACCTCTTCCGGCAATACGGCCGGACCTGCTGAGAAATTATATACTCTTCCCATTTTTAACATATCCTCCTTGTACTATTTATTAAAAATTAAAATAAATGTTTATCGCGTTACTGCGTTATACTTACGAATTATAACACACTTTGACGAATTGTTAACAGTGTTTTTTTAATATCGGCATTTTTTTGCAATTTTCACTTTGTAACCCTTCAAAATTAACAACTTTCACGAATTTTTTGAATATTTCCCCCTTAATTCAACCTTCTCTCGCTTTAGCTGCAGTTCCGCTTAGAAATTGACAAACGCTTTCAAATTCGTTACACTGGCAGAAATACTGATTTCTACTATGTTATATATCCAGAAAGGAGCTTTTATGAGAATCTGGTGCAAACTTTTTGAAAAAAATCATATGCTTAAAGATACTGTTATGGAAAACTATGATATATCCATGTCACGCACTGCCAAAGTATATGATTGTTTAGAACGTGCCTGCTATGAGTTTGATCTTGAAAAACCGCTGTGGCTCGATAAGAATAAACGTGAATTTATCAGCCATGCAAGGACTCGTTTTTATCAGGATAACTTTATTGAACACATTGATTTTGACTATCTTGATTTTCAGGTTATTGAAGAAGATTATTAACGCTTTTTCTCTATATGCATAACCTATAGTATGATTTTGATTTACAAATATTGATAAATATAATTTCCTAAATATTGTTATCCTTATTGAGAAAAAGTTATTGATAATTTCTCCCCCATATGCTATACTTCCACTCAGATATTATTCCGTGAGGGAGTAGCGAGCGTTCTTTTATACGTTGGAACGTAGCAAGTCAACATACTGGTGTAATCTAATCCACCTGGCTTGTTTTAAATTGCGAGACTCATGTATAACTGTGATAAGCTATACAGGGGTCTTTTTATATTTTTATGATAATTACCTGAGCATAGCTTATCGCTATGCTTATTTTTTTGCGTTATTATGATTAGTGCACTCTCGTAATCTTTTTGTGCTTGGTTTTGAGATTTTTTGTCAGTTGCAAAAGCACATGCAGAAAAGACTTTAAGAGTACATATTACAAACAGGAGGGATTTCTAATGACTTGGAGCTTACTATTTTTTACTACGAACATTTTTCTTGGGATTGGTCTGGCAATGGATGCTTTTTCTGTTTCCATGGCAAATGGTCTGAATGAACCACATATGAACAAAGGGCGTGTATGCACAATTGCCGGAGTATTTGGTGGATTTCAGGCACTTATGCCTCTGATTGGTTGGTTCTGCGTACACACGATCGCGGAGTATTTTCATGTATTTGAAAAGTTTATTCCATGGATTGCATTGATTCTTCTTCTTTTTATCGGTGGAAAGATGCTGATCGAAGGTATAAAAAACGACTGTAAAGAAGAAGTGTCCGCCGTCAGCCCTGGGGCACTGTTTGTTCAGGGAATTGCCACTTCTATTGATGCGTTGTCTGTTGGTTTTACTATCGCAGAATATAACTGGATCATGGCTCTTGCTGCTTCCCTGATCATTGCTATCGTTACCTTTTTTATCTGCATTGGTGGATTAATTATCGGAAAAAAATTTGGAACAAAATTATCCAACAAAGCGCAAATTCTCGGTGGAATTATCCTGATCGCCATCGGAATTGAAATATTTGTCAGCTAATTAAATATTCATATTTATTTTTTGAAGAAATATATTATAAAAAGATTTTCTTTTCGGGAGCTTTTTATGAAAAAATTTCTTCTTTTTCTTTATATTTTTCCCTGTTTCATAATGTGTGGCTGTCATCCTTTTGCCCATAATAAAAATCCAAATTCTCAAAACAATTTTTCTTCAAAACAGTCTTCTTCCACTCGTTCCTCTATGGAATCTGTCCAGAAGGAAGCAGGTACTTCCACGCAGCCAAATAAAGCTGTTTCTTCTATTAATCCTGATACGCTTCCTAATAAAAAAATGGCATGGTGGATTAAACGAGAAGAAAACCATATAACCCCTTCTGCACAGGAGGAAGTAGACCTTTCCCGTTATGATGCCTGGTATGTAAAAACAAATCTAAAGGGCGCTGAAAAGCCAGTCTTTCTTACTTTTGACTGTGGATATGAGAACGGCTATACCGCATCTATTCTTGATGTGTTAAAGAAGCATAAAGCACCCGGGGCATTCTTCCTGTGCCGGCATTATATTGAGGATCAGCCTGAACTCGTTAAGAGAATGAAAAAAGAAGGGCATGTTGTCGGAAATCACACTTCCCATCATGTTTGTATGCCTGAAACAGATTCAAGAAAAGTTCGTGAAGAAATTACAGATAATGCAAATTATATGAAAGAAGCGACCGGATACGAAATGGATCGTTTTTTCCGGCCGCCAAAAGGAGAATATAGCGAACGTACCCTTCAGATTACAAAGGATGTCGGTTATACCACTGTTTTTTGGAGTATGGCATATCTTGATTATGATGTAGATAATCAACCGGGCAGTGATTATGTCATCAACCACTTTGAAAAATATATCCATCCCGGTGCCATTCCATTGATACATAATATATCAAAATCAAACGCTGAAGCTTTAGATACGGTTCTTACAAATTTAGAGCAAGAGGGATATACCTTCCACTCTTTATTTGATCTGAAAAAGGGTTAAAAATATTTCAGGCAAAGAACTCCTGCAAAACATCTTCTAACACTTTCTTTTCTTCTAAAGATACCGGCTCATCCTTTGCTTTCTTTTTGGTATTTTCTCTGGCATAACGAAGAAGACGGCGACGCTGTTCTCTTGTCGTTCCGTTTTCCAAATCGACTTCCTGACCTGCAATACTGTTCTCAAGAACATTTTGCAGGTAATCATTTATATTCATGATGATGCGGTGTTCTTTTGCATCTGCGCGGAGCAGAATATCAAGGAATATAAGACTAAATGCAGCAATCACCCCGGTAAGGTAAGTAATAATTACGCTGGTAAGTTCACCTCCTCCCTGTGAGACAGCCAGCGCTCCTGCCGCCCCTGTGATCGCGCATGCCGCTATTGCCAGGCGATATAAGGTTCTCCAAAAAGCACAAGGAAATCCACAAACTCTTTTTTTGCGAAAATACTTGTCCACAAATGTTTCCACGTTATTCACTTTGATATCCATTTCATGATAATCTTCATACTTCTTTTTCAGAGAAACAAGCCACTTTTTCTTCGTCTGCCCTATCCTCGATGTCGCACGTATCATGCTTCTGTATGATATCGTTAACACCGACCAGCTTAATATTCCAATAAAACAGCAGGTCATGATTGTTTTTGTAAAAACGGTATTACCAAGAATAAAATCAAACATTTTCTTCCCTCCCAAATATTTCAAACATTTTCATAATTTTAATTACAAATACATGAGAAATAATACAGTCCAGCGCAGACTCTTTTTCCGGTCAGAATTATGTACGGACGTTTCATTGCCGGGCCCCAGCCGAAACAATCTGCGAATCGGTATCTTGTCTGCCATGACTCACCTATTCCCGTTCTGCCTTGTGAAATCACTTTGCTCTGTCTGGATTGTGCCCCAATTATACAAAATGAAAATCCATTTGAAAAGGGGGATTCGTTCGTAAAAAAAATCCCCTCTCTGTCAAAAAGAGAAGGGATTCGAATACTTCTTTATGAAACTGACTTATTTGGACATCTTAAGAAACATAGCTGCCAGTAGCTTCACTGTGTGAACGATCGCCTGTTCTTCAAAAGTCTCGTAAGCAACCGGTGCACTGTTATCTGCCTTATCGGAAATTGCACGAATGATAACAAACGGAACTTTATTCAGCGTTGCAACCTGTGCCATGGAAGCACCTTCCATCTCTGCACAGTACCCATCATAATCCTTTACAAGTGCTGCCTTTGTATCATTATCAGAGATAAACTGATCTCCTGTTACTACTCTTCCAACAAAGCACTGGATCTCCGGATTCACGATCTCGCATGCTTCCTTCGCCATCTCCACAAGTTCCGTATCTGCTGTGAATACAGATGTTTCCATTCCTGGAATAACACTCTTTTTATATCCAAGACCTGTTACATCAAAGTCATGCTGAAGTGCATCGCTTGAAATAACGATATCGCCAACATTAATATCTTTGTAAAGACCACCTGCAACGCCTGTGTTGATAAGCATATCCACACCATAAATATTCACAAGAATCTGTGTACAGATTGCCATATTTACCTTACCGATTCCACTCTGAACAACTACGGTATCCTGATTCCAAAGCGTTCCCTTATAAAAAGTCATGCCTGCCATCGTTTTAGACTCGGCATCTTCCATCTGATTAATGAGAGAGGAAACCTCTTCTTCCATTGCTCCGATTACACCAATACAAACCATAAATTTTCCTCCATATACTATTCTAATACTTAATGTTTTATTTACGCTGACCAGAATCACGCGCCAAGTCTCGCGGTTGCTCGACTTGAATTTTAACTGCCATCAAAACAAGTAGACTCATTATAACACATTTTGCCCCTCCACGTCATTAGGAATTTGCCAAAGGGAAGACAGAGATATCTAAATGCTGACTACCCCATTATTACCGCCTGACTTAAGATGTCAAAGACGGAAACAGAAAAAAAGCACATTTTTTACATATTGCCTTTTCTCCGTTTCGTCAAGTACCCCAAATTAGGCATTTTTTCTCTATTCTTTTAAATGAAAAGATGATATACTGACATTAAATTTTTGAAAAATATTTTTTACATACAGGAGGAAACACGATATGTATAGTTACAAGACAAAGGGAACCTGTTCTCGTGAGATTCAGTTTGATGTAGAAAACAATATTGTGAAAGAAATCCGTTTTATCGGCGGATGCATGGGAAACACTCAGGGTGTTGCCGCACTTTGCAAAGGACGTAATATTGATGATATCATCAGCACATTAAAGGGAATTGACTGTGGTGGAAGAGGCACATCCTGTCCAGATCAGCTTGCCCTTGCTCTTCTTGCATACAAACAGCAGCAGGCATAGACTTCTAGATTTTAATTTATCTTAGGAGGGTTTTAAAAGTATGAAACGAATCGTTTTAACCGGTGGTGGAACAGCCGGTCATGTTACGCCAAATATGGCACTGGTTCCAAGTTTAAAAGAAGCCGGATATGATATTCAGTATATCGGCTCCTATAACGGTATCGAAAAAAGATTAATCGAGGAAATGGGAATTCCTTATCATGGAATCTCTTCCGGTAAGCTCCGCCGTTACTTTGACCCTAAGAACTTTTCTGATCCATTTAAAGTTATGAAGGGTTATTTAGAAGCTTCCCATATTATTCATAAATTAAAACCGGACATTGTCTTTTCTAAGGGTGGATTTGTATCTGTTCCCGTTGTTCTTGCAGCAAAAAGACGGCATGTACCTGTTATTATTCACGAATCTGATCTTACTCCGGGACTTGCCAACAAGATTTGTATTCCTGCAGCAACAAAGGTTTGCTGTAACTTCCCTGAGACACTAAAACACCTCCCGGAAAGCAAGGCTGTTTTAACCGGTTCTCCAATTCGTCAGGAGTTATTTTCCGGCAATAAAGAGGAGGGGCTGCGTCTCTGTGGATTTGATGATTCCAAACCGGTTCTTCTTGTAATGGGTGGAAGTCTCGGTGCTGTTGCAATTAATAATTCCATTCGTGAGAATCTAAATGAATTATTAAAACAGTTCCAGATTATTCATTTATGCGGACGGGGACACTATGATGCTTCCCTCGATGGTACAAAGGGCTATAAGCAATTCGAATATGCAAAAAAAGAATTAACACATTTATTTGCAGCTACAGATTTAATTATCTCCAGAGCCGGGGCGAATGCGATCTGTGAGCTTCTTGCTCTTAAGAAGCCTAATATTCTGATTCCGCTTCCTGCCTCCCAGAGTCGAGGAGATCAGCTTTTAAATGCTGCTTCCTTCGAAAAGTCCGGATACAGCTACGTACTTCAGGAAGAAGAACTCACAAGCAACACTTTGTTAAAAGCAGTGCAGTATGTTTATGATGAACGTGAAGAATATATTCAGACCTTAAAAGAAAGTAAACTCAACAGAGCCATTCCTATTATAATGAATTTGATTAAGAAGTATTCATAATCTAAAAACAAAAAAGTCCGACCCATACTACTCTTTAGAGCAAGTAGAAGATTCCTAACCGAATCCCCTCGCTCCCCAAAGACAGAAAGCGAAGAAACCACCATATATGGTGGTTTCTTCGCTTTCGTCTACCTCACCTCTATTTGACAAGATTTCATTGTTTCTAATGCACTTTTATGTTTTTCCGGTGTAACTCCTGCGCAGCAGCCAGCCGTTACAGATATCGGTACTTCCGGCAGAAATGCTTTTATAAGCAAGGCATTCGAAACAACACAAATGTCTGTACATAATCCAATAAGCTCTATAGACTCTATTTTCTTTTCTTTATGAAGTTCTTTTAAAAAGCCTGCCAATTTACGTGAACCGAAAGTTTCTTTTTCAAATATAGCTAATGCTCTTTTTGTATAGGGTTGAAGTTCCTCTATAATCTCATGTCCAACCGTTCCCCTGATACAATGAACTACCGGAAGATTCTGTCCTTCCTGTGTATTTAAATAATCTTCTTCGTGTGTATCTTTTGTAAAGATAATGTCCCCCTCAAAATTCTCGATCTTATCTTTAACAGCTGGAACAATAGACTGTGCTTCCTTCGTTCCAAGAGAACCATCCACAAAATCTTTTTGCATATCTACGACAATCAATATCTTTTCCATAACCTTCTCTTAAACCTCCTCTATTCCTTCACGTCCTATCTCTTAAGATTCAAGAATGCCCCGGCATACTTTATATTTCTAATCCGATTGGACAATGATCCGATCCCATCACTGTTTTATAGATTACTGCATCCTGGATTTTTTCTTTCCAACATTCAGATACTACAAAATAATCAATACGCCAGCCCGCATCTTTTTCCCTTGCTTTGAAACGATAAGACCACCATGTATAGGCACCAGCAAGTTCCGGATTAAGATAACGGAAGCTGTCAACAAATCCTGCATTTAAAAGTTCCGTAAATTTATCTCTTTCTTCCTGCGTAAAACCGGCATTCTTTTTATTTGTTTTTGGATTTTTAAGGTCAATCTCTTCATGTGCCACATTGAGATCTCCTGTCATAATAACAGGTTTTTCTCTATCAAGTTCCTGTAAATACTCCCTAAAGTCATCTTCCCACTTCATACGGTATTCTAAACGTTTTAATTCAGACTGGGAGTTTGGTGTATAGACTGTAACAAAGAAAAAGTCTTCAAATTCTAAAGTAATTACTCTTCCTTCCTGATCGTGTTCTTCTATTCCGATTCCATTCCACACTTTTATTGGATGTTTTTTGGTAAACACTGCTGTCCCTGAATAACCTTTTTTCTCCGCATAATTCCAGTAACATTCATAACCTTCCGGTGCAAAATCAATTTGTCCTTCCTGAAGTTTTGTTTCCTGCACACAGAAGATATCTGCATCTGCTTCTTTAAAAAAGTCCTCAAATCCTTTTTTTACACAAGCTCGAAGCCCGTTCACATTCCATGATATTAATTTCATTATTTACTCCTGCTAAATGTTTTTATTATATATACGCCATATCTATTTTTATCGAATTGCCCTCTACCTTTACTTTCGCTTTACTGCCACAGACTAACGGCATCATCGGAGGCAGATGTCCGATATCCACATCCATAATAACCGGGACGTTATATTTAGATAAAATAC
This sequence comes from Anaerobutyricum hallii, assembly GCF_900209925.1. NCBI lineage: Bacteria > Bacillati > Bacillota > Clostridia > Lachnospirales > Lachnospiraceae > Anaerobutyricum > Anaerobutyricum hallii. The sequence continues at coordinate 153,173 of NZ_LT907978.1, read as the reverse complement.
CAAGGACTGCCGTATATTGATCCATGCCAAAGAAATCTTCTCCGTAACAATAAGGACGGCCGATTAAAAAACCTTTTGTATATTTAAGCCAGCCTGCTTCATCAAGCTGCCATAAGGCTCTGCGTATCCCCATAGGATTAAGATCACAGGACTCTAAAAACCAGAGAATCCCATCTTCTTTATATTTTTCATTAAACTGTTCTACCTGATCGAACTTCGTTCCGCACAAGATTGACAGACAGTCAAGACAGCCGCCCAAAAGACGTCCCTCCATTTGAATAATCTCATCTGTGTTTTTCGATATGTCATCAGGTATAGATAAGCCTTTTTCTGCCGTCCAGGTGCGTAGCTGAAACTTCTCTGTCACATTATATGGTTCTAATGGATTGTCTTCTGTTTTTAATCCTTCTTTTTCCCATTGTTCATAATTGTGCACACTCTTTATATTTCCTTTTAATATTCCCATCGCATCCTTTAATGAGTCATGCCATGGTTCCATCCCAAATGCTGCCGCACATGGTCCGTAAATTGCCGCAATATCACAGAGGGTTGCTAAAAGAAAAATAAGATTTGTATTGTCAGAATATCCAAGGAACCACTTTGGCTCACTGTTTCGAATCTTTTCAAAATCTATATATGGAAGAATTTCACACATTAACTCTCCACCGCCACAGGATATAAGAACATCTACATCTTCCTTAGCATACCAGTCATTAAATTCTTCTGCACACTTTTGCGGAGTGTTACTGATTCCAATTCCACAACCCTCATAAGCATTCGGGCCAAAACTAAATCCATAGCCTTGTTGTTCCCATATTTTCTGTGCATTTATAAACGCACTTCTATAAGGCTCAATGTTACAGCCGAATGATGGCGCAACAAATCCTATTGTCCCCTTTTCGGGCAAAAACTTTCCATATCTCATTTTGTTTCCATACCTCGTTTATTCTTATTCCTGGTTGATTATTTATTCATAACTGCATCAATCGCATCAATAAATGCCGCACGAACTCCCGCATGTTCTAGCGCATCCACTCCACAGATCGTTGTTCCTGCCGGTGAACATACATTATCTTTTAACACTCCCGGATGCTCTCCTGTTTCAAGCTGTAACTTTGCACTTCCAAGAATCATCTGCGAAACCATTTCATAAGCCTGTTTTCTTGGCACACCATATTTTACTCCCGCATCTCCTAATGCTTCAATAATCAAATCGATAAATGCAGGACCACAGCCTGTAAGCGCTCCTCCGATTCCCATCAGATGAACTGGCAGTTCAATGACAATTCCTAATGCTTTAAAAAGATTCTTTACTTCCTCATGTTCTTCATCTAACAATGAATTCTTTTCCTCAAATAAAAGAACTCCTTCTCCGACCATAGACGGTGTATTTGGCATAATAAATTGAAAACGAGTACTCTCATCAAGATATGCCTGATATTTATCATAATTCCATCCTGCTGCAATAGAAATTAATGCCTTTCCTTTTAAATCTTCTTTAATTTCAGAAAGAACATCTTCGATTTGATATGGTTTACATGCCATAATTAAAGTATCGGTTTTTGCCACAAGTTCTTTTAATTCTTTGCAGGCTGTAAATCCTATCTTTTCTGCATTCTTTACAAGCTTATCATAATGTGGGGCATACGCAAATACCTCATCTTTCTTCATCAGACCTTTTTGTATGATTCCGGAAGCAATTGCCCCTGCCATATTTCCCATTCCAATAAATCCAAGTGTTTTCATTTTATCCTCCTGTCTGTTCGTTTCGAGTATATTTATATGGTTTTCCCATAGTTTATCATATTTTTTTACTTCTCTCACTCCTTTTTCCTGTTTTTGTGGTATGATTCTAAAGAAACATTTTAACTTTACTATAATAGGATTTTTGCTATGAATAATATAATAAATAATACTCTCGTTTTCTTATGGGAACCTGCCGGGTCCGGGATACGACTTCTTCGCTGTTTTGGAAACAGCCCCGTATTAACTGTTCCCGACCAGCTAAACGGGAAAAAGATTACGGAGATTGGAGCCTATTGTTTTTCCCGCTCCCGTCCCAAATTCTCTGAGAAAATATATAAATCTATTTTTATCGATATAAGAAATGTGACTACTACACAGGAAAATGGGCTTTCATTCAACGATTCTTCCTTTGATTTTTCTCTCTTTGGAACAGAACTTGATGGCACATTTCTTGAAGAAGTTACTCTGCCGGAGGAGATAACCACACTGCACAATGCTGCATTTTACAACTGCCGCAAGCTAAAAAAATTATCTGTGGGTACCAGAATTTCCGGTATCGGCAGCGATGAATTTATGAATGATACTCATCTGGAACACTTAATTATCCGCGGGAAGGATACGGAGCCAAGTGGATTATCCCTTATCTTAGAACGTATTGCAGAAAATATTACCGTTTCTTTCTGCCCGAATGATTCATCCACTCCAGAAAGCATACTATTTTTCCCCGAATACTATGAGTGGCTTGATGAAATCTCTCCGGCCCATATTTTCAGCCGCAGTATTCACGGAGAAGGCTTCCGCATGAGAAAAAGTTTTGAAAACGGCATTCTTAATTACAGAAAGTATGATTCCTGCTTTGATAATGCACTCACTGTCGAATCACCGGAATCTCTTTGTAAGATTGCTTTAAACCGTCTCCGCTGGCCTTCCAGACTGGAAAATGTATTTAAAGAGAAATATGAAACTGCGATAGAAACACATTTGAATACCGCTTTTTCTCTTACAATAAAATCAAAAGATTTTTCTCTTCTCCAATTTATCTGCGAGCATTTTTCTCCAGATATGACGGTGCTTTCTGAAGCGATGGAACACTGTATTGAAACTGACTGGAGTGAGGGAAATGCCTTTCTGATGGAACAGAAACATAATACATTTTCTGAAAAAACTTTTGAATTTGATCTTGATTTTTAGAGAGGTGAGCATATGACCCAGACAGAATGGGAAAATGAAATGTGCATTAAGATTCTTGATTTAATTGAGAACGAATTATACATCGACTTTCGTTATCTTGATGTCGCCATTTCCACTCTTATATTAACTCCAAAGGAATCTCTTCGTTCTACGGCAACCGATGGAATCTCACTCTTTTTTCCGCCGGAACAGATTTTGCGAGCCTTTCGTTCCAATCCTCTTTTCCTGAACCGAGCCGTGCTCCACAGCGTTTTCCACTGTATTTTCCGGCATCTGTGGATTCGTGGAAACCGTGATTCTGATTTATGGAACCTTTCCTGCGACATTGCTGTGGAATGGATTATCGATTCCTTTGACAAAAAAAGTGTAAAACGTGCATTATCCGGAATCCGAACAAACATTTATAATGATTTTGAAAAACAGAACATCCCTGTCACAGCGGCAAATATTTATCACTATCTTCTCTCCGATGTGACCGAAAATCCTGACCGGTTAAATCAGCTTACAATGGAGTTCTTTACAGATGACCACAGATTCTGGCCAAAAGATCCTTCCCGTTCTCCTTCCGCTGCAAAAGCCGGGCAGTCCTGGGATAAGATCAGCCATCGAATGGAACAGGAATTAAATCTCCGGGGTGATCATACTGCCTCCGGTGCCGAAGCCATAAAAGCGCAGATTAAAGAGGGAAAAAGCCGCCGTTCTTATAAAGATTTTCTGAGAAAATTTACGGTTCTTCAGGAAGAACTGCATTGTGATTATGATGAATTTGACCTAAACTACTACTCCTATGGTCTGCGGCTGTATAAAAATATGCCATTGATCGAACCTTTAGAAAGCCGGGAAGTTACGAAAATTTCTGAATTTGTTATTGTCATTGATACCAGCTATTCTACAAACGGTCCGCTTGTGCAGAAGTTTCTTCAGGAAACATTTCAGATTATTCAGGAACGGGACAGCTTCTTTCATAAAAGTCAGATTCGAATTATTCAATGTGATAATCAGGTACACTCTGACACAGTTATTAAAGACCCACACGATATTCAAAAACTACTTCATAACTTTGAATTAATTGGTGGCGGCGGAACAGACTTTCGTCCAGCTTTTTCTTATATTAATACACTTCTTGAAAACGGAGAATTTCACCAACTAAAAGGGGTTCTCTATTTCACAGATGGAAAAGGCTTTTTCCCGGCAAAAAGACCGCCTTACGAAACCGCATTTTTATTTTTAGGAGAAGAAGAACACCCGGATGTACCAGCCTGGGCTATGAAGTTAGTTTTGCATGAAGAAGATTTAAAATGAAAGGATTTCATCTTATGAATATAAAAAAAGCAAAAGAAGACATAAAAAATACCGTTCGTGCCTATCTGAAAAAAGATAACTACGGACAATACGCTATCCCTTCAATTCGTCAGCGCCCTGTCCTGTTGATGGGACCTCCCGGAATTGGGAAAACACAGATTATGCAGCAGATTGCCCAGGAATGTAATATCGGCCTTGTCGCATATACTATTACTCATCACACAAGACAGAGTGCCGTTGGTCTGCCCTTCATCAAAGAAAAAACATTTGATGGCAAATCTTACTCTGTAACAGAGTATACAATGAGCGAAATCATTTACAGTATTTATCAGTACATGGAGGAATCCGGCAAAAAAGAAGGTATCCTTTTTATTGATGAAATTAACTGTGTTTCGGAAACCCTCGCACCTACAATGCTTCAGTTTCTGCAATGCAAAACATTTGGCAATCAGGCAGTTCCGGAAGGCTGGATCATTGTTGCCGCAGGCAACCCGCCAGAATATAACCGAAGCGTCCATGACTTTGACTTCGTAACCTTAGACCGTGTTCGAAAAATCAATATCGAAGCAGATCTTGATGTATTCAAAGGCTATGCCAGAGCAAGACATCTGCATCCATTTATCTTAAGTTATTTAGAACTCCGTCCGCAGAATTTCTACCGGACAGAAAATGATGTAGATGGTATCCAATTCGTTACTGCCAGAGGCTGGGAAGATTTAAGCAGTCTGATTCAGACTTATGAAGATCTTTCTATTAAAGTAGACGAGGATATTATCCATCAGTTTATTCAGCATGAGGATATCGCAAAAGATATTGCTGCCTACTATGACTTATACCAGAAATATCGCGACGACTACGACATCAGCCGCATTCTCACAGGACAGGCCGGTACTGACATCTACGCTAAACTGTTCCGTGCCTCCTTTGATGAGCACCTAAGCTGCGTAGAACTCCTTCTGAGCGGACTCCACAACTATATTTCCGAAGCCCTGACCGAAGATGCTTTAACCACAGAAGCCTATGAATTTTTAAAACACTATCAAAAAGAGTTAAAAGAAAACGGATCGTATCGCACCCTTCTTCAGAAAAAAACAGAAGAATACGATTGGGAAAATAAAGCCGGACTCACCACTCCGGAACAGAAAAATTTCCAGTTAAAATTACTGGAATTACTTTCCACATGGGCCCCGGACTCCACCCTCGCACCAAAAGAAGCCTTCCTCTTCGCCAAAACTGGTTTCGATAAACAATGCCAGATTCGCACAGACACAATAAAAAAAGCATCCTCTACACTGGAAAATGCTTTTACTTTCATGGAAGAAGCCTTCGGCGAAGGTCAGGAAATGGTTGTATTTATCACCGAACTTACCATGGACCCTGATGCATCACGCTTTATCACAGAAAACGGATGCGAACGATACTTCAAATACAATAAAACTCTGTTAGTTGGTAGCCGCAGAACCGCTATCTTAAGGGAACTCGAACATGACAGAATCTACGCCAATGCTATGGAATATGAATTCTAGGTTGTCAGCGCAGCTGACGTGATGAACAGACAGACGCCCCAGAGACTTTCCGATACGGTCAGTGGGCGTCTCGTTTGCCTTCGCAAACTAGAATTTTAAAGAATATTGCATCCAATAAAGGATATTCCTGCAGATATGAGGATTTTCCAAATAAGGTGTATGTTCTTGCCATTTTTCTGTAACTTCATTAATATAAGATTTACGGCAAGTACCAGCAATGTAATAATCAGTGCTATATTACTTCCGCTGCCTGCCTGAATCTGTCCGCAAATTCCAGATGTATACAATGATACAGCTACTGTAAGCAGCAAACCAGAAATAATCGGACGGATGAAGTGTTTTACTACAGCAAATATCTGAAGACTTTCGTACTTCTCATACACACAGAATACTAATTCAAAAATCGCTCCGGATGCTGCTACACTGCAGGCAAATCCCGAAAGTGCCACGAACAGCCCCTCAATGATAGAACCATTCAGATTATACCCTACATCATATGCGATACCGGTAAGTATCTTACAAAGAATAGAGCCTGGAAGTGCGTTCGCTACTGATACTACATTTCCATAAAAATCTGCATTATTAATTACTCCGCCTTCTACAAATAATCCCTGTGCTACAGAAAGATAAGCATCTCCTCCACCAAAAGACATAACAGAGGATAACCATCCCATTCCGATAAATCTCAAAGCCTTTGCAGTTAGGAACATTGCCGGTATAGAAAACATTGCCACAAATATAAGCCAAAAACCTACAGATGTTACAAGTCTCTTTACTGGAAAAGCCTTTTTCTGCGGACTTTCCAATACGGACTGCGCCAAGCCAAGTACTGCTAATACTGCCATAAGTGCCAATATAAATGGTTTCGCTGCCAGTGGTATAATATGTGCACTTCCTACACATAACAGATAACATCCTGTAATGATCACCGCCGGTATCGATCTCCTTAAGCAGCGGATATGTCCCTTTGTAAATAAAATTACAAAAAACGCAGCACCAAGTACCTGAATTGTTGAGAGTGCAAATATTGGTTTCATATTCAATCCAAATAACTGATAAATACTCTTTTCACCGGAAAGCAAAAATACTCCTAAAATAATCAGGCTATACAACTGTCCTTCTCTTTTATTAACAGCCTGACGGACCGTTCCTAAAGAATAGGCTAATAAAGTTAATATAATAAATGCAGAAATTCCAATCGAAAGATAGTTAATCTGTGACTTTACCATACTTCCGGCACTGGAAATAACCGCCTGTAATAATACTGTTAACAATGCACCCGGTAATGCCATCGCTGTCGCCGCTGCTGCCATTCCTTTTAAACCGGAGGCCTGTCTTCCAATTCCTGTTGCGACTTCCACAGGAAGCGCTCCCGGTGTTATACTTGCGATCATTACATCGTCATTAAATTCTTCTTCTGATACAATCTTATCCTTCTCTACGACTTCTTCTTCAATTACCGGAATCAGGGCACTTCCTCCACCAAAACCGATAAATCCTATTTTTAGCATAGTCGCAGTCATGGAAATAAACTTTCTCATCTTTATACTCTCATCACTTGTTTTTACTTTTTGTCTTTTTTCTGATATCTGTATTGCTGTTACATTCATAATATTATATTGCCTTTCATTATATATGGATATTCAAAAAACTGCAATGTAAAAATCTGCTAAATATCATTTGACTTACACGTATCTTTTTGATTTTCTTTATATTACCGCATATTTCATATTATTTCAATAGGAAATATATGAAATATTTTTGAATCCACTTTTACCAGGCAATATAAAAGACCAAGGGTATGGATTTACACCATTTGAACTATACCCTTGGTCTTTTTGCATTTTTTAATATTCAAGAATGTCGAGACATTCTTGTTACAGGATACGCATCATACAATACATGATATCCTTCTACTGCGCATCTTTTCCAGTAATATGTCTCCATTTTCTGCGAAGACGGAACCAGAGAGAAGTCTGTTCCAGCTCTCGAATCATTGCTTTTAACTCTTTATCACGTTCTTTTAGATTCTCATAATCTTTCTTCATTACTTTTTCAAGTTTATCTTGATCCTGACGCACGTCAATTAATTCATTCCCAATAGTAAGACTCTGTACTTTTACCTCTTGGCTTCTATCTTTTACTGCATCAATCTTATCAGAATTCTCAAGAGCTCTCTGAATGTCTTTCTGCTGTTTAGTAACCTGTTCAGCAAGTACCTGTAAAACATTTTTTGCAGTCTCATCCAGATCTTTATCCGACAATCTTTCTATCGTCTCTAAATGGCTGTCTTTTAAAGTGGTAATTTCTTTTTCTAACTCTTCGATATGACGTTGCTGTCTGATAACAACCCCACCAAAAAAACGTACCATATCCTCATACATAAAACGATTATTCGGAGTCCATCTTTCTCCTTCTTTTCTCTTCATGTTAAAAAGAGGCTCTTCCTGATTTAAATAATCTTTTGCCAGAGCTTTATTCCACTTTTCGTAACGCCCCATAAACTTATTAAATTCTTCTTCTGAAAACATAACAAAGTTATTCTGAGGATCTTTATAATTCTCACAGTCCTGTGCTGATTCTCTAACCAGAGTTCTCACCTTTACATCGTCTGGAAGAATTGTATTGATAATTCGCAAAATTTCCTGACTGTTTCCTGTCAGAGAACGATTTGCCTCTTCTTCTGTTATTTTAAACTCATCTGTATAATCCACGCCAATTGCCTCCAAAAAATCCGAAAAAATGGTATGATCTTTACCTTTAAACTTACCTCTGTCAAAAATGCGGACAATGATATTTTCTCTTCCTGTTACTTCAGCAATCTTTTCAAGTAAAAGATAATAATTAAATACAACTTTTCTTGTCTTCTGCTGAAAAGAATCCCATTTAATTGTAGAATTGGTATTCCATCCTTCTTTTACCTGCTGACTAAGCCACGAATTAGCCAATGTGTCCTGCCGTCTTATATAAACGACTATTTTGACCTGATAATCATACTCCTTTGCATCCTCCATAAGTTTAGACCAGAAAGGAAACTTTCTTCCGTTTGATGCATGCCAAATATTTTCATCGGAAAGTATTACATTATCATATTTTTCAAATTCTTTATGAATCATTGCAAGACCTTCGTCCCACAATTCCTGCTCTTTTTCTACATCCTCTTCACCATTCAGCTTATAAAGCCATCCTACAAGGAAGTGACCGTTCCGTCGATTAGCTACATGCGGATAAGTAAACTCTAAAAGAGGATAGCTGTAGCCCTGTTCATTTAATATATCCTGATTTTCGACACAAAACATCTGAATTGATGTCGTTGCCGTTTTAGGTGTTCCAATGTGTACATAAAGTGTGCGCATTTTTATTTCCTCTTATAATTTATATCCCAATGTTACCCGATACTTAACCTAACTTTTCTTCCAACTGTGCCATAACATAATCCACACTATCTTCAAGGCTCTTTCCTGTCGTATCAATCGTAACTTCAGGATGTTCCGGTGCTTCATATGGGCTGGATATGCCTGTAAAGTTCGGAATTTCTCCTGTTCTTGCCTTCTTGTAAAGGCCCTTAACATCACGCTTTTCGCACTCTTCTACCGGTGTACTTACGTATACTTCAATAAAGCTGTCATCTCCAATAATCTCTCTTGCGTTGCGTCTGTCACGTACATATGGGGAAATAAACGATGTAATTACAATAAGCCCGGCATCATTCATTAACTTAGCCACTTCTGCAATACGGCGAATATTCTCGATACGATCTGCCTCTTTAAAGCCAAGGTTCTTGTTCAGTCCCATACGTACATTGTCCCCATCTAAAAGCATTGTATGCTTACCAAGAGCCACAAGACGCTTCTCCAGCTCATTTGCAAGCGTAGACTTGCCGGAACCGGAAAGACCAGTAAGCCAGATGGTCTTAGGTGTCTGTCCTTTTTGCTGTGCGCGGAATTCTCTTGTAATATCCATCTCATGCCATGTAAGATTATCTGTACGTCTTAAAGCATGCATGATAACACCACAAGCAGAAGTCATATTCGTAATTCTGTCGATAAGAATCATGGAACCTAATGCATGATTATCTTTAAATTTCTCAAAAACAATCTTATCAGAAACTGCAATATCACAGGCTGCGATTTCATTCTTATAAATAGCATCTGCATGTACTTCATTCCCGGTATTAACATCAATCTTATACTTAATATTCATAACAACAGCCGGAATCATCTTTGTTCCAAGTTTTAAAAGATAGTTCTTACCAGCAACAAGATGTGTATCATCCATCCATAAAATCTTTGCTGTAAACAGATTACCCGTCTTTGGTTTCGCATTATGAACAAGAACACAACCTCTTGATACATCAACTTCTCTGTCAAGAGAAATTGTTACTGCATGTCCACGACTACTTTCTGTTACTTCTTTACCTGCATCAAGAATACCCTTTACTTCTGCCTTCTCATTAGATGGCAGAGCAATAATCTCGTCTCCAACCTTGATCTGGCCTGATTCAATCTGTCCCTGGAATCCGCGGAAAGTTCGGTCAGGACGACACACTCTCTGCACCGGCATCGTAAATCCTTTTTCAAGAGAATCATCATGTACCTGAATGTTTTCAAGATATGTGAGAAGAGACTCTCCTTTGTACCATGGCATCTTTGTTGACTTCACAGTAACATTATCTCCCTCTGTTGCAGAAACTGGAAGGATCTTAATAGATTTATAATCATACTCTGCTGCCATCATCTTGATCTCGCGCTCAATCTTCTCAAAACGATTTGCATCATAATTAATTAAATCCATCTTATTTACCGCAAAGACAAAATGCTCGATTCCCATTAACGAACAGATTCTTGTATGACGTCTTGTCTGTACAAGAACACCCTGTGTGGCATCTACAAGAATAACTGCAAGCTCTGCAAAAGAAGCTCCTACTGCCATATTTCTTGTATATTCTTCATGCCCCGGTGTATCCGCTACAATAAAAGAACGATGTTCTGTTGTAAAATAACGATATGCGACATCAATCGTAATCCCCTGTTCTCTTTCTGCCATTAAACCGTCAAGAAGAAGAGAATAATCAATTGCTCCGCCACGTGAACCTACTTTACTATCAAGTTCTAATGCTCTTTTCTGATCTGCAAAAAGTAACTTTGCATCATAAAGCATATGTCCAATCAAGGTAGACTTTCCATCATCTACGCTACCGCACGTAATAAACTTAAGAAGACTGTTCATATTAGAAATAACCCTCCCTTTTTCTCTTCTCCATACTGGCTGCTCCACCATCACTGTCAATAACACGACTGGTTCTCTCTGAAGATACTGCGCTTAATGTCTCATCGATAATAGCATCTAAAGTATCTGCATCACTTTCGATTCCACCAGTTAATGGATAACATCCAAGTGTACGGAAACGAATCTTTCCATGCTCAATCTTTTCTCCCGGTTCTAATCTCATACGATCATCATCAACCATGATAATATTGCCGTTTCTTCTGACAAAAGGTCTTTCTGCTGCAAAATATAATGGCACGATATCAATCTTCTCACGCTTGATATACTGCCAGATATCCTTTTCTGTCCAGTTAGAAATAGGGAATACACGCATCTCCTCGCCCTGATGGATTGTTGTATTATACAGCTTCCACATCTCCGGGCGCTGATTCTTCGGATCCCATGCATGACTGGAATTACGGAAGGAGAAAATCCTCTCCTTCGCTCTGGATTTCTCTTCGTCTCTTCTTCCGCCACCGAAAGCTGCTGTAAAACCATATTTATCAAGCGCCTGCTTCAAAGCCTGCGTTTTCATGATATCTGTGTAAGAAGAACCATGGTCAAATGGATTAATCCCCTTCTTAACCCCTTCTTCATTAATATACTCGATCATATCAAGTCCATATTTCTCAGCCGTTTTATCCCTGAATTCAATCATTTCCTTAAACTTCCATGTAGTGTTTACATGTAAAAATGGAAACGGTGGCTTTTCTGGATAAAAAGCCTTCAATGCTAAATGAAGCATTACAGAAGAATCTTTACCAATAGAATAAAGCATTACCGGCTTCTCACATTCTGCTACAACTTCTCGCATAATGTATATCGCTTCTGCTTCTAACTCATCAAGATGGGTCATATCACTCATTATACTTCTCCTTTATAATTATATTTTATCTCTTCAGATATATTATAAACAATTCAATCTTTATCTACATCAGAACTTTATTCTTATCTGGTTCATTTGCAACTTATGCAGACTGAATTTATTACAAAACTGTTACATTATATCTTATTATATAAGTATTTCTCGAAAATCGCAATAATAAAGTTCCACGAATGTTTTCCATAACTTCCCGGTTTTTTCTACGGATTAGGCATTAAATACAGTGGAATTTCAATATTTTGTTCCTTTACCTCAAAAACGACCTTCACCATATGAAAACGACGGTCTCTTGTATCCGTTACCATAACAGGAAATGTAAAAAATTCATTTTTCTTTTCTGTGCTGATTTCAATCTCTTTACGGAAAATCTCTTCTTCTTTGTACAAAATATGTAATATTGCAGCAGCCGGTAATATCATCTGCACCGGCTTTAAATCCCGTATACTTTCCTGGCTTTTAAAAGTGAGCATCTTCGCACCTGTCTCCCATTCCTTTTCTGGAAAAAGACAAAAATCCATACAAAATTCCTGATTTTTGATTACTTTAAGAGGCATCGCAGCAAAAAGCATATAGCTTTCTGCATTTCCTGTTAATAATTCTCCTGTTTTATATGACTCATTTTTCTTTTTATGCTGCTGCCTTTCTTTTTCTTCAGGCTCACTTTCTTCATCCGCTAAGATTTCCTCTAATTCATCCCATGCTTCTCCAATCCAACGTTTCACATTCTTTCGGTCACTCGCTCTTTTATCCTGCGTTTTCGTTACATGATTTGTATCTGATAAATTTGCAGTCAATTTTACGTCTTTGATTATGATGTCCTCATCCCTGCCGCCATTTCTTCTGTAACAATGTGGACATTTGGCAAAATACGCTTTATCATAATAATGCCCATATTTACATTGTGTAATCTTCATTTTTCCTATTCCTTTCAATCCTTCCGAAAACTATATTAGAAAAAGCAGGGCATCTCTTCTTCTGAAATGTCCTGCTTTTAAACTTATCTTACTTTATCAAGTTCCTTTCATATTATTATATGCTATCATTCACCAATCGCACTAATAATCATGTCAACACATTTATCCTTGCCAATCATTCCACTATCCAGCATCATATTATAGTCGTGATAATCGCCCCATTTTCTCCTAGTATAGAAACGATAATATACCCTTCTCTTATGATCTCTTCTCTGAAGGAACTTAATCAATTCGTCTCCCTTCAGTTCAACTCTGTCCGCTACATTCTCCGCTCTCTTTTCAATATCTGCCTTGATAAATATATCAAAACTATCAATATCTGCCTGCTCTAAAATATAGTTTGAACATCTTCCTACAATAACACATGGACCTTCCTGTGCAAACTTCTTAATGATCCTGCGCTGAATCTTAAAAATCTTATCCTGAGGATCCTCTGCATAATAATAGCTGTCAAAAGGTGCGGAAGTTCCAAGTAATACAGAAGAAAGTGTACTGTATTCGCCATGTTCTTCTATAAACTCTTTCGTAAAGCCACTCTCTGCAACGGCTTTATCCACGATTTCCTGATCATAAAACGGAATATTCAAACGCTTTGCTACTTCCATTCCTATATCATGACCGCCACTTCCAAATTCTCTGCTGATTGTTATAACCTTCTTCATAAAAATCACCCCTTTTAATACTATGTACTCTCGGAGTCTTTATCCACCAAGACACACTATCGACATAGATAATTATGCATATCTTTGTTTATATTGTAGCAATATTTATGCAAAAAAACAAGCATATTTCACAATTTTTCTGTCTTTATACACCTTCTGTCTTCCTTATTCATACAATAAAAAAAGTGTACTTTTTCTTTATTCACAGCTTATACTTTTTTCATAACATAATCTTTAGATAATTTTTTCTTTTTGTCGAAATATATAGACAATTCGTATCTATTATCTATTTTCCCTTAATATTTTGTTGTTTTTCGTCGAATAAAATGTTAAAATTAAACTCTACAAATAAAAAACGAGGGGGTGCTATTATGACCAGACTTACAATATGTATGTATGGCGCAGCAAGCGACCGCATCAATTCCATCTATATAAATGCAGCGAACGAATTGGGAAAGGAAATTGCAAAACGACACCATAAACTCATCTATGGCGGGGGTGCCAGCGGACTGATGGGAGCCTGTGCAAGCGGTGTATTAGAAAACGGTGGAGAGGTAACAGGCGTTGTTCCGACCTTCATGAACAAGTTTGAACCGATTAAAAGTGAATGCACTGAAATTGTACGCACAGAAACTATGAGTCTTCGAAAAGAAGTCATGGAAGAGAATGCAGATGCATTCGTTATCGCCCCTGGTGGAATCGGAACTTTTGATGAATTCTTCCAGATACTTACTTTGACCGAACTTGGTCGAAGCGCAAAGCCGATTATTATATACAATGTTGCCGGTTTCTATGATGACACGATTGCAAATATTGATAAACTTATCGGCATGGGCTTTATCCGCGAATCCGTAAAGTCGCTCTTCTCTGTATGCGAAACACCGGAAGAGGTACTTAATGCAGTTGAATGGTTAACAAGTCAATAGTTTTTTAAATTGTGCGAATAAACAGACGAACCCCACCACCCCTTATTATGTAAAAATGCTTCGTATCACTGCACTCTTAATGCTCGCCCGCATTAAGAGTTTGCTCTAAGGCGCATTTTTACATAATAAAGGGTGGCGGGGTTCTGTTTGTTGTAATGCTATAATTATTTCAAATCCGCAATTATGTTGGGTGGGATGGGGAATAAGACAGAAGATACAGGACTTCTGTGGAATAGCATTTGTGAAGGACTGACCCATTCTGATAGATCATTGTAAAGTAACAGAAAAAAGTAACAGAAAAAAGTAACAGAAAACCAAAGAATCCTATCCTTATATTTGCGATATTAGAGCGAGGATTGAATGTGAGCCGTTAAGCGAACATTCAACCCGCAGTGATACTTTCACAAATATAAGGATAGGATTCTTTGGTTTTCGTTTGTCTATCGATTATTTAGAAGACGTAGAATTGTTATCTTTATCCTGCCACTTCTTTCTTTCTACAAATCGTCCAAGTACGAATGCTACGATTCCTACTCCGATTCCTGTCTGAAGACAGAAGATTAAGCTTTCGATTTCTCCAGGAAGTTCTCCACCAAGTGCTGTTTCAAGTACTGGTGTGAACCATGGTTCATATTCTTTTCCCTGAATTTCAGAAATCATTTCGCTACCGGCATCATCAGATCCACCAAATTCTGCACCTTTAAGCGCAAACAGTGGAACAATTGCGATCAATGCTGCAATTACTAATAAAATAACTACTGTTTTTGTATTTTTTGTCATTTTCTTTCCTCCTATTAAAATTCCAGACTGCTTAATTCGTCTTTTGCATATGTCTCAAGTGCAATAACGATAACTACAGTAAGAATACCTTCGATAACTGCTAATGGAAGCTGTGTTGTAGCGAAGATTCCAAGGAATTTTACGATGGATGCTCCTACACCACCAACTTCTGAAGGATAAGCAAGTGCAAGCTGGAAGCTTGTTACACAATATGTAAATAAATCACCTAAGAATGCCGCAACGAATATAGCTACTCTCTTATTTACATTTGCTTTCTGAAGTAATTTATATAATACCCAGGAAATGATTGGTCCAGCAATTGCCATAGAGAAGCAGTTAGCTCCTAATGTTGTTAATCCACCATGTGCAAGTAAGATTGCCTGGAAGATTAATACGATGATACCTAAAATACTTGTTACACATGGTCCAAATAAGATTGCTCCAAGACCTGTACCTGTCATATGGGAACAGCTTCCTGTTACTGAAGGAATCTTTAAAGATGAAAGTACGAACACGAAAGCACCTGTTAAAGCAAGTACTGTAAGAGTTCTTCTGTCATTTCCAAGTACCTTTTTGATATTCATAAAACCGATTACTAAAAATGGTACACAGATTACTCCCCATAAGATACAGTATTTCACTGGAAGGAATCCCTCCATGATGTGCATCGCATTAGAAACTGGTGCGATTGTAAAAAGCATTAAAAATACGCTCGCAAGAACTGCAAGACTCTTTTGTTTTTTAGACATTTGTCTCTCCTCCTTTTAATTTTTCATTTATAAACCTTTTACCATTGCCTGAAATTCGGCAATATTTTTAGGATAAACGTCCCCTTTTGGAACGATACCTTTCTCTTTTAAAATGTCATAGACATCAAACATCATCGGATGCTTCAGGTTCGCCTGCTTTAAGATATCCTCCTGCTTAAATACAGCAAGTGGTGTATCATCCGCAATGATCTTTCCATGGCAGAATACGATAACTCTCTCTGCCCATCGATAAGCGAAATCTACATCATGTGTAGATATGAGCATTGTCCGGCCCTCATCACCCATTTTTTGAAGAACCTCTTCAAGCATTGCTGCATTCAGCGGATCAAGTGCTGCTGTAGGCTCATCAAAAATAATAACTTCTGACTCCATTGCAATAATATCTGCAATACTGACTCTCTTTTTCTCACCACCGCTTAAATAATGTGGCGGACGATCTTTAAATCCTGAGATATTCATATATTCAAGAGCTTTATCCACTCTGGAAATCACTTCTTCTCTTGGCAGCTTTAAATTCATCGGTCCAAAAGAAACTTCTGCCATTACTGTGGATGCAATAATCTGATTATCTGCATCCTGAAAAACAATTCCTACATTCTTTCTAAGATTATTCAGATTCTTTTTCGTAATTTTCTCCCCACGATAATATATTTCTCCATGATGAGACTTCAAAACTCCGTTAATATTCAGAAAAAATGTAGACTTTCCGGCTCCGTTAGAGCCAAGCACCGCAATTTTTTCACCTTCATAAATATTAAGGTCAATTCCATTCAACGCTGCTTTTTCGCCATTATATGCATAATGTAAATCTTCTACCTTTAATATTGGTTCTTTTTCCTGCATAAATACCTCCACAGGTCATACATCTATCTTGTAACTATTTAAAATTTTTCAAATCACAAATAACACATACAGGATATCTGTATACTATCTTCTAAATTACTTTGTAAAAAACCATATAAGCAATAAAATAATGATAAAAATAACTGCCATTACAACCTGGCCTGCTTTTACCTGCTTTTCCTCTTCAAGGAACTGTAAATCCCCGTTATAACAACGTGCTTCCAAGGCATTGTAATAATTATTTCCTCTTTTCAGTGAAACAACCAGCAGGTTGCTGGCAACCTGTCCAAAGGAATAACAAGACGTTTTAAAATCACAATAACCAAGTCGGGATTCCGCTGAATTCTTCATACGGCTGTGCGTATCGATCATAATGAAAATATATCGGTAAATCATATTCATAAGCTCTATAATCAGCTTTGGAACATGGGCCTTCCTCAAAACAGCAATAATTTCGCTTAACGGTGTCGTCAATGTCATCATATAAAGTGCACTGACAGCGCCTAATGCCTTAAACACAAGATTCCCTGCTTTAAGCAAACTTGCCTTTGAGCAATAAATGTAAAACAAATTCAAAAAATGAACATGATACTGTCCTACTGGATGCATTGAAAACCCAATCGCTATGGCAATTGTTCCAAAAATCAAAAATACGATTGGAACAAGGAGCATCGAAATATAATGATGCAGCTTCAAACCGCCAACAGCCACTGTCAAAAATCCCATAAAAAAAATAACTGCCAATGAAACAAACAGATTATTACACGCAATACATAAAAGTAAACTAATAATCGAAAACAGTACTTTAAAACCTGCATTCCAACTTCTCATTCGAGAAGCATATGCATAATAATCTACTGAAAAGCTTCCTCCATGCTCATGCCTGAACTTTCTTTTCTTCTCTTTCATAAAAATCTCCATAACAAAACAGGACTTACTCTATACAAGCCCCTGCTTTTTACACTCTTTCTTTATTCTTTATGTTTCTTTTCATGTACTAAAATATTCAATTTTCAATCGGTAAAATGTATAATAGATAATAGAAAATAAAAGTTAAAAGAACCTGTTACATAAACCTAGATAACAGGATGGATAGAACTTTAACACCAATTGGACAGAAAACTCTGTATTCACCAGAATATAACCATAATTGTTACTCTGTAAACAAGAAAACTCTGTTAAAAACTGTGTTGATTTCCTAAAATAGATATACGAATACTTTATAAGCATTATTGATTTTAATTATCAATCCACTCAAACTTCGTTTATTATATCACAATTTTTCTTCTTGTAAATGTATTTTTCTGCACATTCTTATTTTTTTATGAATAAAATCTTTCATTTTTCTAAAAAATCACACGTTTTATTTTGGTAAACAAATAGCCAAATATTACCTCTTATTGTGTGGAATTTTACAAATACTGATTTAATGGACTAAAGAAACGAAAAGTAGAAACTTGATATAGAAGAAAATGTGAAGATAGTCGCGGCACAGAAAATGCCTGACCGGCATTTTTACTTGCTCCGACATCACATTTTCTTCTATATCAAGTTTCTGCTTTTCTGTTCTTTGACGCCAGATGAAATCAGCATTTTGAGCAGGAAAAATAAGATGGTCCCCCAGAAATATACAATTTCTATTCAAATGGAAAACTCCAGAAGAATGCGTCAATCCTTTAGACTTTAATTCCCCGAGAATCCATAACCTTCTGGAAAATCCCCATTCTCGCCAACTGTAAATTTAGATAGCCAGAAAAAAGAAAAAAATAATACATCCCAGATGCGGCTTGGGAGCGTGTTTAAGATGCGGATGAGCATCTTAAATACAGCGACTACAGAGCAGATGGGATGTATTATTTTTTCTTTTTTCGTCTACATTAAATCTATAAATCAGGATTTTTCTCTCCAAATGCCGCTGCCAGCATCGCCGGTATCATACAACAAAGTGGATAAATATATCGAAGATTATTATTTTTAGGCGAAAGCAAACATACACCAAAAATCAAAAATACTGGCAAAAAGGCAAGCATAGAATTATATTTTCTTTTTGTCCACAATACAAAAAATCCCATTACCATAAGCCAAGTGAGCGTTCCCGGATTAAAAAAGCAATTAAAAATCGGAACTTTTTGAATTACTTTTATTATTTGTACTCCGTTTTCCCTAATAGGTTTCCGTTTTTCCGGTACTTCTGCCTGAATTTTTCTTAATAATTCTACAATATGTTTATCCTTTTTTACCCAATCACGTTTACCAATATAAAAATTCATAATTTCCGGTTTAAAATATACTCCCTTATGATTATCAAAACTAATAGTATAATAACCATATGTATTGTCTATAAATGATTGTATATATTCGCTGGGATGTTTTAACCCCATTTGAAGCCAGACAGCAAAATAATTTTTTAAATCCTCTCCTGTCGCTTCTAACTTAAATGTCATTTTTACAGGATCGGATAGATTCGGATCATACTTTTCTCCAATCACATCATAATTTAAAACTTTATTAATCGCTTCTTTTTCTTGGGATGTAACTTCATCTCCATGATATTTTATATATCTGGCTGTCTGCTGAAAACAAACAGATAAAGCTTCCTGTTTTCCTGTAGTACCAACTCTGGCAATTTTAAAAAATGGACCACAATATACAAACTGAAATAATAATATTGGTATTAACATACATACGGATATCCTTATCCTATATCTTTTAAAGTAGATTAAACAAAGTACAAAAACTGCCGCTGCAACATATACTCCTTGATTTTTAGATGTAGACATAAGGATTATTTCTATTATCATTGCAATTATAAATTTATTATTTTTCAGAATGTCACCCTTTGTATAAAAAATCCATAAAATTCCTACCATATAAAACAGATAAAAAACAGAAAAAAAGCTATCACCACCTATTAATAAAGCATATAGTGGAAAAACAGGAACTATGGCATATAAACACAAGCTTATCTTTAATATAAATACACTTACTTTGAAATGATATAACGTAGCTAAAATACCACTGAAAGCTACAATAAATAAGAGCATTTGAATAAAACTATATACTGCATATCCAAAATTGATATTATGAACTCCAAGTCCCAGTTTAAGTGCCCCGCCAACTAACATTGTTTGTAAAAAAGGATGATCATTACTATAAAATATATTGATTCCATCTGTTATAACTCTCCCCTGAAATCTCGTACGGATATGAAAAAACTGCAACATCTGCGTTGGCAAATCTGTATGCTGAAATCCCGGCCAGAAAACAATGTAATATGGTAACCAAAAAACAATTAATACAGCCATGCATATTAAAAATACTGTTTTGGCACTATAATTCTTTCCCTTTCCTCTACTTCTAAGGGAATCTTTTGAACTTTCCTGCTTTATACAATGCCCTGTTACAGCCTTGCCAACTAAAAGAAAAATTCCAAAAGCCAGCAACGCATATCCAAGTATATACCATCCATTTAATACTTTGACATAACTGTTTCGTACAAAATAGTTCCATGATTCTTTATGCGAAAATACAGTCCGGAACCACATGGTAAATCCAAACAATATTGATAATAACCCTGCACTTACTACTTCCCGAACAGAAAACCTGTATGAAAAAACAATAAGAAATATAATAAAAATAACTGCCGCTGCTATCTGATAAAACAACAATACATCACTTTTTCTTGTTATACTTATTCTTAAAACACTCATCATATGATTCCATACGGAATCATATTCTATTTTTTCCAGTACTTTTCCTATATTGGTATGTAATAACGAAATCTGCATTCCAATCGTAGAAAAAAGCGCGATAATTATAGCATAAATAATATATCTATTCTTTCTTGGTTTTATTAAAATATTCATCTTTAAGCTGCCTTTCTACTCCGTTTCAATCTGCTCCTTAAGAAGAGTTTTCTTCCAAAATATGTTATATTATACTTCCTATATATATTATCGTCAATTTTATCACCGTTTCTTAAGAATTCTTTATAATTCTAAATTCCAAGTATACACAACAATTTGAATATCAATCCTTTCGAAATTTAATTTCCCGGAAAGTCATATCCTTCTGGTACATTCTACGTTGCCCAACTGTAGATTTAGATAGCCAGAAAAAAGGAAAAAATAATACATCCCAGATGCGTCTTCGGAGCGTGTTTAAGATGCGGATGAGCATCTTAAACACAGCGACTACAGAGCAGATGGGATGTATTATTTTTTCCTTTTTTCGTCTACATTAAATCTACAAATCAGAATTCCGTTTCCATCCATTTTTTAGCTTCTTCGTCCATCGGTACAAGCTCTTTATCATTAATCGATGGTTCTTTTACAAAGATCATCTTTGTTCCAGCTTCGGATTTCTGAACATAAGTTGTTCCCGGAAAGGTCGCAAAGAAATCGCCCGCACGATATTCATATACTTCTCTTGTATCAAGGTCCATATACTGTGTTCTACCGGAAATGACATAAGCATATTCTTTTGCCACAGAGTGACGATGAGCCGGCTCACCAGTGAATTTATCATAAGCAGTTAATCCCATTTCCGTATTGTCTGACTTAACAAAAGGGATATGTTGTGGTTTCTTTAAGTTTCCAACGAAATACTGTCTTCTCTCATCTTCAAAGGCTTTCTCTATATCCTTTGATTTTATTTCCATAAAACGACTCATCTTCTTCCTCCGTAACCATATACTTTTTATTTATTATACTTTGCTGCTTCCTCTTCAATCATGTTTACGCGTCTCTCGTGACGGCCGCTTCCGATATATTTAGCATCAAGCCATGCGTCTACGATTGCTTTAGCCATCTCACTTCCAACAATTCTTGCACCAAATGCAATAATATTTGCATTGTTGTGTTCTTTTGTTAATCTTGCGGACACCGGTTCACTGACAACGGCAGCTCGTACACCCTTTACTTTATTGGCTGCAATAGAGATACCGATTCCTGTTCCACAGATTAAAACACCGGCATCTACCTCTCCACTTGCAACTGCGTGGCCTACTTTTGCTCCGTAGATTGGATAATCACAGCTTTCGGAAGAATCTGTTCCATAATTTACTACCTTATAACCTTTTTCCTCAAGATATGCCTTGATCTCATTCTTAAGATCTACTGCTGCATGGTCATTACCAATTCCGATTACTTTTACTTCTGACATAATTAATCCTCCAAGTTAAAATCTAATATACCCGCGAAGCATACAGGTAGCGTATCCTCCGCGGGCTTATTAGTTATTTACAATATTAATATAATACTATTTTTTGTTGTTGTGGTCTACTGTTTTATGTACGATTTCTTTCATCTGTGGCCATGTTTCCATATATCTTTCCATATAGAACTGATATTCTTTATGTGCTTCCATGTTAGGAATGTACTCTTTATCTACACGAATCATACTGTCTGCTGCTTCCCAGAAGTTAGGATAGATTCCAACACCAACAGCGGCGATGATACAGTCACCAAGACATCCTGCACTCTGGCTCTCTACTGTTGTATACATTGGTACTCCGATAATATCGGCATGCATCTGCATCCAGAAGTCAGACTGTGCTAAACCACCACATGCGTAGATTTCTTTTACATCATATCCAGCCTTTTTCATGCTGACGATACAATGGTTTGCACCATAAGCAACACCTTCATATACCGCTCTTGCAAGATGAGCTGGTGTTGTACCGATAGATAATCCCCAGAACATTCCTCTTGCTTTTGAGTCTGCATAAGGAGCTCTGTTACCCTGGAAGTAATCCATCATAACGAGACCGTCACATCCGATCGGAACAGAAGATGCTTTTTCTGTGATGAGATCATAGATATTCATGTTACGGTTTACAGCTTCCTGCATCCATGCTGCCGGAAGAAGGTTATTCTTGAACCATGTCAGAATAGAACCTGCTGCTGTCTGTCCACCTTCTAACAAGCTGGTTCCGTCATACATACAGTTTGGATATGTTCCATTTACACCGTCTACGTGGAATTCTTCTTCGGAAAGACCTAACAGACAGGTAGATGTTCCACCAATTAATGTCATACCGTTTGGTCTTACACCACCAACACCAAACATACATGCATTACAGTCTGCTGTACCTTCTACTACAACTGTCTTTTTGCTAAGACCAAAGATTTCTGCAGCTTCTGCACTGATATTACCAACAACTTCTCCTACCTTTAATACTGGTTCTGGGAACTTATCAACAACATCATCAAGTCCTACTGCATTATAGAAGTCTACTGGATATCCACCATTTTTATCATCATAGTTCCAACGGAATGCTGCAACAGACATACTTACTGTTTTTCTTCCTGTAAGCTTCCAGTTCAGCCAGTCTTCAAATTCCATGATCGTCTTAGTTTTTGCCCAGTTTTCAGGCTCGTTCTTCTTAACCCACATACACTTTGGAACCATAGTGTCTGCTCTAAATCCTGGTTTATAGAACTTCGTTGCATCATATTCTTCGCGAATAGTATCGATGAAGGATGCTTCTTCTGTCGCACGAACATCCATCCAGAGAATCGGTGGACGTACAGAAGTATCATTCTCATCTAAGTACACTAATGTGTTTGTTGTAGCATCACAGGTAATCGCTGCGATATTATCTGCTGCGATACCAGCCTTCTTGATACACTCAGGAATTGCTTTCTTTAATGCCTCAAACCATTCGTAGTCGCTCTGCTCTGCCCATCCATTTTTAGGATAAGTTGTTCCATACTCTGCAACAGCGTATGCACGATTCTGTCCTCTAAAATCAAATAACGCTACTCGTACACTACCGGTTCCTGCATCAATACCCATTAAATATTCTGCCATTTTGTAACTCCTTTCATCATTAACGCATACTTTCTATGCTATATTGTTTTACCCAATACCCACTTTTATTTCATATATTCCCAATCAAACGCATGTAAGATCTGATAGATTATTCTTCATTTTCAAAGTCAATGATTCTCTGTACTTTTGCAACAGATCTGCAGTTAGGATCCCATTCTACAGAAAGATATTCTTTAACAAGCTGTTTTGCAAGTTCGATTCCGATAACCTGTGAACCCATAGTAATAATGTTTGCATGATTAGAAAGCTGTGCTCTCTGAGCCTGATATACATCATGAATACATGCAGCATAAGCTCCTTTTACTTTATTGGCTGCAATAGAAACACCAATACCTGTTCCACAAACGATGATACCTCTGTCATATTCTTTAGCAGCTACAGCTTTTGCTACTTCAATGGCTGTATTCGCATAAATCGGATCATCACTTCCTAAGTCTGCTACTTCATGTCCAAGACTCTTTACATATTCCATTAAGTCTAATTTAAACTGTGTTGCGTTAGGATCACATCCAAATACTACTTTCATTTTTTAATCTCCTTCTTTATTTGAGTGGTAAAAAATCCCTTTTGATTTATACTTTAAAACTACAGATATTTTCTCATTTCATTTAAAGAATCATAGATACAAGTTGGCTCTACGTCAGATTCAGCTACAGTCTGCATATCTGCTTCCCCGGTTAAAACAAGAAATCCTTTCGCTCCGTTATTCACGCCTGTTGCCACATCTGTATATAAGCGATCGCCAACAAAAGCCATCTCTTCTGCCTTATAACCTGTAATCTCTGCAACCATATCTACTGTTTCTTTCCATGGCTTTCCAAGGAAACGAGGCTTCACTCCTGTAGAATCTGTAATAAGACTGCACATTGCTCCACAATCAGGCATAAATCCATACTCTGTCGGGCAGTTTGTATCCATATGTGTTGCAATAAACGGAACACCATTTCTTACGTAGTGACAGATTCGATCTAGTTTATGATAAGTTAATGTTGTATCAAAACTCTGTACTGCAACATCTGGATCTTCTTCTACAAGATTAATTCCTTTTTCCTTCCAGTTCTCTTCCAGAACAGGAGTACCATTGAGATAAACTCTTGCTCCCGGATAATTCACCTTCAAAAATTCTGCACAGACATCTCCAGCTGTTACAACTTTACTTTCCTCTACATCAAGTCCCAGCTTATGAAGCTTTTCAACATAAACTGCAGGGACACGAGAAGCATTGTTCGTAAAGAAAATGAAATCTCTGTCTTCTGATGCATCTACCTCACGAATGAAATCTAATGCACCTTCAATCAGCTGATCACCTAAATATACTGTTCCATCCATATCAAGGACAAATAGTTTCACACCTTTTAATGCGTCTTCCTTTTTCTGCATAAAATATACCTCTTACCTGTTTATATATTCCTGATCATATCTATCATCGTCGTCAGAAATTCTGAGAATTCCTCAAGAATAGCCCGGCATTCTTTAGCCGTAAATCTCTTCTGTAATCTTATCTGCGATTTCTTCTAAACGTCCATTATCTTTTGCAAACTGCATGATAGAGTAACGAGGACGTACTGTATATCCTTTCAGTAAACTGTTATGGAACAGTTCTTTGCTGATACCAATATCCTTTGGACTTGTTGGTGCTCCACCTTTTGCTAAAAGTGCTTCAATCTCCTCATGAGGCGGACAAAGTGCTCCGGTTCCTTCTGGAAGGATATCTGCTAATTCTTCAAAGAAACGAGCAATAATCGGAGTTGCTACACCAACCTGAATTCCATGATGATTTGGATTTAATCCACGTGCAATGTAATCCATTTCCCAGAAATGAGATAACATATGCTCTGCACCTGATGCCGGACGGGAAATATTAACTAATGCCATCGCAACACCTGTTAAAGTTAATGCTTCTAATAATGCTCCAAGTGACTCAGGATCTCTTTCCTTTAATCCTTCTGCTTTTGCAAAACACTTGTCTAATGCTCTGTTAACTAATGTAACACAAGTATCGCAACGATAATCGTTATTGGCCTTAACTGATAAATCCCAATCTGCGATCGCAGTAATCTTACCAACAACATCACCGTAACCTGCCTGAATCAGATCCTGAGGAGCAGTCTTTAAAATATCGGTATCTCCAACGAGTCCGTATGTAAGATGAGCTACCGGAGAATACTTATATCCCTGTGAGAAAATCGGGGCTCCATCTGCTACATATCCATCCATAGATGGTGCTGTCGCAACAATGATATATGGCAGTCCGGAACGTGAAGTTACGAACTTAACGGAGTCATTAATAACACCAGATCCAACTGCTACCATAAGGCTTGTATCTAAATCCTGTTCCTGTACAATTCTTCCTAAGGTCTTCTCATCTGGAATCAAGATATCATCGCCTGTATCAAATAACAGTTCTTTTACATTAAATCCATTCTCTTTTAGAAGTTCTACAGCTCTTTTACCTGCTACTTCGTAAGTATGATTATCAAATACTACAAGAATCTTACCATCTTTAAATGGTTCTGCCATCTTTGGTAAATCTTCGATTGCTCCTTTACGGATAGACATATCGTGTACGCTAAAATTGTGGTGCTTTCCACAAGAACAATCAAACTCAGTTTGTGGCATCTCATTAATTGACAGGTTTAGAATTTCATCCATGATATTTACCCCCTTGATCAAAACTATGAACTAGATATATTCTGATGCTGCATCTACTGCATCGGCAGTATTTATTACTGCTGCACCATGATTTATTATTCAGATATCAATGCCTCTGCACATTCAATATCTGTAATCAACGTATTAATATAGTGTCCGTTAATCGCTCCTCTGACTGCCCGAAGCTTCTCAACACCTCCGGCAATACCGATAGAACGTGGAACAGAGCGAAGCATACTGATATCCATTCCAATAACATTATTATCATCTTTATACGGAGCAGTATCTCCGTAAATATCATAAAACTGCATACATAGCTCTCCGGCTACCTTACGGTCAATAAGAGATTCTATCTCATTCTCCTTAAAATATCCCGTCGCCATAATTGCTGACTTCTCATTCGGATATCCGATACCAACTATTGCAATATCTAATTTCTGTGTCAGATAAATCGCCGGTAATAAACTATCTTCTTTCAAAAGCTCATCTCGGATATTTCTGCTGGAAACGCGGGCCGGTGCATGCAGCGGTACAAACTTACCATTATATATACGAGACAGTGATTCCGCCAGACTGTTCGCATGAAGCTCCATACGAACTCTTCCAACTCCACCGACTAACGGAACAAATGTAACTTTCTGTGCGGCAGGATGTACAACATGGGACACGACTTCAAATAAAGTGGAACCCATAGAAACACCTACTATATTCCCATCTTTAATCGTATATTCCAAATATCTGGCGGCCGCTTCTCCAAGCGACTCCTTCATCCCATCCTCTGAGGAATTCTCTCCTACAATGATTACTTCCCGAAGACCAAATTCTTTCTCAAGTCTTCTCTCAAGCTCCCAATGCTCTACTGCATTCACATTGGAAATACTAATCTTTACAATTCCCTGCTCCTTAGCAAGCGCCAACACTCTAGATACCGTCGGTCTGGATAAATTCAGGTCCTTGGCAATCTGCTGCTGGCTGATACCCTGATTATAATACAAATCGCATACCCGAACCATCAGGCGTGGATCATCAATTACCTTCCTCATATTTCCCCCTCCCGTAACTACCTATATTATAAAATTTTCCCTCTAGATTGTCAACAAAAACATGACATATATTTTTACATTCTTTCAATATAACCAAATATTTTGCCCTGTTTTTGGGCAATTTTTTATTATTATTTTTACTTTTGTAAATATAATAACAGTAGGCACATAAATACATTCAAACGGACCCCGGCATTTTCGCAGCATTTTTTCCTGTAAAATAAAAGAAGCTATCCACAGTTACAGTTGTAACACTGTTACTGCGATAGCTTCTTGCTTACTTTATTTCTCATCTCTTCTATATAAATAATAACTTCCACCAAAAAATCCTATAATCATTCCAGTATATCCTACAATACAAAATAATGTAATTCCATGCCCAATCACACTTCCCGTTGCCAGGGAAAATCCTGCCGCGCCAATAATAAGCGCAAGCAATGCCCAGAACATTGTATTTAAAAACAGGAAAATATTTTCTATTTTTCCCCCTGCTGCTCTATGAACAGTCTCTGATATTTTATATATTTCTTTCACTTTCATCACCCATCTGTCCTTTCCTTTATGTGCATAACTCTAACACAAAGATGTAAAATCAAAAGAGATTGTCTTGTAAAATATATGTAAGTTTTCATTGATCAAGCAAAAGAAACAAACAGCGCAAGGAAATAAATCCAGAATTATCTCTTAAGAATGTTTTAGATTCTCTTTGGTTATTACTTAAGATTTCTTTGTTATCTTGTATGTATAACTATGAATCAATAGTCGCTAACAGCACTAAGGAGATACTACATATGAAAAATATATTACAATATTTCGAGAAAACCTGTGAGCGTTTTCCTGATCATATAGCCGTTGCAGACGACCATGCTTCGGTTACTTTCCATGATCTGAAAAGAAAGAGCCAACAGACAGGTACCATGCTTGCTTCTACTTTGAAGAAGCACCGTATTCCTGTTGCTATTTATATGGATAAGAGCCCTGCTCTGGCAGAGGCAATGCTCGGCGTTCTTTACAGTGGTAATTTTTATGTCGTACTTGACACACAGATGCCTGTAGAACGTGTACACCGTATTTTTGAAACATTACAGCCGGCTGGGATTCTTACAGACAGCTCATACATTGATAAAGTGAATGCATTTCACACTAGCCGTTCTGATATGCCTTCTTCTTTTGAAGAGGACCAGAGTGAACCGTTCTCAAAGACAATTAAGACATTTTTAATAGAAGATAGTGCTTTGGCAGGAATAGATAACAAGCTTCTTGACAGAGTACGTGACCAGATGACGGAACGTGATCCGGCATATATTCTCTATACTTCCGGTTCTACCGGTCAGCCAAAGGGTACTGTGATCAGCCATCGTGCATTGATTTCTTATGGAAGCTGGTTTATCCATGCATTTGATATTGATCAAGCAACTATTTTTGGAAGCCAGACCCCATTGTACTTTAGTATGTCTGTCTCTGACTTTTATGCAGCACTTCGTACCGGGGCAACTTATCAGATTATTCCAAAGAAGTATTTTTCATTCCCGATGCAGCTTATGGAATATCTGAATACTTATAAAGTAAATACCATCTACTGGGTTCCTTCTGCGCTTAATATTGTAGCGAACTGGGATACATTTTCTTATATTAAACCGGAATATCTTAAGAAAGTATTGTTTGCCGGAGAAGTTATGCCTGTAAAGCAGTTGAATTACTGGCGCCAGGCACTTCCTGATATTTTTTACGCAAATCTTTTCGGTCCGACAGAGACAACCGATATTTGCAGTTACTATGTTGTTAATCACACTTTTTCCGATGAGGAAACACTTCCTATCGGCGTTGCCTGTGACAATTGTGACCTGATCATCGTAAATGAGAACGGGAAAGAAGCTACAAGCGGGGAACTTCTTGTCAGCGGTCCGTTTCTTGCAGACGGTTATTATCATAATCCATCAAAAACTTCTGAAGCTTTCGTACAAAATCCGTTGAATGATGCTTATCCGGAAGTTGTATATCGCACAGGAGATCTTGTATATCGAGGGGAAGATGGACTTTTAAGATATCAGGGACGAAAAGATTTCCAGATCAAACATATGGGATACCGCATTGAACCCGGTGAAATCGAAGCTTCTATTGGGGCTTTGCCGGAAATTCATGCCTGCGTATGTATTTACTTAGAAACAACTGATCAAATTCTTGTTTTTTATCAGGGAAAGGTAAAACCAGATGCACTTTCCGTTACAGCAACCTCTAAACTGCCTGCGTATATGCGACCGAATAAGTTCATCCGAATCAAACAGATGCCTTACAATGCAAACGGAAAGATCGACAGAAAACTATTAAAAGAAAGCTATCAAGAATGTTAAGACATTCTTGAATAATACACAAAGGAGATTAACTATGGACACTATTCTTGAAATTTTAGAAACTATTAAACCTGGCGCTGACTTTGCGGCATCAACAGATTTTATTGATGAACACCTTTTAGAATCTATGGAAATTCTTCAGCTTGTCTCTGAGCTTAATGATGAATTTGATATCAACATTACACTTCCTTATATTAAGCCAGAGAACTTTAAATCTGTAGAAAGTATTTACCACATGGTTCAGGAAATTTTAGAAGATGAGTAGGTGAGAATATGCAGTATAATTCATGGCTCTATCTTTTTCCATTTCTTGGCGGCAGTCTGATCCTTTATTATTTACTTCCCATAAAGCGCCGTTGGATCGGACTACTCTTTTCGAGCCTGCTGTTCTATATTCTTACAATGAAAAGTCTGGTTGTCGTTGTCCTGTTTACAACGGCAGCCATTTATCTTGGTGCAAGAGTTATCGAGCAGTTCAACGAAACATTTAAATTAAAAAAGAAAGAATTGGACCGCGCTACAAGAAAAGAACTAAAGAATAAGACCACGACAAAAATCCGCTATGTTATCGCATTCTTATGCTTTATAAACTTCGGTATTTTATTTGTTACAAAGTATTTTAACTTTTTTGGTGAAAATATCAATGCACTTTTTAATGCTTTACATATCCCCGCCCAGATTCCGTTTTTAAATATCTTTCTTCCTCTCGGAATCTCTTTTTACACACTGTCTGCCATCAGCTACGTGACAGATGTTGCCCGCGGCGTATGTAAGGTCGAAAGAAACTACCTGCGCCTGCTTCTGTTTTTAATCTTTTTCCCAGTCATCACCGAGGGACCAATCTCCCGCTATGGGCAGCTTGGTGAAGAATTAAAAGCAGAGCATCGCTTTGATTATAAACAGTTTTGTTTTGGTGCCCAGCTTATTACATGGGGACTTTTTCAAAAAGTACTTCTTTCTGACCGCGTAAATATGTATGTTCGTGCTATTTTTGCAAATCACGAACGATACTCCGGTTTTCCTGTTATCATGGCAATTCTTTTATATACTTTCCAGCTTTACATGGACTTTGCCGGATGTATTAACATTGCAAGAGGAAGCGCCCAGCTTTTCGGCATCACTTTAGAAGAGAACTTCAAACGTCCATTTTTCGCCACTTCCGTTAATGATTTCTGGCGCAGATGGCATATTACTCTGGGAGCCTGGTTCAAAGATTACATTTTTTACCCGATTTCTCTTGGAACACATTTTCAGAAGTTCTGCCAAAAGTGCCGAGCCCACATGAATCGTTATTATGCTGCCACGATTCCCGGTATTTTTGCTCTGTTCGCCGTTTGGTTCGGTAATGGAATCTGGCATGGAGCAGAATGGAAATACATTATTTACGGTCTTTATTACTATGTCATCATGGTCCTTGGTATGCTTTTCGAACCTGTTTTTGCTGCTTTTTGCAGGAAATGTAACATTGATCGAAATGCATCCTGGTATCACATAATGCAGACAGCCCGCACATTTATTCTTGTAAATATTGGTATGCTCATTTTCCGGGCACGAAACTTAAACGTTGCTATCGCTATGCTCTGTTCTGTATTTCGTCCATGGAACAGCAAAGTCTCTTTCTGGCAGATAGCTTTTGATCAAGGAGGATTATTTAAACTGGATTTCCTGTTAATCGTCTTTAGTATTATTCTTCTCTATCTCATCGGAAAGAGCCAGGAAGAGGGACATTCTATCCGCGAACTCATATCAAAACAGTCCTTACCAATTCGCTGGGGACTATATATGATTCCTATTATACTGATCATCATTGCCGGTGCCTATGGACCCGGATGGGGCGTTGCCGACTTTATTTATGCGAAGTTTTAATATGATTTACTATCGAACACTTTCATATGTACTCTCGGAATCTTTTTGTGCTTGATTTCGTGAGAGTACATTCACTTTACAGGAGGAACTAAAATGTCAAAAAAATCAATAGCAGCACGAAGCATTATTTTCCTGCTGATTTTAACATTTGCACTGAAAATCTTTTCTTCCTTATCCATTGCCATGGGGTACAATGCCAATCCGCTATTTAATTACTCCGGCTATAGCATTTTTCAGGAACCGGATAACAGTATTGATGTATTAGCAATAGGAGACAGTAATGTATACAGCGGAATTTTTCCTCTCATATGGTGGGAACAGGACGGATTCACCGGATATACCTGGGGACAGGCAAGCCAGCGTATTCCTGAGACTTATGAATATTTAAAGCAGATTTATAAACACCAAAAGCCTTCTATCGTACTGATTGACGGCAATAATCTTTTTCGTGATAAAACCGATATCGCTAATCTCGACTCTATCACAAAAGCAAAGCTCGCAACCTTTTTTCCGGTTATCAGCTTCCACAAAAACTTAAACCCACATAAAATTAAGAACATTTGGGGAAACCGATATTCCGTTATGAAAGGTTACTATTACCGTAAATCAACACACAAAGTCCATAAAAAAAAGCACCGAATGAAGTTCACCAGAAAAACCTGGAAAATCAACGATATCAGTGCATCTACCTTTGAAAAATGTATTCACTATTGCAAACGTCAGGGTTCTATTCCTGTACTGATCTCCGTTCCGAATTACAATGGATGGAACTACAGAAAGCATAATGCATTGCAGCAGATTGCCGACAAGAACAAAATCAACTTTATCGATTTGAACCTTGAATTAAAAAAGAATATCAATTGGAAAAAAGATACTGCGGACGGCGGCGATCATCTTAATATCAAAGGAGCCCAAAAGACTACAGCCTATCTCGGTGAATACCTCAAAAACGAATATGGTCTTCCTGACCGCCGCGGAGATCAAAAATATAAACAGTGGGATAATGATGTACTTGAATACCATAAATTATTAAAATTAAACACGAAGTAACCAATATCATTCTATCCTGATTATCTTATCATTCTCTGATGAAATCAGTAATATCATAAAAAATTTCTCTTAGAAACCATTACTCTTTCTAATAGGTTTAAAGTCCTAATTTCCATATAGATATTACTGATTTCATACTTTTAGCTTCTTTCTCTTATGAATCTACTTAATTCCTCTATACTTCTTACTGTCACATCAGCACAGTTTTCCAGACATTCTCGGTTACGATGATTAAACCAGACTGTATGCCAGCCTGCACCGTCTGCCCCAACAACATCTGCCTCATAAGTATCTCCGATATACCATGTTTCTTCCGGATTAAGTGAAAACATCTTTTCGATATATTGAAATGCCATCGGATCTGGCTTCTGATAGCCAATCCCACCAGAAATAAAGATGTGGTCATCGTCAAACCATCTATGTAAATCCAAAGCAATTACCTTCGCATACTGAGATTTCGGTCTTCCGTTCGTAAGAATGGCAATGAAAATATTATGAGCTTTACAATAATCAAGGAACTCTTCCACTCCCTCACTAAGAGATATTTCTTTCTGATAAGCTCTGTATAATCGTTCAAACTCTTCTGTATCTTCTCTGCTCATCTCAATTCCCACATCATGATACGTTCTTTTAATTCTCTCATAAAAACAATCCTCATGTGGAATGTCTCCTTTTATCTCTGCTTCCATGATCTCATCCGAATAAGCTCGTGATTTTATAAACAGTTCCGTACAATCCGCATCGGTTTTATCTGCATATAACTTTTTATGAACCAGTTCAAAAGGTCCCATAAGGTCATAAAGGGTATCATCTAAGTCAAAAATCAAGTTCATCGTTGTTCCTCCTTTTGGCAACAAAAAAAGCACCATCCCCAGGCCTAAATCCTAAAAACGATGCTTTGTAATGCGCCTTCAGGGGCTCGAACCCTGGACACGCGGATTAAGAGTCCGCTGCTCTACCAACTGAGCTAAAAGCGCATATCCTTGTGTTTTGTTTTCGTTTCTCTCAACGACAAGGACTATTATATAACAACCTTTCATAGATTGCAAGCATTATTTTTTATTTTTTAAGTATTTTTTTCAGTACAATCGCCGGACCATCTTCATCATTTGATTTCGTAATATAATCGGCTTTCTCCTTTAATACTTCCATCGCATTTGCTACCGCAATTCCAATATGTGCATATTCAATCATCGCCACGTCATTATCACTATCTCCAATCGCTACGGTATCTTCATGTGCAATATTATATTTTTCAGCAAGAATACGAATCCCTACATCTTTATTACATCCCTTTGGGAAAATCTCCATATTATATTCACTTGGAAATGTCACAACAAGATTCTCGTTTTTCGCTATTTTAGCAGCAAATTCTCTCAATTCCTGCGGATCTGGAAATGCAACATGGATTTTATTAATCCGCATTGTTCCCCGACGTAACAGCAGATCATAAGACAGCGCTTTTACATCGGTAGAAAGTAAACTGTCACAAAAATCCTTTCCCATTTTTGTATTGTAAAAGACAGGAATATCCTCTTTTTCTACATACGCATCATTGTCACAATATAACTCTATAAATCCATGCCTTTCCTTCACTTCTTTATAAATGTCATAAACAAAATGCTGTGGTATCTTGTAATTATGAATCAGTTCTTCTGTCTGAATATTTCCAACCAAAGTCCCGTTAGCACAGATGCAGTACTTTACACCTTCAATATCCTTTACCTGATTCTTAATGCTTCGAAAGCTTCTTCCTGAAGTCGGTACTACCATAATCCCATTTTTCCCTGCCTCAGCGATCACTTCTTTTGAATAAGAAGAAATCGTACAGTCAGAATGTAATAATGTTCCGTCTAAATCTATTGCTACGATTTTCATTTGTAAATCCTTTCATCTATTATAAAACTATTATAAAGCATATTTTGTTATCTGTAATCCCTCAGAAGTATACTGATTTCTTCAAACCAAATACATATAAGGCCTGATCTCTGTTATTTTCCATTCAGAATATTGCACACTTCTGAAATACTCCGGCAAAAGTTAAATAGGCATCGCCAGATTCCCCTGTCACAAAAACTTTTTCTTTGAATATTCCAGCACATCTTTTCTTTAAAATTCATAAAATATCACCCCTGATTTATTCTATGAACATTACTAAAGATGTGCGCCTGATTTATCAAATTCCAACCTTCTCTTATTATTCTACATATGCCCGTACAGATTACTTATTTTCTTTATAAAAAACCTGAAGCATGCAGATTGGATTACCTTTTGCTACAAACTTCTCTTCATATTCTGTCATAATATTGCCTTCTAAGTATTCACTATGGTGAAGATCAAATGTACATTTCTCCAATGTCCATCCTGCTTCCTCTACTTCTTCTAAAGAAAAATCAAATAATGGTCTGTTATCTGTCTTAAAAATAACTCTTCCTTCTTCTTTTAAAATATTATGATAACGCTCTAAAAACTGTCTGGAAGTAAGTCTTCTCTTTGCATGGCGGTCCTTTGGCCATGGATCTGAGAAATTCAGATAAATCTGATCTACCTCTCCTTTTTCAAATACATTCACAATATTCTCTGCATCCATTCGAATAAAATGAATATTATCTAAAGGAGTTTCTTCCATCTTTTCTAATGCTCTGACTAAAACACTGGAATACTTTTCAATTCCAATATAATGAATATGAGGATTTTTCTCTGCTAACCGCATAAGAAACTTTCCCTTTCCCATCCCTATCTCTAACTGAATTGGCTTACCGTCCTGAAAATAATCTTTCCACTGACCCTTGATCTGCTCTGCATCTTTAATTGTATATTCATTCGCTGCAATCTGTTCTCTTGAACCTTTTACATTTCTTAATCTCATCAAACTCTCCTATCTACTTTTCTACTTTAATACGCACTTTGCTTTCCACTGCATTTAATGTACTCTCGGAGTCGTTCTTGCACTTACTTTTGTGGCTGATTTTCCGCCTGAAACTTTTCGCGTACATTTTTCATATCTGATATTTTTAGACATACAGTACTATTCTAATCGCTGCACATTATTTTTGCAATTAATTTTTGCTTTTTCTATAGAAGTAGGATACAATGAAAAGCAAGGTCTAAAAATGACCTGGCAAAACTCTAAAACATGGCCCAACTGGGCAGAATCAAAAGGAGAATCCCAATGAAACGATTATTTACGTTTATATTGACACTGACAATGGCCTTCAGCTTTTGTGTAAATTCCTTTGCGGCGGCTGCGACCACTACTACAGCTACGGAAACTACCGCTGCTACCGCTGCAACAACAGAAGCATCGGCTGACACCTCTAACACTCAGGCAACAGGCGCTTCCTATGGAACCTCAAAGCTAAGCGGAGCACCTGACATCGTAGCAGAATCCGCTGTTGTAATGGATGCCGGTACCGGAACGGTTCTTTATGGAAAAGAAGCCAGCACAAAAAGATACCCGGCCAGCATCACAAAAGTCATGACTGCTTTACTCGCCGTTGAAAACTGTAACATGAGCGATATCATCACATATTCCAATGCCGCTGTTAATGGAATCGAAGCCGGAAGCAGTACCGCCGGAATCAATGTCGGCGCAAAGCTTACTGTCGAAGACAGCTTATATGCATTAATGCTGGTATCCGCTAATGAAGCCGCTGCTGCTATCGCTGAACACATTTCCGGTTCTACTACAGAATTTGCAAAGCTTATGACAAAGCGTGCAAAAGAATTAGGCTGTAAAAATACACAGTTTAAAAATCCTCATGGACTTCCTGATGAAGAACATTACACAACTGCCTATGATATG
This sequence comes from Anaerobutyricum hallii, assembly GCF_900209925.1. Lineage (NCBI taxonomy): Bacteria > Bacillati > Bacillota > Clostridia > Lachnospirales > Lachnospiraceae > Anaerobutyricum > Anaerobutyricum hallii. Next base: position 116,701 of record NZ_LT907978.1, on the reverse strand, counting down.
GGACTGATTCTCAAAGAAGCAATGAAGCATCCGGAATTCCGCAAAATTGCCGGAACCATTTCCTATACCTTAAAAAAGAGCGATTCTTTAACCGATACACTCGAACTCTGGAATCATGCTAAAATTTTAAGACAAAACAGTGACTACTATTATGAATATGCCGAAGGAGCCAAAACCGGCTTTACTCAAGTAGCCCTCAATACATTAGTAACCTATGCAAAAAAAGATAATGTTGAATTAATCTGTGTTATCTTAAAAGATCATGGAGCAGACAAAAGCTACACCGACACCGCAAACTTATTCAAATGGGCATTTAATCAGGTAAAAGCAGTCACTCCACTGACCAACTTCAGTTTAAAAACTGCCATGACAGAAAACTCTTCGATCGACTCAGCAAAGCTTGACCAGATCCAGTTATTAAACAGCTCTTATGATACTAATTTTTCTGTCCTTGTAAAAAAAGACTTCGACGAATCCACGTTAAAAACCGCTTTTAAACTAGATGAAGATAAAAAAACAGGCCGTCTTGGATATATCATTATCTCCTGCGATGGTAAAGAACTTGGTCGTACAGAAGTAACCTATGACATAACTTCTAAGCAGGGCAAAGCCTACCTTGAAGGAAAATCCCTGGATGATAACCTGAAAACTGCTCCTGTAGCATCCAAAAGAAAAGAGGCAATACATAAAGGAATCTCTTTCTCTTTAAGAATCCTCATTGCTGTCATTCTTATTATTTTAATCATGCACATGATTCATAGACACGAATTAGAAAAACGTCGAAAAGAACGCATATCACATAGAAAAAAATCCTGATTTGTAGATTTAATGTAGACGAAAAAAGAAAGAATACCATATCCCATCTGCTCTGTAGTCGCTGTATTTAAGATGCTCTTCCGCATCTTAAATACGCTCCCAAGCCGCATCTGGGATATGGTATTCTTTCTTTTTTCTGACTACTTTAAATCCACAGTTGGAGAGAATGGGGATTCTCCAAAAGATTATGAATTCTCGAGAAATTAAAGTCTAAAGGATTGACATTCAAATTGTTGTATGTGATTGAATTGTATTTAATCTTCTTTTCTTTGCTATACTTGCCTTACAATTCAGCCAAAAGTTCTATTACAGTAGCTGTCTAACCTCATTCTACAAATCAGTTAAAAAATAAGAGAAAGGGGGTTGTCAGAAATCTACGATTCTTATTCAGATAAAATCTCCAGAAGGAAGCGTATTTCTGTTGAATTGCATTCAATTTTCAAGTGTAAACAACATACAACCATTTAAATGTCAGTCCTTTAGAAATTAATTTCCCGGAATGTCATAGGCTTCTGGTGTAGTCCATGTTATTAAACTGTAGATTTAGAATAGCCAGAAAAAAGAAAAAAATAATACATCCCAGATGCGGCTTCGGAGCGTGTTTAAGATGCGAACGAGCATTTTAAACACAGCGACTACAAAGCAGATGGGATGTATTATTTTTTTCTTTTTTCGTCTACACGAAATCTACAGATCAGTATTTATTTTATTGGTTTTAATACTTCTTTTCCTCCCATATATGGACGGAGAGGTGCTGGAATTCTTACAGAGCCATCCTCATTTAAGTTATTCTCAAGGAATGCAATTAACATACGAGGTGGTGCTACTACTGTATTATTTAATGTGTGGGCAAAATATTTACCTTTTTCACCTGTTACACGAATCTTCAGTCGTCTTGCCTGAGCATCTCCTAAATTAGAGCAGCTTCCTACTTCAAAATATTTCTTCTGACGAGGAGACCATGCTTCTACATCGATAGATTTTACTTTAAGATCTGCTAAGTCTCCGGAACAACATTCAAGTGTACGAACAGGGATATCCATAGAACGGAATAAATCTACAGTGTTCTGCCATAATTTATCAAACCACATCTTGCTTTCTTCTGGCTCACATACAACGATCATTTCCTGTTTTTCAAACTGGTGAATACGATATACTCCTCGTTCTTCGATACCATGTGCACCTTTTTCCTTACGGAAACATGGAGAATAAGATGTCAGTGTTCTTGGCAGCGTATCCGCTGGTAAAACAGTATCAATAAACTTACCAATCATGGAATGTTCGCTAGTTCCGATTAAATATAAATCTTCACCTTCGATTTTATACATCATCGCATCCATCTCGGCAAAACTCATAACACCTGTAACAACATTGCTGCGAATCATGAAAGGAGGTACACAATAAGTAAATCCTCTGTCAATCATGAAATCTCTTGCATAAGAAATTACTGCTGAATGAAGTCTCGCAATATCACCCATTAAATAATAGAATCCGTTACCGGCAACTTTTCTTGCACTATCTAAATCAATTCCATCAAATCTTTCCATAATATCTGTATGGTATGGAACTTCAAACTCAGGAACAAATGGTTCACCATACTTCTGAATCTCAACGTTCTCACTATCATCTTTACCGATTGGAACACTTGGGTCAATGATATTAGGAATAATCATCATAATTTTCTTCACTTTTTCCCCAAGTTCTGCTTCTAATTTTTCAAGCTCTGCCAGGCGTTCTGCATTCTTCGTAACCTGCTCTTTTACAGCGTCAGCTTCCTCTTTCTTACCCTGTGCCATTAATGCACCGATCTGCTTAGAAATCTTCTTTCTATTTGATCTTAAATCATCTGCTTCCTGCTGAGTTGCTCTTCTCTGTGCATCTAATTCAATTACCTCATCTACTAAAGGAAGCTTCTCATCCTGAAATTTATTACGGATGTTCTGTTTTACAACTTCTGGATTTTCTCTAACAAATTTTAAATCTAACATTATCAATATTCCTCCTGTGTTATAGAAGCGGGAATTCTCCCGACTAAATTCAAGTCGAGCTGCTGCGAGACTTGGCGCGTGATTCTGATCAGCGTAAGCTGACATATTCTTTACAGAATCACTGCTCATCCTCGCGTAGCGTTTATCTCAGTCGGAGATTGGACTCCCACTGAGACAAATTTGCTGTCACTCACCACCTGAAAGAGGTGGGAGTCTTCTCGACTGAGATAAAAAAAGAACCCTTCTACCCTACATCATGGGACGAAGAATTCCGTGTTGCCACCCAAATTGCTGTTATATAAACATATCCAAATACATCAAACGATCCTGTCTTAAATATGAAAAACGATAACAGCCTCTCGTCGGTACGTTAAAGGATACCAGCCTTTGACTTTCGTCAATGCTCAAAAAGTGGAAAGGTACTTCCGCCTGCTGATTCTCACCAACCATCAACTCTCTTAAAAACATCCATACCGTAGCTTCTCTCAACGCAACAACTCTATATTCCTGTCTATTATAAGTCAGAAAGAAATTCTTTGCAACTATTATTTTCTAAAATACTAATTTGATGGACTAGAGAGACGAAAAGCAGAAATTTGAGATAGAAGAAAATGTGAAGATAGTCGCTTCGTAGAAAATGCCTGACCGGCATTTTTACTAGCTCCGACATCACATTTTCTTCTATCTCAAATTTCTGCTTTTCTGTTCTTTGGTTCCAGATGGAAATTAGTATTTAAAGCTTGGATGGGAATAAGTGGCTTGCCCAGAATGCTTTGGTTTTTATTTGGAATAAAAATCTCCAGAAGAGAATATCTTCTCCTAAATAATTGTAGTTAGTCTTCTTACAATTCAGCATAGAATTTTGTTTCAGCAGCTGTCTGTTTTTAATAATAAATAGCAAATTAGTGATTTCTGTTGGAAAGAGAAGAGGATTCTCCAGGAGATTATGATTTTTAATCAAAGAACTATTTTGCCGTAAGAAAATATTCTTCATCTGGAGCCTTTATTTGGATGAAAACCATAGATTTCCGAGCAATCCCCATTCTCACCAACTGTGAGTTTTGTATAGTCAGAAAAAAGAAAGAATACCTATCCCAGATGCGGCTTCGGAGCATGTTTAAGATGCGAACGAGCATTTTAAACACAGCGACTACAGAGCAGATGGGATATGGTATTCTTTCTTTTTTCGTCTACACAAAATTTACAAATTAGTGTTTATTTTCCCGGTACCACGATTTGTATTGCCTGTGGAATGATACTGATATTTACCGGGAAACCTTCCGGTAATTCTTCTCCATCGTAATCTACTTTTACTTCCTCTCCGGACAGATTCTCTATCTGAAGGTTTTCTGTCTGAATATATTCTACTGCCGGATGATTTACATGATCCCCCTGTAATATAGAGATCATTAATGGAAGCACCTGAAAAATATCCATTTTCTTTATAATCACTGCATCAAATAAACCATCGGAAACTGATGCCAGCGGGGCAATCTCCTTAAATCCGCCTACACTCTGTGAGTTTGCAATCATAAATAAGAGAACTTCTTCTTCTATTGTCTTATCGTCTGTTGCAAACCTCATTTTCCAGCTTTTTCCGAATTGTTTTGGAAGTTCTGCCGCTCCTTCTAAATAGTAAGCTAACTTACCCATTACTGCTTTTTTATCTTTCGATACTTTAAATCCGGTATCTGACAATAAGCCTGCGGCTACTACGTTAATAAAATACTTGTCGTTTACTTTGCCAACATCTACTTTTTTAAGTTGGAAATCTGCTATCATATCGCAGAATTCTCTCGGGGTTTGCGGAAGATTTAAATATGTAGCGAAATCATTAACTGTTCCTGCAGAAATGACAGCAACCGGAGTCTCGCTTTTACTCATCACTACTCCATTAATTACCTCATTAAGTGTTCCGTCACCTCCAACAGCAACGACAAAATCATACTGGCCTTTTTCCAGTGCGGCTGCTTTATTCAAGGCATCATCCTGTTTCTCTGTATAGAAAACATCTATTGTATTACATATCTGGTCAATGACCAGCATTCCCGCAATCTCCTTAATCTTGTCAATAAAATTCTGCCTTCCAGAAGATGGATTAATGATAAACAAGCCTTTCATCACTTTCCTATACCTCCCTAATAAATTTTTATATACTCTCGGTACTTTTCTTTCAAATTCCAGTTCATTTATTCTATCATAGCGTTACATTCATTACAAGATTTTTACATATATTTCATTTATAAATTACTTAGCTTAACACGAGATATAGAGGAATTATGCACCAAAAGCATATCTCTCATAATATTTTTAATCCTGCTTTAATATTTTTATGATATGATGTCAGGGTCAAAAGGTCCAAACTCCTTTCGTGCTTGCACGTTAAGGTGTTTGACTTTGGGACCCACGAAACATATAGATATATGAAGGGAGATTCCTATGAAAATTCTTGTAGTTGAAGATGAACCGGATTTAAATCACATTATTGCAAAACATCTTAAGGCAGAAGGATATATCGTAGATTCCTGTTTTAATGGAAATGATGCTGTATATTACATTACAGAAGAAAGTTATGATGCTATTTTACTTGATGCTATGATTCCCGGAAAGGATGGATTTGAAGTCTTAAAAGATATCCGAAATAAAAAAATAGAGACCCCTGTTATGTTCCTTACTGCGCGTGACCAGACCGAAGATATTGTAACAGGGCTTGATTATGGTGCAGACGACTATGTTGTCAAACCATTTTCTTTTGATGAAGTTCTTGCCCGGCTTCGTGTTATTATAAAACGCTGTCCTCAAAAACACAGTACTTTTTATTCCTGCGGAAATCTGATCATTGATACCGATCAAAAATCTGTTTCGCGAGATGGTATCCTCATCGAGCTTTCTCCAAAAGAATATTCTATTTTAGAATATATGATGCGAAACAAAAATATCGCGCTTTCCCGCTCACAGATAGAATCTAATGCCTGGGGGATTGACTTTGATGGAGAATCCAATATTATTGATGTATATATACGATATCTTAGAAAAAAAGTGGATGATGATTTTGATGTAAAACTTATTCAAACCATTCGAGGAATCGGATATATGCTAAAATCTCCTGAACAATAATAAAGATAAGGGAATGCTATGAACCATAAAGAAAAACAATCAATTACTCACTATATTTCTATTCGCTTTGCCGCAATTATATTGATTATGGCAGCTATAATGATACTGTTTATTTCATATTTTTCCAATAAAACAATTTACTTTGATATCAGAAGGCAGATCCGCCGGGAAAGCCGTTATGATTTTCTTAACGTTGAAGTCCGAAATGGGAAAATTTTAGTAGACAAAAATTTTATTTTCCGGGAAAATCATGTACAAAAACTTGTTTTAGATAATAAGGGCCGAACAATCCGCGGTCATTATCCAGACAAAGAATTAAACAATTATCCTCTAAATCAGTGGGATTTTAGGCGAGTGAAATGTTCCTCTGGATATTATTATATTTTTGACCGGCCCTTTTTAAAAAAAGACATCATTACTAATAAGCAAATTCTTGTTATTATAAGAAACATTGGAAAAGAAACGGATTTTAACAGCCAATACCAGGCTATGAAATACATATCCTATACTTTTACTTTTGTAATCAGTATTATTGGTCTTTTACTGATCGGCGCTGTCTCTTCCCGACTTACAATTCCTATGAAAGAAATAAAAGATACTGCTGATACTATCGGTATCGAAGGTAATCTTGCAAAGCGTATTGAATCTGCTACTGCATTTAAAGAAATGGATGCTATGATTCAGGCAAATAATCGTATGATGGACCGATTAGAAGATCTGTTTCATCAACAACAGCAATTTACCTCTGATGTTGCTCATGAACTTCGAACCCCTGCATCTATTATATCAGCAGAATGTCAATATTTAAAAAAATATGGGGGAACAATAAACGATTATATGGATTCCCTGACTGTAATCGCACGTCAAAATGCAAAAACAAATGAAATTATTACTCAGCTTCTTCAACTTTCCCGCTTAGAACAGGGGAGAATAAAAGAAGACTTTGAATACTCCTGTTTAAAAGATCTTATTGAATCTATTTGTGAGGCAGAACCACTTCGTATGCAAAAACAAATATCTGTTCAATATGATCTCAAAAACATATCTATTTACATGAACATAAGCCTTATGGCTATCGCTATCAAAAATCTTATAAATAATGCGATGAAATATAGCGAAAACCAGTCTTTTGTCAAACTTAGATTATGGGAAAAAGACAATCTTGCTATTTTTGAAATAGAAGATCATGGGTGTGGTATGGACGAAGAAACACAGAAGCACATTTACGACCGTTTTTATCGTGCAGATAAATCCAGGAATACACCGGGCTTTGGATTGGGACTTTCTCTGGTACAGAAAATCACAGAATTGCATAAAGGATCAATATCTGTAAAAAGTAAAGTGAATGAAGGCTCTATTTTTACACTTTCTCTCCCCAAAGAAGCAGCTATTTCTAATATGCGGTCACAGGAAGCTTTTTAATTTAATTTTAATGTTTTTAAGATATTCTCTTTTTCGTTTACAAAAAAACTTTAAGAAAAGAGGATATCATGAAAACATTATATATACACATCGGCTGTCCAAAAACTGCCACTACTTCCATCCAATATTTTTGCAACGAAAATAAAGAAAACATTGCAAAACATGGGGTTTATTTTCCTGTATTTGAACAAACTTATCCTGATATAAACCCTTTTCGAAATGCACATTTTCTTATTGCTCCACAATATGATAAAAATGGTAAAATAAATATATTAGAAGAAAAAAGGCTCTTTCGTTTTAACATGGACCACATTATTCATATGTTTTCTAAATATGATAATGTTCTCCTCTCTGATGAAGGAATCTGGTATGCCGCACATTTTAAAAAAAGAGACTTATGGGAAACATTACGAAAGGAATCTCTCCATAATGCATTTAAAATAAAAATTATCGTTTATCTCAGACGACAAGATGCTTTATTAAATGCCATGTGGAATCAAAAAATAAAAAAATCTAAAAAAAGATTTTGCTCTATGACATGGGAAGAATTTATCCACACTACTCCTTCCGCAGTATATCTTGATTACGCAGAAGGACTAAATGAAATCGCTGCCGAATTAGGAAGTGAAAACATTATCGTACGACGCTATGGGAAACGATATTTTAAAAATCATTCTATTTATGATGATTTTCTGGACATCTTTGGACTTGCTCTAACAGACGAATATACCATTAGCACTTTTGAAAGAAATGCTCGTCTTAGCGGGAATACGAATGAAATACAACGAATCCTCAATAGTGTTCCGTCTGCCAGCCAGAAAGATTATACTTTCTTTTACCATATGCTTTCTGAAGTTACCTCCGAAGACCCGGACAAAGAAAAACTAAAACATCCAGCTAAAACTATACTTTCCAAAGTTTTAAAATAAAAGAGAAAAAGGTCTGGTAATCGCATCTGCAATCACCAGACCTTTTTCATTCTATCTATTCGTTTCTGAATAGATTATTATTCAATTGCAATATATTGTTTTTCCTCTACCGGTTTCTGAACTTCTTTCGGTACTGCTACCGTAAGAATTCCGTTATTAAAAGCAGCTTTCAAATCTTCCTGTTTTACGCCTTCACCAACATAGAAGCTTCTCTGGCAACTTCCACTGTATCTTTCTTTACGGATATAATTACCTTCTTTATCTTTTTCATCTTTATTGGTATTCTGCTGTGCAGTAACTGTCAGATAACCATCTTTCAGTTCTGCTTTGATGTTTTCTTTTTCAACTCCAGGCATTTCCATTTCGAGTTCATAGTGATCTCCGGCATCTTTTACATCTGTCTTCATAAGATCATAGTTAGCAGTTGTATAATTACCTGCGAATGGGAACATATCATCAAATACATCATCTACAAAATTATTTCCAAAAATACTAGGCATCATCATAAGTCATTTCTCCCTTCAAAACTAAATTTTAATCTCTATATTCAGGCTACTATATTTCGCCTTTCTTATAATCCATATTACCTATATCTTATCAAATACCTCATGGGTATCTGTTATTTTTCCATGTATTAATATTCTGATTTATCTTTTTCTAAGATTATCTTATCAATTATTCACCAATTGTAATGTATTTCTTCTCTTCCTTGGCTGTTTTATCTTCTTTTGGAACGGTAATGCTCAAAATACCATTCTTGAATGCGGCTTTAATATCTTCCTGTTTTACACCTTCTCCGATATAAAAGCTTCTTGATAAGTTACCGGCATAACGTTCACGGCGGATATATTTACCTGTCTTTTTATCTGTTTCATCTTTATCTAAACCTTTTGCGGCAGAAATGGTAAGATATCCATTCTCAAGTTCCAGCTTAATCTCATCTTTCTTAAATCCTGGAAGATCAATATCTACTTCATAGCTATCTTTCTTTTCTCTTACATCTGTTTTCATAAGGTTCTTTGCATGTTTTCCATATAACGGATTCTTCTTACCAAAAAATCTCTTCTCAACCGGTGCGTCAAACCAGCTATCAAAATCATCAAATAAATTCTCTCCAAAAATACTAGGCATCATCATAAGTCATTTCTCCTTTCGAAATCTTTAAACTGTCTTCAGCAAATCGGAAGCTTCTTTCTTTCGACTATGTTGAAATGAATTTTATGAACTTCGGTTCAGAACTTCTTTTTTATCTTCTTATCTCTTTATGTCCTTTCCTTTGTTCTAGCTGTAATATAACACCTATTATTAGCCATGTCAAGCGTTGAGTGCTAAAATTTTGTGAACATTTTGTGAACAATAAAAAAGCCATTATATAAAACTTCAACTTCCGTAAACATGAAGGCTGCTGGCAGGCATCCTCACTCAGTGCTGTAAATCTGTTTTACATAATGACTTTTTTATTCGTTTTATTTGTGTTTAATAATTCTTTGTTACTACTGTTCCGTCTGAATACTTGATTTCCCAGTAGCCATGACCGGAACCATCACAGTCCGGTACTTTTCGTTTTGAAACGATATGTTTTCCAGAACCAGAAGATTTCTGTGAAGATTGCTGTGGTTTTTCTTTTGTGCCTTCTGTAACAATCTTAGAAACAGGCTCTTTGATTACCTTTTCTTTTACTTTTTTGCGGCTCTCTTCTTTGCCATCTACATAAGTAATCTGATATGTAACTTCTTTAGAGCCATTCACGCCCTCTCTTGTTACTTTACTTGAACCTACATACATAGAAGAGGATTTTTGTGTTTCCACACTAAATGCAATCTCTTCTGTCTTCTTTTCTTTTCTTGTTTCAACTCGTTCTACTACAACTTTTGTTCCTTCTTTTAAAGGTTTATTTAATGCAGGGCGTATACGATCCTTTTTGGAAAGAGCAATATTATTTTCGTTAAGAAGTTCTTTGACTGTTTTTGCCTGAGTGACTGTCTTTTTTGTCTTGCCATCTGCCCGTAGAGAAACTTCTACCCGGCGGATTACCTGGATATCCATGTCATCCGTACAGCTTGCCTCTAAATCATGATTTACGATATCATGTTTTCCAAGAGTAATCCCTGCTTGTTCAAGGACATCTTTTACCTTGCCGCCGAGGATTTCTACTTCCTGTTCTTTATTATCATCCGATACTTTTAACTTTTCATAACGAGCTATCTCTATTTTTTCTTCTCCGCTATCTAGTTTCGTAGTAAGGGATGGGGTAATTTGATCCTTCTTATTCAGAGTAATCTCCGCTTCTTTAAGAATATCAGATACAGAGGAACCTTTCGCTACAGCAAGTTTTGTCTGTACCTGACCATCCTGGATACTTACATTCATATCTGCCTTTTTATTTGACTGACATCCGGACAACATACTCAGGGAAAATATACCTGCTGCAATTGCAATTATATATTTATTTACTCTCATACTATTCTCCCTTCAAGCTCTGTCCCACAAGATAAAGACCCTGCTCTGACTCTACATAAACCTGAACTTTCGTCTTTGTATCTACTGTCTCCTGTGGAAGATACAGACGATACTGTGTAGTTGTAGTATCTAAAGAATTATCAGAAGAATCATCATTCACCAGATACGCCTGATAAATATGCTGATCAGAATCTTCTCCAACCGCTGCATATACTTTCATTCCTGGTGTGACATATTTAGAATCAAGCTTTCCAGAAACTTCTGTATAAGCAGTATCCGCTTCACTGACACCCACATGAACTGTGGTCTTTGTCTCTACCTGTTTTGCTTCACCTGATAACTTTGTCTCTGATGGAGTAAGCATTGGTGGATCTGTTATAAAGTCTTTTAAATTTCTTTCTACCTTTTCTATAATAACAGTGTCTGCCTTGGATTCCTGCATATATTTTTCTAACGGATATGGCATCTCTTTTGAAAATACAGCTTTCTCATAGGACTGTGCCATCCATGGAAGTAATGTATTTCCAAAGGAATCACGAAACATTAAAAGAGAACCCTGGGCCTTTTTGTTTGTTGTCGTGATATATGCATCTTCCACGCTTTTTGTATCAGATGTGTATGCATAATTCTTCTTATATTGATAATCATAATTCCATTCCGGTTGGCTCCACATCGGATAAATCATCTTATTCAGATCTCCGATTTCTGTCTTTGTTCGAAGTACCGGCACCGTTTCATACAATTCATGCTCTTTATTTAAATCTGTAAGCAACGCATTATATGCAAGCAAAGAACCTTTTTCATTCCAGTGAGAATCTCTCTTCAAATACAAAGTTTCTTTCTTATTAGAAAAAAGCTGATACAAATCTGTATATGCTACTTTATTCGATTTAAGAGCCTTTATGATATTCGTATAATTTCTCTCACTACTTACCTTAGACTGGTCATAATATGGCATATTTTTCCCATATAACGAATTCTTATTTGGAGGGACTGCTACTAAAAACTTTGCGCCTCTGCTCTGGACATATTCCTGCACAATAGACAGATTATATGCTGCATTATAAACTTCCTGATCAGACATCAGGTTCTGTCCAAGATAGTTGTCAAGAGAGGCTGTGTAATACAGCCAGTCATTCTTTCCTACAATGACAGTATCCATATTTGATGTTTTAAATAACTTTGCCTGTATCTGCGAATCTACGGAAACCAGAAGATTTCTAAACGCATAATGATCTTCAAAGTATGCTCCTAAGTCCTGCAGGTAATTTACATTCCACTTTCCTTCTTCCATAAAAGAAGGGAAAGCAGCCATTGTTCTATTCTCTGTTGTTGTCTCTGTTTTTGCAACTGCCATTCCGGCAAAAGGAAGAATGCACATTACCATAAATATAACGATATATAATTTATATTTCATTTTTATCACATTCCTTCCTCTAAAATCTAAAATAAATAAATGGATTATATGCATTTCCGGAAAGTCGGATCATGCACCATAAAAGTAATACCAGTGTAAATACACTTTTTATTGTTCCGCAAACAGCCAATCCTTTACTTCCTTCCGTCATCTTGCTTCTGATTCCTTTTACAAGGGAATTTACCGGTGCAGCGCAAAGAACAGCAATGACAAGAATAAAAATAAACCATGGTGTCATCTGCTGCATTGCAAGGCTGTTTCCTGCCACAGACATAGGAAAGTCGGAGAACATTTTCCGAATAAACATCCATCCCTGCGATAAGGTATCTGCTCGGAAAATAACAAAACCAACCGTAACTACGACTAAGCTATAAATATGTGCCACTACACGAGGAAGTTTCTGAAGCTTTGGAACAAACTCTTCAAGCATCAAAAAGCAGCCATGGAATAATCCCCATACAACAAATGTCCAGTTTGCACCATGCCATAAACCAGTAAGAAAGAATACGATCAATTTATTTATTGCTGTACGAACTTTTCCTTTTCGATTACCTCCTAATGGTATATATACATAATCCTTGAACCAGGAAGATAAGGAAATATGCCACTTTCTCCAGAAGTCACGAATGCATGTTGCATCGTATGGATGGTCGAAGTTCTCACGAAAATGAAAACCGAATACCTGTCCAAGGCCAATGGCCATATCACTGTAACCACTGAAATCATAATAAATCTGTAAAAGGTAGCTGATTGCCGCAAGCCATGCTGTAACACCATTAATGGATGATGCCTGCGCCGCAAAAATATGATCGACTACCTGTCCAACTGTATTAGAAATAAGAACTTTTTTTGAAAGACCTATAATAAATCTCTGAAGTCCCTGCATTACTTGTTGTGCATCCGTATGTCTTTCATCAATCTCTTTGCTGATATCTCTATATTTTACAATCGGTCCCGCAATTAACTGTGGGAAGAAAGATATGTACAACAGTACTTTAAAAAAGTTAGTCTGCACCTCAACACGTCCACGATATACATCAATTACATAAGACATAGACTGGAACGTAAAAAAAGATATGCCGATAGGCATAACAATAGCTGGTACTGGTATGTTAGAATGTGCAATCTGATTAACCGTTGTAACAATCATTCCTGTATATTTAAAGAGTCCAAGAACAACAAGACTCAAAATAACATCCAGCGCCAGCAGAGGCTTCTTTGCAGAAGCAGATTTACTGATTCCCATAGCAAGCAAATAATGTACCAGGGAACTTCCTATCATTAATAATACGTATATCGGTTCTCCATATGCATAGAAGAGGAGGCTGCCTATAATAAGCAGCCCGTTTTTCCATCGCATAGATGGCAGTATTGCATACACTATGCAGAGTACAGGGAGAAATATACATAAAAATTCAAAAGAACTAAATACCATTTTCCCTAGAACACCACTTTCCTCTGAATGCTATGACGAACACGATATCCTGCAGAACCATAGATTCCTCTTGCCCATCCGGCAAACTGTCCTTCTGGATCATAATTTCTTCCGCCAATCTGTACCCAGCTGTGTCTTGTCATACCGTCACTGGCATGATCTCTTCTTCCGCTTACTCTTCCGCAGATTACAACTGGTCTGTCACCAATTTCTTTTGTTAATGCTGCAAATCCACAAGCGAAACTATAGCAGTTTCCACTCTTTGTAGAAAGCATATTTAAAGCAGTCGCTCTCTGCCATCCCTTTTTAGATAAGTTAGGATACTTTAATGCATAATGAAAACGTCCACGTCTTACCATGTAATTCCAGCATGCACGTCTCTTCTGCGCTCCGCTCATTTTACTTGTTGTAATACTTTCAACAATCTTTCTTGCCTTGATCTTTGACTTAGTATTTGTATTATTCGCTGCATAAGACTTCTTAGTAAATGTAATGCCATCTACTGTCTGAGACTTTGCACATACACCGGACTTCTTCGCATAATACAATTTATTCTCATATACATGCCATCCTGGTGCTGCCATACCTTTTTTAGAAACAAAATATACTCTTTTTCCTACACTTACTGGCTGTTCAGACTTATACTTCTTAAATACGCCCTTTTCATTAAAAATATAATATTTCTTTTTAATTTTATAAGAACCTGTTGCAGCCTGCCCATTCTTTTTAAAGAAGTACTTCTTACCATTTACAGTCTTCCATACATTCTTCTGTTCTTTACCATCTTTATAAAAATAATATTTACCGTTTTCTTCTACCAGACCATTCTTAATTACAGGCGTTACTTCCTGTTCTGTTGTCGTTTCTTCCTGTGCTTGTGTTGTTCCTTCCGCAGGATTCTGAGAACCAGCTTCTTCTGCATGTCCATTTACAGAAAATGCAAATACTAAAACAGCAGCAAAAAGGAACATCTTTACAACACGAAAATTCTTCTTCACAAAATCTATACAGGAGGTAAAATTACTTGATGTTAACATACTTTACTCCTTTGTTTTTATAAACTTTCTTTGCAGCTTTACTTGTCTTTAACAGGTTATAGTATTTTAAAGTGGAGTTCGCTTTAAACTTATCCATATTAGTATCAAAGATATACCATTTACCTTTAACCTTAACTTCTGTCCATGCATGTGGCTGCCATGAACCGCTAAATCCTTTTGTCTGACCGACAGCAACACGAACTTTATATCCTGTTGCTTTTTTAGCGAGATAACCATAAACAGCAGCAAAATGATAACAGCTTCCTTTTTTGCTCTTAATCATCTTCTGTGCATATGTTTTTGTCCAGCTTTTTTTATTCTTGAAACCAATCTGTCGTTTGTAACCATAAGTCTTCTCTGTATACTGGAATAACTTCTGTAACTTTACTTCCTTCGTGTCTTCAGGAAGAACCTGACTTTTAACGATCCCATTCACATTTGAATTCAGACTTGCAGCCTTACATGGTACTGCCTGCATTGTTCCGATCAGACATAATGCCAGCAGAAAAATCCCAACATACTTCTTGATACTTTTCATTTCAATTCTCTCCTTTGTTAGATATAATGATTTATTCTTTACTCTGCACCCATATACAATACTTTACCTTTGTACTTGTATACATATACAGTAAAATTAGCATACTTAATGTATCCGTCATTTCCCGGTCCATAACAGGAATATGACTCATACTTCGTCTTCTTTGGCTTGCCTAAAAGCTTTTTAAGCTTTTTAAAGTTCTTATTATACTTTGCAGCCGCTTTAAGCTTCTTTGTCTTTTTTTGGTTATAGACCCCATTCTTATTAAATGCATAAAACTTATTCTTTATATAGTAAATTCCAGAAAGAGCCTTTCCATTCTTTCCTGCGTAATACTGTTTGTTCTTCACTGTTACTAGACGCTTCTTACCTGTCTGTAAAACACCAGCTTCATTAAAAATATAATACGCTTTCTTTACTTTTACACTACCAACAGCTGCCTTTCCATTACTCTGGAAATAATACTTCTTACCATCTACTGTTTTCCATGTGTTTTTAACAGCTGTCCCATTTTCATAATAAGAAATTACCCCATTATTTACAACAAGGCCATTTGGAACTTCCGCGGCATCCGTTTTCATTCCTGCTGTAAAAAACAACATTGCCAGCATCGCTAATGTCAGAAAAATACTTAGCTTATATTCTGACATAAACTTTTCACTTTTTCTTAATCCTTCCATAAATCTTCCTCCTTGTAAAAATTCACACCCATTTTATCACACTCCCCCTTCTGTTTGCAATGTCTGTAGTACTGTATTTTCAAGAAAATTATCAGCTTTATTTAGTACATTTTTAACTTCATAAAATTACATTGAAAATATTTTATAACATTCTTATAATGGAAAAGATTATATCACTTTCAAGGCTTCAATTTACTTCAAGCAAAACATTTAATCTTGCCTTGCCACTTAGCAGAATAAAAGAGGCCTTCAAAAGACTGGATGATTATTTGATTTATTGAAGAAACAAACGAAAATAAAAATTTCAGACCATAGCAAATGTAAAGATATCACTGCGTAGAAAATGCCTTCCCGGCATTTTTACTTGCTCTCACATTACATTATACTATGGTCTGAAATTTTTATTTTCTGCTTGTTGGCTCCGAAAGGAATCGATTATCTTTTCGCTCCATCCATTTTCTTAATGAACTAAACTAAATTTTAATTCTACGGCGAAGGATCCATTTTTTTCAGAGAACGTACTTTCTCCTCCGAGTTGGTGCATCATTTTTTCTACACTCATTAATCCAATATGATTGCTTTCCACCCCGGTATTTTGTTGTTTTACAGTGTTAGATATTTCAAGAATGTATGATTGCTTTGTAAAGCTTCCCTTTATAAATACCGGTGAAGACTTATCTCCGTACTTTAAAATATTGGAAAAAAGATTACTGAGAATCCGCTTTATCATCCCTTTATCCCCCGTAATCCATCTTTCGACATAAGTATATTCCATCTCTGTCTGAAATCCTGCCAGACGTATAAAATCACTATGTTCATTGATACAGTCTCTGAAAAACTTTATTGGAATTTCCTTTACTTTTGGCTCTTCTCCTTCTTCAAATACCAGCGCATATTCAAACATCCTATCTGTCATCTCTCGAATATCACTGGTCTTTTGCAGGCACCTCTTTAAATATTCCTCATGCATTTCCGGATTTCTATTCAGGCGAAGTACTTCTAAATATCCATTTAAGATAGTCAACGGTGTCCTTAAGTCATGTGACATCGCCGTAATCAGATCCTGATTCGCTCTGCGGCTTTCTTTCTCGCGAACTAATGTATCCTGCAGTGCTGCTCTTAAATTATCCAGTTCTTCCGCAATAATTCCAATCTCATCCTGCCCCATATTCGGTACACTGTCCCTGAGATTACCTGCTGCCATTCTGAGAATCTCATCTTTTAGTTCTGCAACCAGATTCATTTTCTTTTTTATGAAAAATAAAATGACAGTAAAAAATAAACCAATACTGACAGTTAATGAAAAAATACAATATGGATAAATAAAGCGCACTCTGTGATAAAACCATACCATTACTGTCGCATATCCATTCTTGAACTTCATAGGAAACTCATATGTTTCCTCCCCTTCGCCTCCGGTAAGCTGATATCCCATATCAAAAAATGTACTAAATGCTACATTCTCCAACACTTTTGGAAACCTTCCGGTTATATAATTCCCTTCTTTTAACGCATAAATATAAATTCCGGTATATTTATCTCCTTGTTCAAGAAACGGCTGAATCTTCTTAATCCCTGCCTTATCGTCTTCCGAAGAAGGTATATCATACTTTGTTGCTTCTGCTCGTAAATCTTCCCAAAAATCTTCATCCAATGATACATCATGCAATCCCGGAATCTGTCGAACATACTCATAAATATTCCACTTGTTTAACCATAGTACTTCAAATAAAAGAACACTCACCATTCCCGTTAAAAGAATAAGAACGATCAACTGTTTATGAATCTGCCAGCCCTTTGTTTTTTCCCGTACTTTTTTAATCACAATAATATCCCTTTCCCCATGAAGTCTTTATAATGGACGGGTTTTTAGAATCCCGTTCTACCTTTCTTCTGAGATTTCGAATATGCACCATCACTGTATTCTCTGCACCATAGTAAAAACTCTCCTTCCATACAGCTTCATAAAGACGCTCTGCCGAAAATACCTGATGACGATTCTTCAAAAGCAGCAGCAAGATGGCATATTCCGTATCCGTAAGTTCCAGCAGCTCTCCATCAGAGTATACATTCTTAGTCTCTTCATCCACGATCAGATTCCTACAGGAAAAACGATTCAATTTCACTGGCTGTTCTGCTTTTCCTCTATAAACCTGATATCGCCGTATTAATGCCTTTGCCCGACTGATCAACTCATTATAGGAAAACGGTTTCGCCAGATAATCATCTCCTCCGCTCGAAAATCCTAATGTTTTATCACTGTCTTTCGTTCTTGCACTTAAAAATAAAATAGGTGCGTTACTTTCTTCTCTCATCTTGCGGCATGTCTGATACCCATCAAGTCCCGGCATCATAATATCAAGAATAATTAAATCATACTCTCTTTGACTAAGCATTTCCAAAGCTTTCACACCATTACCTGCTGTCTCTACCAGATACCCTTCTCCTCCAAGTAATACCTGTATAATTTCCTGAATTTCCGGATTATCATCCACCACCAAAATACTTGAATTATTCTCTTCCAAATTTATCCGCCTCTCTAAAATAATTTCTTAAACTTCTTCCAAACTCAGTATTTATTACTGTATTTCATATTTGATTTATAAAAACCTCTATACAAAAAAATACTGATAAGAACCTTTTTTGTAAAACATTTTTTATTATTTTATTATACCTTATTTCGGCATGAAAAAAGAAAAAAAGAGCCTATCTTAAGTATTTTTAAGTTTTACTTAAGATAGGCTGTCACATTCTTTTTTCCAAATTCTCTTATACGCTATTTAAATATTGTTACTATACTTCCACCTCTATAAGTATTTTTCCAATCGTTCTTCCACCGTATTTTTCATCTTTTCTATTACTTCCTCGCACCAGCTTTTTTCCAGACCTGCCTGCAGCCCCACCGCCAACAGTTCGTTTTTCCCTGGATTTCTTCCATTACCATCTACCATTGTGGTATGCTCTCCATAGTAAGTATTGCTGAAAGTAAGGTCATACGCAGGACTCAATCGCCATCCCTTTTTCATTTCATCATACAAATATGTGAAATTCTTAGAATGATCATCCCGATTATGTGCAAATACATTAAAACACATTCTGCGAAACATCTCTCTTACATCATCTTCATTATCTCTCGTCAAAATCTTAGTCAATTTCATAAGACTATGATAATCCAGGCTCGGCTGTTCAAAATCCAGCTCCAACAGTGCCGCTGCTGTTAACATATGAATCCTCTTTTTCTTATTTCCTGCTTTTACTTTTGTTTCTATTCCATCTACTATCCTTTCTCTGTCAAAACGCTTAATACCAAAATAGCCTTTGCATTTCTTTGATGGAAAAAGCCGCACTTCCGTCATATCAATTCCACACGCTTTCGCACATAAAGCATACTCATACTCCATCTCTCCTGCATCCTGACCGTCTACATGAGCTGGGAACTTTATAATCCAGTCCTCTCTATCAATTTCCGTCATAATCTTAGGCCTAGCACCTCCACTGGTTCCTCCCAGCAAATATAACTCATCCAATTTTTCCGAATACTCTGTATTCAATATCTTCTGGCACTGTAATGCTAAATCATCTAAATCATATCCCTGCGGCTCAAAAGAAAAATGTTCCTCCGGCCGATATGCCAATGCTCCCATTCCGGACTGTCCCACAATCGCCAAACGATTCAGCATTGTCATTTCTTCTGGCTTCATTCCTTTTTTCCACAACATACGATTCAATAATAAATTACCCCACCCATCAGGAAGACTATCCCCAAAAACACCAAATAAACCGCCGAAATACTCTTTTGTTGGTATAAAAACCTGCTCCTTTAACGGCAAAGAAAAAGGACTAATAGAAAATCCTGTTTCCAGCCATTCCTCACTGTACTCAAATGCAATCTTTCTTCCTGCCATTAATGCCAGCTTTCCAACTACTTTTCCATCATATAAAACTTGTAGTGTTCCGTTTTCTTTCATCAATAACCTCCTGAATATTCCGATATGGAACCTGTGTAAATAACTCACGAAGTTCATCTGCCATATCCAACGCCATCGCCAGCTTCGTAAGCGACAACAACGAAATCTTCCCCGTAGCCTCAAACCTCTTCACAGAACCATAACTCACCCCACTCATACGAGAAAGTTCCTCCTGCGAAATCTTTCTCCTCCGCCTAATATTCCGCACCCTCTGCGCCAGCTTCATATCAAGTTCTTCCGCCGTTTCCCAAACCAACGCCTCCATCAATGTATCTCCTTTTCTTGCTCCACTATTCTATACTCAATCTTGTTTGTGCTCAATCTTATTCATATTTTCATATTTATTCTTATTTTTTAGATAATATATTATCTAAAATCTCCGTTTTTAAGCTATTTTAGATAATATATTATCTACTATTTTATAACTAGCTTACCTCTTTAAAAATAATATGTCAAGAAGGCAAAAATTTATTCCAGCATTAAAATCAAACACTCCGCACCTTGATTTTTTTCATCTTAAAACCAGTGTATTTCACTTATCATTTTCGTCCCAAAATACACATTCAAATATTTGAATATATATTTTTCATACTTTTCTTATCAAGTCGCCCAAAAATATAAATTCTGACTATTCTTCAACTTCCAAAGACAACTCTCAGTAAATAAAATAACCTATATTTGTGGCCTCGGAGCAAGGTTTGGATACGAGAGTGTGTAAGCGAGTATTCAAACCGCAGCGACTAAGGTCACAAATATAGGTTATTTTATTTACTAAGAGCGTCTCCTTGCCTGCGGCAAACCAGAATTCAAACTCTATTATGCTGCTTCTTCAAACTGCGAATTATACAACTGTGCATAAAAACCATTTTTCTCCAGCAACTCTTCATGATTTCCCTGTTCGATAATATCTCCATCTTTCATCACAAGAATCACATCTGCATTTTTAATCGTAGACAATCTATGCGCAATAACAAAGCTCGTTCTTCCTTCCATCAGGTTATCCATCGCCTTTTGGATAAGAGCCTCTGTACGAGTATCTACAGAAGATGTTGCCTCATCAAGAATCATTACCTTGCTGTCTGCCAAAATAGCTCTTGCGATAGTAAGGAGCTGTTTCTGTCCCTGAGACACATTACTTGCATCTTCATTAAGTTCCATGTTGTAACCGCCCGGAAGTGTTCGGATAAAGCTGTCTGCATGAGCTGCTTTTGCTGCCTCGATAACTTCTTCATCTGTTGCATCCAAACGTCCATAACGGATATTTTCCATAATAGTTCCTTTATAGAGCCATGTATCCTGTAACACCATTCCAAATGCTTTACGAAGATCACGTCTGTTATAATCACGAACATCATGATTATCTAAAAGAATCTGACCACTATTTACATCATAGAAACGCATAAGCAGTTTCACCATTGTTGTTTTTCCTGCACCGGTAGGCCCGACAATTGCGATTTTCTGACCCGGCTTTACGTCTACGGAAAAATCGTTGATAATCGTCTGATTTGGATTGTAGCCAAAATTCACATGAGAGAATTTCACTTCTCCTGTTACGTTTTCTACAGATACCGCTCCCTCGTGTTCCTGATCTTCTTCCTCTTCTTCTAAGAATTCAAATACTCTCTCGGAGGCTGCTGTCATGGACTGTACCTGATTGATAACCTGCGCAATCTGCTGGATTGGCTGTGTGAAATTCTTTACATACTGAATAAATGCCTGAATATCACCGACACCAATCGTTCCTCTAATTGCTAACAGTCCACCGGAAATGGCAACTCCGGCATACCCAAGGTTTCCGACAAATGCCATGATTGGCTGCATTAAACCTGACAAAAACTGAGATTTCCATGCGGATTCATATAAGACTCCATTGGTTTCATCAAATGTTTTTACCATGTCTTTTTCTTTGTTAAATGCTTTAATGACCAGATGACCACCATAACTTTCTTCTACCTGTCCATTAATATGTCCAAGATATTCCTGCTGTGTGCGGAAATATTTCTGAGAAAACTTTACGACTGTAGACATTAAGATTGCCGATACCGGTAAAATGATAAATGCAATTAATGTCATTAACGGTGAAATAGTGAGCATCATTACAACGACACCAATAAGCGTTGCTGTTGAAGTAATAACCTGCGTTACACTCTGGTTTAATCCCTGACCTAATGTATCTACATCGTTGGTGATTCTTGAAAGAACTTCACCATAAGTACGACTTTCAAAGTACTTCATCGGCATACGGTTAATTTTCTCCGAGATTTCTTTTCGAAGGCGGTAACATATTTTCTGTGTTACGCCTGTCATAATCCATCCCTGTAAAAAGTTAAACACTGTACTTGTCAGATACAATCCTAAAGTAAGCAAAAGGATCTTTCCGATACGGGTAAAATCAATCCCACCTGTTCCGGCAATCTTTTTCATCAGACCTTCGGCCAGCGCAGTAGTTGCCTTTCCCATAACTTTTGGTCCAGCTACTGAAAATACTGTAGATATTGCCGCAAAAATCATTACCGCAAGAATCGCAAATTTATAATTTCCAATATAACGTAAAAGCTTTTTAAAAGAGCCCTTAAAGTTCTTAGCCTTCTCGCCGCCATGCATCATTTTTCTTCCGCCGCCCATCGGACCACGACCACCCATTGGGCCTCTGTTTGATGTTCCTGCTTTATTTTCAGCCATTTTACTTACCTCCTTTCTTATTTGTTTCCTTCTCTGCTTTTTCTTTTACCAAACCTAATTTTTCAAGTCCAAGCTCCTTTTCAGAAAGCTGTGACTTTGCAATCTGAAGATATACCTCACAGTTTTTCAGCAGTTCTTCATGCGTTCCTTTTCCAACAATCTTTCCATCATCCAAAACAAGAATCTGGTCTGCATGTAAAATCGTACTGACTCTCTGCGCTACAATTACGATAGATGCATCCTGCACCTTTTCATTTAATTCCTTACGAAGTGCTGCATCTGTCTTCATATCAAGTGCAGAAAAACTATCGTCAAATACAAGTACTTTTGCCTTTTTCGCAATCGCTCTTGCAATCGCAAGACGCTGTTTCTGTCCACCAGATACATTACTTCCACCCTGGGCAATTGGACTGTCGTATTTTTCTTTTTTCGTCTCAATAAATTCTGTCGCCTGGGCAATTTCTGCTGCTTCTTTTATATCCTCATCTGTCGCATCTGCTTTTCCAAATCGCAGGTTAGAAGCAATTGTTCCGGAGAAAAGAACACCTTTTTGTGGTACAAATCCTATTTCTTCTCGAAGTTCTTCCATAGAAATCCGACGAATATCTTTGCCATCTAATGTAATCTGTCCACCTGTCACATCATAAAACCTCGGAATCAGATTAACCAGCGTAGACTTTCCACAGCCGGTACTTCCGATAATTGCCGTTATCTTGCCTGGCTCCACTTTAAAATCAATATCAGAAAGCACGTTATGTTCTGCTCCCGGATACTTGAAATCTACATGTGAGAATTCCAGAACACCTTTATGCTCCTTAAGCGTTTCTGGCTTCTTCACATCCTGAACAGAAGCTTCTGTCTTAAGAACTTCATCAATACGATCTGCTGCAACACCCGCTCTTGGTACCATAATAGACATCGCTGTCATCATAAGAAATGCCATAACGATCTGCATTGCATAAGTAATAAACGCTGTCATCGCACCAACCTGTAACGTACCCGCATCAATTTTTTGTGCGGAAACCCATGTGATCAGAATGGTAACACTGTACATGATAAACATCATTCCCGGCATCATAAACGTCATAATACGGTTTGTAAAAAGCTGCGTACCTGTCAACTTTTTATTCGCTTCATCAAAACGCTCTTCCTCTGTTTTCTCTCTGCCAAATGCACGAATAACAGAAAGTCCTGTTAAAATCTCTCTGGAAACAAGGTTAAGACCATCTACTAATGTCTGCATAATTTTGAACTTCGGCATCGCCATCGAAACAAGCAGCATAACAAATCCGAGAATCACAACAACCGCAAGAGCAATAATCCATTCCATTCCTGCTCCGGTCTGATACACTTTAATAATTCCACCAATTCCGATAATCGGTGCATACAAAAGAAGTCTCAGCATAACTGCTGTAACCATCTGAATCTGCTGAATATCGTTTGTACTTCTTGTAATAAGAGATGCTGTAGAAAAACGGTTCATTTCCGCATTTGAAAATCCCATAACCTTTTTATAGATTTTTCCACGCAAATCCCTGCCAATACTCGCACCTACCTTAGAAGCAAGAAAACCGACTCCAATCGCCGCTACCAGAATCATAAATGCAATTCCAAGCATACGGCCGCCTTCTTTCCAGAGATAATCTGTCTGTATCTTATCGATATCTACTCCTGCAGCTTTATCACATTTTGTCGCATAGGCAACACCTGTAGAAAATAAAGTACTCTCTCCAATATCGTTCATTTTCTTTTCGATTTCTTCTCTGGACTTCTGGATATCTTTGGCACTCATCATGCCTGTCTGCTTCATCTGATACAGCATCGGGCGCACATCAACGTAAGTAACCTTTTTCCCGTTATCATCTTCCTCCTGAAAACTCTTAAACTCCATGTTGAGCATCTTTCCAATCTCATCGACACTCATATCATCTATTTTATCCTTCATCGGAGCCATCGCAGGATTCGAAGCAATCGAATTCTTAATCATCTTCTTAAACTGCGATTCTTTTACATTTGACATGTTATGATTTAAGAAAATCGCTGTAAGAAATGTATCATCTAACTGATCCAGCTTCTCCTCATCTTCTACTTTGCAAATGTAATACTCACCCTTTTTCTCATAAGTATCTTTCCATACTTTCTTCTCTTTTGAAGTCATATACAACTGCGAAATCTCATACTCATCCTCCATCATTTTCACAGGAAGAATATGCTCCACACCTTTATTCTGAATTCCCACATCAATGATATCTGACGTATACTGCGGCAGCGACAAATCGCCAAACGCCTGCACAATAAGCAACAGCACAATCGCAACGATCATATACCAGTATGGGGCCATATTTTTAAATATTTTTGTCATTCTTTATGTCCTCCAATTACTTTTTGTCAAAACAATTTTACTCTGACTACTAAGTTCATCAAAAATCCGCATCGTTTATTATTATGCTTTCCAATGCCTACTCGTTCATCCTCTTCAATAAAATCTCTGAACACTCCTCCAAAGAAAGCTTCGCTGTATCAAGAATCAGATCATAGTTCTTCTCGTCCTTCCAGTCCTTTTTCGTCCAGAACTTAAAATACCTTTCCCTGCCCCAATCCTTTCTGTCCATTAAACGACGTGCCTTCTGCATCGTATCTACATTTTCCTTATCAAAAATGCGCTGTACCCTCTTCTCCTTATCACTACAGCGGACAAAAACTGTCACAACATCTTCACAGGATTTCAAAATTTCTGTAGAACATCTTCCGATAAAAACCGCCGGACCTTCTGCATAAAGATTCTTAATCGTCTCTTTCATTCCATAGAAAATCTCATTAATTTTCACCATATTTTCATACTGATTATAGCCTGCCATCATCGCGATATTATAGAGAAGACTTCCTACTTTATTCTCGTCAAACTCCTTAAGATCTGCAATCTCTATGCCATATCTTTTAGCGGCCTCAATCAGCAGCTGTCCATCATAGTAAGGAATCTGTGCCTCTTTCGCAATGCGAATTCCGATATCCCGTCCTCCGCTGCCAAATTCCCTTTCTATTGCCATTGACTTCATATACTACATTCCTTTCTTCTAATCAGACTAATTCTGTTACTTTTGAAGTTCCTCATCCAAACTGCGAAGCATCTTCTGCATCACACGATCCATAACTGCCTTTTCTTCCTCTGTCACATACCGCATAATAATACGCTTACAATCATTATGAACTTCTAACATCTCCTTCGCTGCCTCCTCCGCTTTTTGTGTCAACTCAATATGTCTCTTTCTACGATCATTGTCATCCTCTATCAAAACAACGAATCCCTTTGCCCGCAAATTATCCACAGACTTTGAAATATGCGCCTTAGATAAATTCTTCTGCTCTACGATATCCTTCGCCGTATCTCCACATGATGAATGATATAAAAACAAAAGAATCTCCAACTCCACATTTCTCACTCCGTATTTCTGCACCAGCACTTCAGATTTTTTCTCCAAAAGCTTACGCATATTCATTCCACAGATATTAATTATAGAATCTCGCATATTTTATCCTCCGTTTGTTATCATGCACTCTTCAAAGCTTTCCTTGCTTGCTTTTATGAGAATACATATTTTCTTTCATATCTCCTTTATTTAGTTCGTTAGGAATCTGTTCACTAGCGAACTTGTTTGTATATCATAATCCTTTTCCAAGAAAATGTCAATAACAAACTACTAATTTACTGGGGAGACAGACACCGCTTTATGTAGAAGATACCAAGCCGAATTGTAGTTAGTCTTGTAAAGAAAAAAGAATTGTTATAAGTTTGATTTTGTTCCGTTGCGCTAAGCATTCCATTCTGCCCAGAAAAACAGGAACTTGGGAAAAACGAGTCCCAAGTTCCTATGGTCAGAATTCCATAGCGCAAAGTCACAAAATACAATACTTATAACAATTCTGGTGTGCATCCCGTCAAGTAGACAATTAAAAAAATATAAAATTTTTGTGTTGCCCGGTTGGATATCGGGCAACATTTTTATGCCGCCAATCGTTGCTTTTCATGAAATTCCATTGGTGTTAATACTCCAAGTCCTCTCTGTGGTCGGTCGTTTGTATAGTAATCTATATATTCTGTGATTGCCTTCACTAATTCTTCTCTGCTCTCAAATTTCTTTCCATAATACATTTCCCGTTTCAAGATTCCCCAAAAGCCTTCCATTACTCCATTATCTGTACAGTGTGCTACCCTCGACATACTCTGTATCATTCCTGCTTCTTCCAATTTCTGATGGAATCTTCGGGAGGTATACTGATATCCTCTGTCACTGTGAAAAATAGGATGGGCTTCTGGATTTGCCTTTACTGCTTTATCAAAAGTTTCAAATACCAGCGCATTATTATTACTATCCCCAATAACATATGCAACGGGCCGTCTATCACATAAGTCTAATATAGCGCTTAAATATATTTTATGAACACTGTCTAAGGTGTTTCCATATTTGAATTCCGTTACATCAGTAACCCATTTCTCATTAAGGTGTTCTGCCTTAAATTCTCTATTAAGAATGTTTTCTGCAATAAATGCTGGGTTGTTTGATGCTCTGGTACAGCCATTATACCGGCTCTTTAAGTTGGACCGGATCTGTTTTTTTCTGCAAATACGGAGGATTCTCTTATCATTTACCCGAATGTCTTCATCGTGGCGCAGCTTGTCATTTAACCTTCTATATCCCATATCTGGATGTTTTTCATGTAATTGTTCCAGTTTCTCTGCCAATTCCTCGTTAAATCTCTCGTTCGGTGTCTCTACGTGATGGAGCCATTTGTAGTAGGATGATCTGGCGATTCCACCTATTTCACATAATAACAGGATTGGATAGTTATATTTTTCGTGTTCTTCCTTGATTGCCCGATAGATATGTTCCTGGCGTATCAGGCTCAGCCTCCCCTCCTCTCTATCTCTTCTAATTTTTTTAAGAAAGATATCTCTATTTCTGCCCGTCTTTTTTCCGCACGCAGAAGTCTTACTTCTGCACGCAGTTTTTCTACTTCCGTCATTTCCTCTGGGGATTTTCTCTTTCCCCGCTTATCTTGCAGCCCATCCACCCCGTTTTCTTCATATCTTATAGTATAACTTCTGGCCTGATGATAAGAAATGTGAAATTTTTTTGCTGTTTCCGAATAGTTATGAGAATGTTTTATGCAATATTGAACGATCTCGACACGTTCTTCAAATGTAGTTTTTCTGCCTTTAGTCATGATTGGTCTACCTCCTGTTTCCTTATCATGACTATTATACTTCATAATCCATCTTCTGAGTATCTGTGCATCTGAAATTTTGTGTTTGGCACAGATATCCCGGAGAGAACCTTTTCCAGAAAGATAATCGAAAACAGCTGCTTCTTTTTGAGCAGGAGTTCGATAGGTATGACCTTTTCGAAAAAAAGCTTCCGGTCCAATTGATTGATAATTTCTAAGCCATTTATCAACGGTCGTATAATAAACTCCTATTTTTGATGCAACAGAACTGATGGATTCTTTTTTCTGAAGAATTTTTTCCATCCATTGTATTTTTTCTTCTGGAGAAATCTTATCCATAAAAAATGCCCCCTTTCAGATAAACAGTTTTATTTTTTTCAACTGTCTACCTAAAAGGAAGCATACCATTCTTTTTTCTTTATCATAGCTTTTCTTACAATTCAGCATAAAAGTTTGTTTCAGCGGCTGTCTGTTCTTGATGAGGAATTAGTATTTTAGTCTGAGGGAAAAAGAGGGGATTGTCCAGAAGTCTATGGTTTTCACTAGAATAAAAATCTCCAGAGGAGAATATTTTCCCACTGGATTTGTAGCCGGTCTTCTAAAGGAAAAGGAATTGTTAACGAAATTTTAACGGAATTATAGAGAAAGAAATCTTATTAATTGGAAGGCTTTGACCTTCACTGCTATTTTTTTATGGCGAATTTCTTATGGGGAAACAGTTCTCTGATTAAAAACCATAGCCTTCTGGACAATCCCCTTATTCCCATCCAAGATTTAAATACTAATTTCCATCTGGAGCCAAAGGACAGAAAACCAGAAATTTGATAGAAAAGAAAATGTGATGTCGGAGCCAGTAAAAATGCCGGTCAGGCATTTTCTACGAAGCGACTATCTTCACATTTTCTTTTCTATCAAATTTCTGGTTTTCGTTTCTTTAGTCCCTCAAATTAGTATTTTATTTTATAAATTTGTCTATTGCTTCATTCAATGCTTCAATTGCTTCAGTATCTTCTGTTTTTATCGCATCGACGATACAGGTTGACATATGCTCTTTTAAAATAACTCTGCTTAGGCTCTTTATTGCGGCATCAACTGCTGCTAACTGTATAAGAACTTCACTACAGTCTCTCCCCGATTCAATCATCGTCTTGATTGACTTCATATGGCCGATAATGCGGGCAATACGATTCAATTCATTTTTTACGGTTTCTGGATTATGAGTATGTGTATGAGCTTTCCCATGTTCATCTATATGTGTATGTTCATATATATGCTGTCCTACATATTCCTGCATATGTTCGTCCATATAAGCTGCTTCATGAATATGGTATTTATTTTGTGTTTTATCTTTATTTTTTATATATTCGTTTTCATGAATATGTTTATTTTCCATTTTATTTTACCTCGTAGTCTTATTTTGTTTCAAAAATAATGTCAGTATCAAAAAAAGAGTATTCTTAGAAATCAAGATTATTTTTAAAGTTCAAATATCACAATTCTTTCTCTGGAATCATTTTTCTGGAATAAATCTCTGCAGTCGATTTCATCTGCAAATATTAATTCATTTACTGTCATTAAATAGGAGATGTATTCATCTGACGGATAATAAAAAAGTAATTTCATTTCCCGAGGATTTTCGTAGTAAGATTCTAATATTTTATGCATTACCTTTTGTAATATTTCCAGGGAAAATGGATTAAAGAAATAGATTCTATCCACTTCTTTTGGTACAGCAAAATATTCTGCATTTTCCGCTTTGAAAGATACTCTTCTTGTAGAAATAGCACTTTCTTTATTTTCTACTGCCTTATTATAGATTCTTTCATCATATTCCACACCAACAGATGTACACCTGGTCTGATATGAAAGGAAAAAGTCTACACGCCCTTTTCCACAGCCATAATCAAGCAGTGTATTATTTTTTCGTATGATTCCTGTATTAGCTAATCTTTCTAATACAGAATATGGTGTAGGTTCATATGGATAATGGTATTGATCTGCGTTAGAATCATCACGTCCCATTGTATGTATTTTCAGTAATTTGTCCCATTTATTCTCTATTATATCTTCTTTCTCTTTCATATTTTTCCGCTTCCAGCCTTTCTTAAAACTACTTACGCTCGGAACATTAACCGAAAACCGGTGTCAAAAATTCCGAGCGTATATCTTATAACATTTGTCATTTAATTCATTATATTTTATCTTATCTTTTATATCGTTTAAATATCTCTAAATATTCCTTTTCCACCTCAGAAAATGCTCTTACCGTATAATCAGGCTCTACATGAAGCTTCGGCTGCCTTTCTTCTAATTCCTCATCTAATAAATACTTCAGATCATACCACAATAATGCATTATCAATTTCTTTTATAAGCTTTTCTTCTTCTTCGCTCAGCGGAGTTTCTAAAAACTTTGTATAAAGCACATCTAATAAATGATTCTCCTGCTCTTTATATTGCTTCATGTTCTGTTTTAACGGCCTTGGCACATCTGACATATAACACTCGCTTGCATCATGTAAAAGCGCAGCGAGTACTAAACGATCTGCATATCCTTTTGCAGCCGCCTCCTTTGCACATAAAATACAATGCTCCCCTACAGACCAGAAAGAACTGACATGTCCATTTCCTCTGCATATCATTGAAAGAGCATGTGCAATGTCTTTAATATCTATATCCACTGGCTCAGGATTTACAGGGTCAAAATGTTTTCTCGTGTATGTAGTGATACAGTTACTCATAAGCGCACCCTCCCTTTCCAGGTCCTACGTAATAATGACTGTCTTACTTTTTTATTATGATCATATATACGTAAAATTTTTGTAAAAAAAACCATTATGACTCATAACGAATCATAATGGTTTTATGCTGCGGATAACAAGACTTGAACTTGCATGAGCGTAATGCTCACTAGAACCTGAATCTAGCGCGTCTGCCAATTCCGCCATATCCGCTTACGGATATTAATTCTATCATAAACAAAAGATGAATGCAAGCATTTTTTACTTTAATTTTATTTGAAAATTATCGTTACTTTTATTCTTTTTCATTTCCTTTTCCATGATTGACTGTGGCCCTATTCTGCTTTCTGAATCTTTGTATCTTTTAATAATGCTGTCATCAGATTGGTATACAGTAATTCTGAACGGATTTCTTCCTCCGGCATTGTATCTAAAACATCTTTTTTATCCTTGTAGCCTAATTCGTCAATATAATACTGTATCTCTTTATTCAATTCTTCATCTGTTACCGTTACATTCTTTGCTTCTACTAACAAATCCTGCACGCACTGTCTCTTAAGCGAATCTTTGGCATATTCTTCGATTGACATATCGTTATACTGCTCAATAAAGTCACTTACGCTCATGCCAAAGTACTCTGCCATTTCTTTATTCTCTATTTTAACATTTTTCACTTCCTGCTTAACTGCATCTTCCGAGAACTCTTTAATCTGCGTTACATTCTCCATAATCTTTGTCCAGAGCGCATCTTCATTATTCTGCTGTGCTTCTGTCTTCTTATCGGAAATAAGATCTTTTCTGACCTGTTGTTTATATTCCTTTAATGTAGAATAGTCTGTATTCTTTTTAATGAAGGAGTCTGTGATTTCCGGAACAACTTCTTTTTCTATTGCATTAATCGTCACTGTCATCTGACACTTCTTTCCCGCTACAGAAGTATCTTCATAGCTTTCCGGAAATGTAAATTCCACCTCTACTTCCTGTCCAACCTTACTTCCTACAAGCTTCTCGTCTATATCGACATCATCATCTACATTCAGGTTTCCTTCCCCTAAATGAATGTCAATACTGCTGTCAGAATAATCTTCATTCTCCTTACCATCAATCGTTGTTGCATAATCGATATTCAGATAATCTTCTTTCTGAACAATATCACGACTGGTAATCTCCTTGTAATCTGTATATTCTTCAGCCAGTTCATCAATCTTATCTTCTATCTCCTGTTCTGTGACCTTAGTTGAAGAACCTTTAATCGTAAGTCCTTCATATTGCCCAAGCTTCACATATTCAGAAGCGTTCAGTTCTACCGGTGTTGTCTGCTCTGTTGTAGCAGCTGCTTCTGTTGTCGCTTCCGCAGCCTTTTCTCCGGACTTTGAGGTAGCACATCCACCCACCATACACATAGATGCTAACAATACCGTCGCAATAAATATCTTTCTCTTTATCATAAATTATAAATTCTCCTTTTTTATTGTTAGTTTACCCTTCACCTACTTTATTCTACTTTACATTAATCTCACTCTATTCTCAATCATTTTCACAAAATCTACATATATTTTTTTACAATTTTGGCACTTCTGTATCTGCTAAGACAGGCATACAATTCCTGCTTTCTTGGAAGAACGGGATGTCCGGCAGAATAGTTTGCAGGAATTACCGCTGCCATTCCTTTTCTCTCGATAAGCTTATACATATTTTCTATGAATTCCTGAATATCTTCTTCTTTTGTTACATGATCTAGTATCCATCCCATCATATAGGCAAGTGCTGTTGTCTGTCCACTTTCTGAAAGCTGTTCTAAGTAACGCACATCAATGGATTCCCTGTCGATCAGCACCGTATCTGTTCCCATTGATTTTAACTTTCTTCTAGCAGATTTTATTGGTTTTAATTTACGGGAAAATTCCGGCATACAAACTTCTTTTTCCGCATACTGCCCTGCAATCTGGCATTGTTCGCAGATTTCCTTTGCTTCTTTTGTAACATCTTTTACTTTATAATGATCTAGCTGAAGCACAAGGTCTGCTACGGATAAATAATCTCCAGAACTTCCTACAACAATGATAAAAGAAATTCCCATCGTTTTATAAATTCCACGTATGTGACGAAGTAAGGTTGTAATCGGTTCTTTTTCATCAGAAACTAACTTTGCCATCACTTTATCCCGAATCATAAAATTCGTTGCAGAGGTGTCTTCATCTAAGAGCAGCAATTCTGCTCCAGCTTCCATGGCTTCTATCAGATTGGCCGCCTGAGAAGTACTTCCGCTTGCATTTTCCGAAGAAAAATCTACGGTATCCTGTCCGGCAGGAAGATGATTAATAAACAAAGAAATATCTGTATGCAAAATACTTCTGCCGTCTTCTGCCCGGATTTTCATTCCTGTAGCATCTGCTACGACATATTCTCTCCCATCTCCTGCAATATGATTATATACTCCCTGTTCTAACGCTTTTAATAATGTAGACTTTCCATGATAACCGCCACCTACGATAACAGTAATTCCTTTAGGAATCCCCATTCCGATCATCTTTCCTTTATGTGGAAGCTCTATTTCAATCTGTAAGGATTCCGGTGAAATAAATGGCACTGCATCCCGCATTGGACGATCGGAAATGCCACTTTCTCTTGGTAATATTGCACCGTTTGCCACAAAACCTATCAATCCTCTTTCTTTTAGCTACCGGCGTAATTCCTTTTGATCGTCTGCAAGAGAAACAGCTTTTTCCAAAAAGCTCTTACTCTTTGTATCCCATTTACGATAAAACAAACAGCTTTCTGCCAGTTCCGGCAAAATATCAAAAACAAGTTTTTGCATCTCTTTTGCCATAATTGTTCTTCCTCTCGCCGGAAATCCCATTTCAAAACGAAGTTCCATTCTATCCTTAGAAAAAACAACCGCGATTCTTTCCTGCACCGTCTGATTTGCCGGACAGGTCGTAATTCTTCCGCTCTTACCAGAACCCATAGATCCTTTATCTAATTGACGAAGCTGCCTTAAAAACCGGCGCAGCACTTGATCTTCTAATGCCAGTCTGCGATGTTTTTCTTCATAATACTCTTCCGGAAATCCATGCGTTTCCTTCTTCACTTCAAAACGAAGTCTGGAAGGAGAAGCAAAGGGATCTCCCTGTACATGATCTATATGCAAAATATAATTTCCGTAACTGTAACTACCTCCAAGCGTTTTATACATTCCGTAACTTTTATGATCGATTTTGATCAGTTCCTTTTTTAAATCTTCTTTATTCTTCATATTCATTTCCCTGCTTTTCGTATTTTCACTCTACAGACTTCGTTCTCAAAATCATATCCCGAATACCTGCTCCACTACATCGCTGCTACTTCATCATTACTTTTCACTAAGTTTAAAGAAATAAAAATACTGGGATTCTAATGCCCCGGATAAAAGTCTGTCTACTTTAATCCAATCACCAAAAGCGGAAGTTGCACGTTTTGGCAGATAATTGGAATCCAGTAAAAGATATTTCTTTGTTTTTTTATTATAATCAGAAATACAAACATAATGTCCCTGTACATGAACGATTGCTGTATCTCCTGCCTTAAGCTTTTTCTTTAAAACGTCGATGCTTCCACTTCCACCATCCCAGGCAAATCCATATTTTTTTCCGTATTTCTTTGCTGCTGCCTTAAAAATACCATCATCTGTTCCGCTTCCGACAATACGGTAATTTTTCTTCACTGCATAATTGGCAAGCTCCATTACATCCATATACTGACCGTTCAATGCGTAAACAGCATTTACTGTTGCAAGAATTCCACAGCCTGCAGTTCCCATACATCCACCTCCGCCATATGGTGTCGCACACCACTCCGGATCATATTGGGTAATGACAAATGGCTTCTTTGTATTACTCATCTTTTGTGTCGCATGAATCCGCCAGTGACTCCCTATATCACTTCTTCCTGTGAAAAGTGTCAAGCTCACAGAATCTGCAGAATCTTTTTCTTCCGCAAGGAAACGCTTACTCGACACATTCTGAATCGTATAGGCTCCATTTAATCGCTGCAATTCAAACCGCCCTCGTACTTCTTCTGGTTTTTCTGTCCAACAAAGTTTATAACTTCCCTTTTTCCCCTTCGCTGCATTTTCCCTTGAAACACTCTGAAATACCACAGATAAATACTTTCCATCTTCTGTATTTTGAATATAGTATTTATTCTGTGTAATATGCATTATCTTAAATGTGTACTTCTGATAGCCTTCCATTTCTGTCTGATCTTTTGCTCCGCCGTTTTTATCATCCTGATATCCACATCCAAATTCATAGATGCCATCTGCTACTGTCTGTTTTTCTCTTCCGTCATAAAGCAATGTATTAGAAAATGCCCCAGCGGTCATCCATCCAATCTCATAATGATCTTTTTTATCGCAAATCACCTGACGGTCCCCATCTTTTTTACTGATGACGATAATCCCACTATACTTTTTAATCGTTGTCTGTACCTTTGAAAAACTTCGATTCGTATAAATGTACATCCCGTCTCGTACTGTTGCATACACATTTTTATAATCAGGATCGACTACAAAAGTATCAAGGGAAAACCAGCCGAAACCAGATTCCTTTCCACTTGTATACTTTCCGTAAATACTTTTTCCACTGACTCTGTATGCCTCTATGTTTAGCTTGCTGCCGTTCACTTCCTTTAACAACTTTTTCAGTGATACATCTTCATAAACAGATACTTTTTCGCTCTTTATAGAGGCTGCCATTACTGGCTTTTGCTCCATATCATAAGGAAAAGCTGCCTCTGCTTTTTTTCCTGCTGCAAATAACATTGCTACACAAAATAAAGAAGTTAAAATCACTCTTTTTATACTCATAAATTAAATCCTCATTTTTATTTACTCACTTCCGTACTGGCTGTATCCTATAACTTCAGGTTTGCCAGCGCATCTGCAAGTGCATTATTCAGTGGCTGTTTTTCTTCTTTCTTCATTTTTTTCATATAATTTGCCACATCTTTTTTAGAAACACCGGCTCCTTCTTTCTTTCGGCGGTTTTCAAATGCCTGCATCGATTCTTTATGCCCACAAGAACATACAAACTTCTGATTCTCTTTTGCTCCGATCAGTTCCATCTTTTTATGACAAACCGGACAACGAGCATTTGTCATTCGGGAAATCCGTTCCTTGTATCCACACTCTCTATCCTGACAGACATAGAGCTTACCCTGTTTACCATTTACTAAAAGAAGACGCTTTCCACACTCCGGACAAACTTTATTCGTCAGATTATCATGACGGAAAGTTCCTGTTCCATTCTGGATCTGTTTCATCAGTTCTTTTGTGTATGTTTCAATTTCTTTCATGAACTTTCTATCACTTGCCTTACCTTTTGCAATCGCAGATAACCTCGATTCCCACTCAGCGGTAAGTTCTGGCTTCTTTAAATCTTCCGGCACAAGAGACAACAGCTGTTTTGCCTTACCTGTAATAAATATTTCATTATCCTTTTTTTCAATAAGATAGCTGCCAAACAGCTTATCAATAATATCTGCCCTTGTTGCAACCGTTCCAAGTCCACCGGTTTCCTGTAACGTTTTTGCTGCTTTTGCATCCTTTTGCTGCATATATTTTACTGGATTCTCCATCGCTTTCAATAACGTTCCTTCTGTAAATCTCGCCGGCGGTTTTGTCTTTCCTTCGGTTTTTTTCAAAGTAAATTCCCCGATTACTTCGCCTTCTTTTAAAGATGGAAATACCTTTCCATTCTCATCTCCTTCCGGCGCAGTTACTTCTTTGTATCCCCTGTTTAATGGAACATTTCCTTCAGCAAAAAATGTTTCCCCTTCACATTGTATGGTAATCTTCGTCTGTTCATACTCATAAGGAGGATATAAAACTGCAAGGAATCTCCTAACAACAAGATCGAAAATCTTTCGCTCATCTACTGAAAGCTGTGCCAGGATAACCGGCTGTTCTGTTGGAATGATCGCATGATGATCGGATACTTTCTGATTATTAACAAAAGATTTCTTCGGAGTAATCTTTCCCTTCAGCACTGTATTAGTAAAGCTTCTATACGGACCAACTGCAATCGCCTCCACACGTTCCCGCAGAGTCTCTGCCACATCCGTTGTCAGATATCTCGAATCTGTTCTTGGATAAGTCAGCACCTTATGATGTTCATAAAGGCTCTGCATAATATTTAATGTCTGTTTGGCAGAAAAACCAAA
The DNA here is from genome assembly GCF_900209925.1 of Anaerobutyricum hallii. Classification (NCBI taxonomy): domain Bacteria; kingdom Bacillati; phylum Bacillota; class Clostridia; order Lachnospirales; family Lachnospiraceae; genus Anaerobutyricum; species Anaerobutyricum hallii. The sequence goes on along the minus strand of NZ_LT907978.1, from coordinate 80,048 downwards.
GCGCTGATTCGCATCTCTTGAAAGATCGGTCAAGTCATAAAGTCCCTCCGGCTGTGAAGTCTTTTTCGTCTTTTTTACTTCAATAACCTCTACTGTCTTTCCTAAAATCTTTTTGTAAATTTCTTCATTTTTTTCTCTGGAAAATGTTGCCGCACTTCCGGACTTTTTATCTTTCCAAGTAAATGTAATTCCCTTACCAATAAGCTGTAAACCATAATACGGCTTCGGTGTAAAATGTCTGATTTCTTCCTCCCTTGCTGCAATCATTGCCAAAGTCGGTGTCTGCACCCTTCCACAGGAAAGCTGTGCATTATACTTACAAGTCAACGCTCGCGTTGCATTCATTCCCACCAGCCAGTCGGACTCCGCTCTCGCCGTTGCAGCATGATAAAGATTCTCATACTCTTTCGCATTCTTAAGATGTGCAAATCCTTCACGAATTGCTTTATCTGTCACAGAAGAAATCCATAATCTTTTCAACGGCTTTTTATTCCCTGCCTTCGCAAGAATCCATCTCGCAACCAGTTCACCCTCTCGTCCGGCATCCGTTGCGATAATAATTTCCCCAACATCCTTTCGCTCGATCAAAGACTTCACTGCCTGAAACTGCCCTCTTGTCTGTGGTATAACTACTAGCTTAAAACGTTCCGGCATCATTGGAAGATCTTCCATTCTCCATGTCTTTAACTTCTTATCATAGCCTTCCGGGTCTGCCAGTGTCACCAGATGCCCCAGTCCCCAGGTAATAATATATTCATTACCTTCAATATATTTCTTCCCCTGCTGCTTACAGCCAAGCACGCGGGCAATATCCCGTCCAACAGACGGTTTCTCTGCAATTACTAATTTTTTCATTCTATAATAATCTCCATTTCATACATTATGTACTGTCCTAAAGTTATTTTCTAGTATAACAGAACAGGAAATGGGTTGCAAATAAACGAAACGAAAAAAGGATAGGGATTGCAGTGATAATCCCTGTCCTTTTTCATTTCTGTATTTTGCTAAATTGTCAATCCTCTTTTTCTTAGTATTCTTTTTTCCAGGTTATGAAAGATCACCTGATCAATCACGATTCCAACTACCACAATAACTACCATGACGAGCATAACCTGATTGATGTCTGCAAGATTTCTCCCTGTCATTAATGTCTGGCCAAGTCCAATGGATGTCGTCATTACTTCTCCACTCATTAATGCGCGCCATGCAAATGACCAGCCTTGTTTCATACCTGATATTAATTCCGGAAGGCTTGCGGGAAATATAACTTTCCAATAAATTTGTTTTTGATCTGCCCCCATTGTAAGCGCTGCTTTTTTATAGATTGGAGGGACGTTTAGTATCGCATTGTCTACGGCGATTGCCATACTGAATGCAGATCCCATAATTACTACAAAGATGATTGCTGTCTGTGTTAATCCAAACCATAAGATAGAAAATGGTACCCAGCAAATACTTGGCAGTGTTTGTATTCCCATAATCAGAGGTCTTAAATTTTTATGTAAAAATGAAAAATGATTCATAAATACTCCAATAACTCCTCCAATCATAAGGGAAAGAATATATCCTATTGCCCCACGCAGTAAACTGTTCCCCATTGCCGATAGTAAGGTTCCCTGCTTTATCATTTCCGTAAATGAATTCCACACACCACTTGGTGACGGCATCGCATAGGCTTTCCATATTCCAAGTCCGTCAACACCGATCATATATAAAATCTGCCATAAAAGAATAACACCAAGAAGGAACAGTATTTCTCCTGTTATATTGGATTTCCATATTTTTTTCATCAGTAATCCCCTCCCTGGATCTCTTCTAATATTTTATGTCGATAGGCAATGAAGTCCTCGTTATAGACATGCCTTGGTCTATCTAACTCTATCGGTACAATATTTTTGATTCCGCCGTCTTCTCCTGACATTACTACAACTCTGTCTCCAAGATAAACCGCTTCTTCTACACTGTGTGTAATAAAAAATATTGTTTTATGTGTTTTCATCCATATATCCTGCAGTTCCTGTCTTAAATGGTTTGATGTTTGTTTATCAAGTGCGGAAAAGGGTTCATCCATCAGTAAAATTTCTGAATCCATTGTAAATGCTCTTGCTAATGCTACCCTCTGGCGCATACCTCCGGAGAGCTGATGTATCGCATAATTTTTATAGTCTTCAAGCTGCATCATTTTCAAATACTTTTCCGCGCGGTAATCCTGCTCTTTCTTTGGAACTCCGTTTATCTCCATTCCAAACTTTATATTTTGAATTACATTCAGCCATGGAAACAGAGCGTGTTCCTGAAACATCACTGTCCGTTCCGAACCGGGTGCTTTCACTTCTTTTCCATTTAAAAGAATTTTTCCTTCTGTCGGTTTTTCCAGTCCTGCAATCAGATTCAGCAGCGTACTTTTGCCGCATCCGCTTTTCCCAACTACACAGAGGAACTCTCCCGGTTTTATTTCAAGATTTATATTTTTTAAAGTAGCCTGCCCTGTATTTTCAAAGGTTTTTCCTACATTTTTTAATAATAATGCCATGCTCTGTCTCCTTTAAAATGCCATTCTTCAAAACATTGTCCTATCCATCATTTTGCAGATGTGTTTGTCTCCTCAACGGAGATAAAATCATCGGTCGGTTTCTGATTAATAAATTTCTGATCAAGTGAAATTGCTGCAAAATCATCAACTGCATCTTTATTTACATCTGTTGAAATCGTAAGTTTCTGAAATGCTGTCTTTAAAATGTCCGCACTTAGTGATTTTCCTGTTGCTGCATTAATCTCATTGTTGATAATCTCCGCTGCTTTGTCTACATTTTGATTAATTGCATCTGTCGCTTCCTCATGTTGTCTTAAAAATTCTTTTACTAAGTCCGGATGCTCCTTTAAAAATTCATTTCTCACAACAACTACCGCTACTGGATAATTGCCTTCCATATAAACCTGATTATAATCGAGAACGATTTCTGCTCCGTTCTTTACAAGTGTAGAACCCCATGGTTCCGGAACAAGTGCTGCATCTATATTTCCCTGATCCATCATGTTCTGAACATCTGCATTTTCTACAGCCGTTACCGTAACTGTGCCACCTTCTTCTACTGTTTTTAAACCATTATCTGAAAGCAGCTTTAAAAGGCACAAATGCTGTGTATTTCCAATCTGCGGTATCGCTACCGTCTTTCCATCTAAATCTTTTGCAGATTTAATATCCGAACCGGGTGCTTTTACCAGTTCCGCTCCTGCCTGAGAAGCTCCAGATATCAGACTCACATCTCCCTTTGACTTTACATTGGCACTGATCGCCGGAACCGGTCCAATATATCCAATATCGATATTTCCTGAAAATAATGCTTCCACTTCAGAAGGACCTGCATTAAAGGAAGTCCATTTCACTGCTGCCTTTCCGTCAAATGCTTTATCAAGTGTTCCCTGTGCTTTCATATAAAGAGCCTGTGCATGTGTTACATTATTAAAATAACCCACATTAATTTCTGTTGTTTTTCCTGCGCTCTTCTTTGTTCCGCATCCTGTAAGCCCCGCTATCATTGCTACTACTCCTGCCATCATAAAAATCTTCTTTATATTCCGTCTCATACCTTTTCGTCCTTTCTTTGATTTTTCTGCCTGACATCAGTTCTTCTTGCTTTCACATGTGTTGTATTTATATTATTCGAAAAACGCCTTAACAACAATGCCATTTTTTGATAACGTTATCTTTTTTGAACAAATTGACTTTTTGCAACATATTTTTTATAATAAGCTGATATACAGATGATTTTTTTATTCTATTTTTATAATATTTTTGATAACGTTATCAGGAGGTTTTTATGTCTTTAAAAGAAATAGCCCGCATTGCCGGCACTTCAGTATCTACTGTTTCAAGAGTCTTAAATCAACCGGATTATAAATGCAAAAGTCCTGAACTGGAAGCCCGTATCTGGGCTGCCGCACAGGAAATCCGTTATACACCAAACACTGCCGCTCAAACCTTAAAATCCGGAATTAGTCTGGCGCGGACCGAAGAAAAAACGATGACTTTTGATATTTTTCTTACTCGTTTTCCTTCGCTTTCTCAGGATTTATTTTTCAGCGAACTTTTTGAGTTTCTCAAAAAGGAACTTTTACGCCAGCAATGTATCATTGGAAAGTTCCTCACTCTTCCGGAAGTTACTTCTATGTTAAATGAAAAGTCTTCTTTTTCTGCCACTGACAAACATGCAGATGGAATCATTCTTCTCGGAAAATGTCCTTCTGAGCTTATTTCCCCTCTGCAAAATCACTATCGTAATATTGTTGGAATTGACCGTAACCCAACAGACTTTGCCTACGATGAAGTAATCTGTAACGGAACCAATGCAGCCATCACCGCTATGAATTATCTGATTTCTCTTGGGCATAAAAAAATCGCCTACATAGGAGATTGCTCCTATGAGGCGAGATATATCGGTTATTATCAATCTTTAATTTCACACAGCCTTCCTCTTGACTACTCAAATATCTATCCAACAAGCCAGACCCGCGAGGAAGGAATGAAAACAATGGAGCTCATTCTGCAACGAGCTTCCCTTCCTACTGCCATCTTCTGTGCAAATGACAGTACAGCACTTGGTGTATTTGACTGTCTGCGGCATCGTAGAAAAAAAGGATATGTTCCTTCTATCATCTCTATTGATAATATCCGAGAATCAGAGCAGACGAAACCAATGCTGACTACCATTGATATTCCAAAAGAAGAAATGGCGCACCATGCTGTGAAGCTCCTTCTTGACAGAATCCATAATGAACATAATAGTGCTGCAAGAATTGAGCTTCCATGTAAGCTGCTTGTCAGAGAAAGCTGTTCTATTTCTCCGCATTAACCGGATTACTTCGTATTTACCAACACATATCCCCCAGAAGCTGCGGTACTGGAGAAATAGTAAGTTCTGGCTGAAGATTTACATGGAATCAGATACTTTACAATTTCTTTCACTGTAGTATATTTGATTCTCTGTTTCTTCTTCGACCAGGTTCTCTGCGCAGAATCTGCTACGATAACTCTCCCATCATCGGTGAGTCCCAGCAGAACCATTGTATGCTTCCCAAGAGCCCATCTTCTGGTTGTTCTGGCACTGAAACGGCCATTTATCTGTGTTCGGTTATTCGCTTCAATTACTACCGCATTCCCTGTCTTAAGATGCTTTAATATCTGTTTCTCTGCCTGTTTATTAGTAAAGGTACGTACATACTTTGTTTTGATACCGGCATAATTCAGTACTTTTGAAATTCCATACATGGAAATTGGCATCTGTCTTAATACTGGTTTACTGTAATTACGCTTCCAGGCAGCTGTTCCAAGTGCTTTCTTTTCCACAATATTTTTCACCTGAACAGGAGTATAGTCCCTGTATTTTTTAGAATAAGCAGAAAGTACCGCTGTCAAAGAAGAAACAGCGCATCCATGCATATCAAGATACTTCGTCTTCTTCCATGGATTTTTATGCTGTCCAAAAACTGTATACTTTCTTGTACCATTCTCAGAATTAACAGTAACTGTAATCTGTCCTACATCTGACTTTTCCGGGAGCTGTGAGACTGGTGTCGTTACTGACTTTGCCTGTATATTTACCGGAAGTGCTACTGTCAGAATGAACATTGTGAGCATGAATGTGATTGTTTTTTTCATTCTTGTTTTTATTCTTGTTTTCATGTCTGTCCTCATTTTCTGTCTGATGTACTTTATTGATTCTGCGGATTAATTAAAATGTAACCGCCGCTGCTTGCCTTTCCACTCCAGTATATTGATGTGGAGGTCGTATTTGTACATGGGAACATGTAGCCAATCAATTCTCCAAGTGATGCATACTTTATTCTCTGATTATTTCCAAAAATACTGCTAGAACGGTCTACGGAGTCTGCTACGATTACCTTCTTTGTATCTGTCATTCCAAGCATTGTCATGCAGTGATATCCGCTTGTCCATTTGTTCGCTACTGCACCATCTTTTCGGCTCTTAGCAGCAACAACAAAGATTACCGGATTACCAGTCCGTAAATGTGCTTCGATTTCCTGCTTTGCCAGACTGTCTGAAAAATCTCTGACATATTTATATCTTACTCCATAACCTTCCAGAATCTTCGTCATTCCATATAAACTGATTGGCATCGGACGGCTCTTACTGTCATTCGTGTCTTTCTTACTGTAATTCTTTACCCACTCATCACCAAAGTACTGTCTCTCAACAGTTTCTATCATATAGGTCGGCTTATAAGTAACTCCTGCGTAAGCACTGAGTACTGTTGTTAATGACGAGGCGGAACATCCATGTCCCTGCATATAATGTGGAAACTGTTCACTTGTATTTTTCTTTCCATTCTGTTTATAAATAGAATATGTTCGGTTATTCGGATATCCTGTCACTGTAACATCTATCTGATCTACCTTTGTATTGTCTGGAAGATCTGCTCTCTTTGTCACAAGATTATTTGGATTAATAACTGTCAAGTCATACTCTAAAACAGCATTACCTGTTTTACATTTAATCGTTGTCTTTCCTGCTTTTAAAGCCTGTACTGTTCCGTTATTGTCAACAGCGGCAACCTCACCGGATGAAGAGGACCATCGACATGCATTGGCCGTGTTAACTACTTCAACTTCTCTTGTTGTTTCCACAACCATCTTTGTACTTGCATTTTCAAGTTTCGGTACATACACCTTACACTTAATCTTTCTTCCGGTACGAGTTATACAAACAATCGTAGTCTTTCCGCTTTTCTTAGCCTTTACAACACCCTTTGAAGTAACTGTCGCAATCTTTTTATTTCCAGAATACCATTTCCTTGCTTTTGAATTTCTCACTTTTAAAGTAAACTTTTTCTTTTTAGATAAGGTTAGCTTTTCTTTATTAAATCCTACAACTACAACTTTACATTTATATGTTTTCTTTTTTGTCTTTGCTTTAATATAGGCTGTTCCACCTTTTAACGCATATACTCTACCTTTTTCATTAACAGAAACTATATTTTTATTACTAGAAGACCATTCAACTGCCCCCTTAGCCTGTCGTAATTTTAACTTTTTATTTGTTCCTGCTGTCATCACTATATTTGTCTCACTCAGCCGGGTTGCTCCCTCAGAAGAACAACTAAACTGAATGAACATCGTAAACGTTAATAGCAACACTGTTAATAGCGTATATAACTTTTTATGTTTTCTCATAACTGTTACCCTCCTCCTGATAAATTCAAGAATACTTAACTACAACAAGCTACTTTTTGTCTTCCGCAATAACCGTAATTAATTCTGCTTTATATCTTTGCTAATATTCATATCATTTTTAATAAAGTCATTTACATATTTAAAAAGCTTTTTATCTACTGAATCGGTGTAATGTAACTGATAGCTGGAACTTTCTCTCATATAGCGCACATTCATCTTTCTGTACTTCATAGCGTAACGATATGCACTCTTCTTATGAACCCAGCCGTTTTTCTGGAATACATTCTTATAAGTATCCACATACGTCACATTTTTATAACCGGACTTCTTAACAAGCTTACGTAATGTGTTATTAAAACGAATAACCTTACTGTTTGTTACCGTATTTCCTCTGTAACGAAGCGTACAGTACACTGGATTGACAGAGAGAAGATAAAAATGATCTTCCGGATATTTACTGATAAAACTCTCATATAACTTCCAGTACTCTGTAGCAAGGGTTTCCGGACTTGCTGGAGCTACTCGTCCACCACCTACATAGGATCTGAATGGACTTACCTGTGGATTATAAATATCATTTACTCCGGAGGCAAAGACAATATTCTGACGACCCGCTTTTCTTGCTACGTTCTGTATTCTCGTTCTTCCTCCGCGCACCAGATTATATCCGGTTCCTCGTCCTGCATAACAATCACGATACTTGAGCATAAGATATTTGCCCTCTACTCGTGCTTTATTGCGATATTTTGTTCCATTTGGAGCTCTCATATCCATGTCCTGATAGATGAGAACGGTTCGGGAATCTCCCACCCATAATGAAATCGAATCATTTGTATCAATATTTTTCTTTACAGCAGCCTGTGATGTCATATTGAAACTAAATAACATCACTGCTGCCATAGCTAATGTCATTACTTTTGTTAATAAACTTTTCTTCATAATGCCTTCCTTCCTGTCTTATTCGTCTGGTACATCGTTTTGTAAATAACTATGTACTAACATTCTCCAAACAGCAGAATTCGAAATACTTTGAATCTGCGCAGAATATACTTTGCTGCAATAAATGATATGCCTGTTCCTGACACAAAACATAAAATAATAACCAAAATATTTGGCATATGTAATATGTTCCATAAAGCTAATCTTGATACCGTCTGTACCGGGTCTGACAAAATATAAATATCCATACTCGCATCACCCAGACTTTTCAAAACGCCGTAACTTCTTACATTCTTCTCTACAAGCCAAAGAGAAAACCACATACATAATATTGTTCCTGAAACAGAAGTAATAAATTCTCCTCTCCCCATCTGATAATTTACTATATTACATATAATAAATGCGATTGCCACCAAAATAAAAATCAACTTATTCTTTCTGATTTCTGTGAATTTGTCATAATGATCTCTAATATAAATTCCCAGAATAAAGAAAAATAAATACTTTGGTATACGGAAGCTCCAGTTAAATATAAAAGCTGTGCATGAAAGAATAGCGCTTGCAATAAGCATCGGTAACAGCACTGAGCGCCTCAGTAAAATCAATGCGATTACCGACACCCAGAAAAGGGTATATAAAAACCACATCGTTGTATTCGGATTATCTCCAAGAATCAACTTCCAGCTCTGTGAAAAATCATAGGGATTAATCGCAAACCTGTTCATAAAATATTTTAAAGGCATATAGAGAATTCCCATAACAAAATAAGGAATCAGGAGGCGGGCTGCTCTGCTTTTTATATAGTTTATGTATTCTGTCATCTTAGAATACTGAAGAATCTTTACAGAAACAAATCCCGATAACACAAAGAACAGGGGCATATGAAAACTATATATTATACTGATTACCGCATTCCCCGGTACATTACTTACTCCCGTCTGCTTTAAAGCATGTCCTAATACAACAAGAAGAATACCGATTCCTTTTGCAATCGTAATCTCGTTATAATATTTTTTATTTTGTTGTGTTGAATTCTCCATAACTTTCTTTCCTTTTATTATTCGTTACTTATCATTCCATGCAATTTCTTTTCTATCTTTATCGTCAGGTGATTATATCGCAGAACTTCTTTTAAAAATTCAATAACAACAGAAAACAGCAGACAGTCTATTACTAATACAATAACAATCAGCCACCAGAATCTGAAAGAATATGAGAAGTCCTCAAACCATCTCGAACGGATAAAGTTATGAAATAAAAAGATATTCATTGAGTATTTACCCAGTATGCACAGCATATCCCGAAGAATCGGTATACTTGCAAGGAAAAGATAAGTGAATAAAATAACTGCTAATGGTGTTACACTATCGGTAACATTCGGATGCACTTTTCCAAACTTTGAAGTCTTAAGCCATACGGTTCCAAGAATGAACACAGCAAGTACACAAAACTCTGCTGCCCTTGTTATCATAAGCCCTGTATGCGGAATCTTCCAGTCTGCAGCCTTAGGAAATAAATCTTCCTGTGCAAACCAGATACCTAACGTCATAGCCGGAAGATAATGTACAACACTGCTGCTCATCGGCAATGATAATGCCATTGGCAGAAGATAACTCAATGCAATCGTAGTAAATGCTCCACATTTACGATACATATAATAAAGAAATGGAAGCAGCATAATCTCCATAAATGCAAGTCCAAGATACCACCAGGTTCCAAGTAAAGTCGGTGTTCCAAAAATATGAGCCAACCCTGAAAAATCAATAAGCATATAAATAATTCGAGTCATACCCTGCTTATATACGGCAAAGCTTTCCGGTGCCCAAACTTTACATCCAACAATCGCAAGAATATAAATCGGCCAGAAACCGCTCAGAATCTTCCACACTCTTCGTATTGTAAGCCAGGAAATATTCTGTCTCTCATATTTATTCTGATCATATAGCTTTTTCAAAGAAATCGTAATACCGTATGCACTTAAAAATACAAAGATTCCAACACAGACTTTTGCCCATAAAGACAATGTTACAACGGTTCCTTTTGAAAATGGTGCAAACGATACCCCGTGTGCCTTAAAATTAATATTGGTTACATAACAATGATGGAAGAGCATTGCAATAATTGCAACGCCCTTCACGATATTTGTATCTTTTTTAGAAAATTGAGTATTCATCCATACTTCCCCCGCTAAAACTATTTAACGGAGAATGGATTTCCAGGGAATAATACTGGATCTGTAGGATCAGTTTTTCTGGAGTTCTTTAACTTACCTGTAGTATGTTTTAACTTAACAACACCGAAAGGTCCCTTTTTATTTTTCTTTACAATGTTGATCCATGTACGCTGTTTTTTTGGTGTCTTCTTTGCAATATCATAAACGATCTTTGCGTTTACCGCCTGCATACGAACACAGTAAGATGTATTACTGTTTCCTAACTTATTATAATAAGATGCAGATAATGCCTTGTTATTACCATACTTTGTATATACACTACTGTGAACTAATGTAGGAGTTCCTGCAATACGTGTAGCCCACTGATAGAAACGTGTATTATTATTCGGTACTCTTACCCATCTCTTTGCGGATGTCTTCATTAAGAAGAAATGTCCTCTAGGTGTTCCGTTCGCCTTTGCAGATGTAGAACAAAGCACTGTCTTCGCTGGAATAATATACTTCTTTGTCTTCTTATCGTACAGATAGAATGTAACATTATGAGTCTGTGTATTGATTTCAATCGTCATCTTTGTCTTAATACACTTGTTATATCCCCAGTCTTTAAATAAGTTTGTAGAAAGAGAACCGTCTTCTTTAAAGTAATATTTATACTTCGTACTTCCACCGGTATAGCTCTTTAACATCTTAAATCCTTTTGCAGGAGCAACACCTTTTGTAAAGTAATAAATCTTTCCGCCAACTTTCTTCCATCCTGTAAAGTTGCTCTGTAACAGACCCTTTACATAATACTTTCTGCCTGTAACACCAGAAAATACACTTCCGTTCTGATAATATACACCGTTAATCTGTGCCTGTGCACCTGTACTTACATTCAGATACTTTCCTGTAAATATTCCTGTATAGGCAACTCCCTGTACACCTTCTTTGTAGTTATAAAGCTTACCGTCCTTTAATGCAATACCTGTGTAAAGCTGTCCGGTTAAATAAAGCTTTCCTGCTTCCTCCCCTGTAAAATTCGCTTCAGCCGCCTGAACTACTGCAGGGAGATTAACACTTCCAGGTAATGCTGTAAAATTAAATGTAAATAATGCAGCACCCATTACAACACCCGTTAAAACGGTCTTTTTTACGTTAGTAAATTTCATAAAATCCTCCTTATAATTGTTTATATGCTAATACTTTTACTTTATCGTTTCGTATAAGAAAAGTCAAGCAAGTGTCTTTACTAATTATTACGTTTTTTTGCTTTTTTAGCTTACTTGCTGATTCACTGATTCTTTTTTCCTGCCCAATATAAATAGGTGCAAAATACAATCGGCATAGAGTAGATAACCGGAAATGCATATCTTGGATGTCCTTTAATAACCGGAGCCAGTACAATAATCGCATCACTAAGCAAAAGCGGCATCACCAACAAAAACAGTTGTGGAATCTTCTTGCGTATTCCATGATAGCAAAGATAGATTAAAATCAGATTAAAAAATGCCATACTTGCCATAAGCCCAAACACAGGCAAGGTAAAAAATACCTTATTAAATCCAGTTCTCCATCTATCCAGTTTTTGAATCACCGGAACTTCATGAACCCCTAACTTTTCTGCCAGTTTCTTTGCGGAGACTTTGTCCGGCGCTGTTGTATCATAAACGGTACTGTTCTCTACCAGTGGATAGACCAGATAATAATTCTGATTCATTGTTGCTTCTATATAAGTGACGGGATGCTTCAACCCCTGCTGTACCCACACTTTAAGATACGCTGTCAGATCTTTTGTCGTTGCCTTTTTCTTATAGGTAGCTTTGACGGGATCTGAAATCTTTGGATTATAATACTTACCAAGCTTATTGTATGCCAGTACTCCCTTTATCGCTTTCTTCTCTTCCTGCGTTACTTCTTCCTCATGCTCTTTCACATAACGGGCAGTCTGCTGAAATGGCAGGGATAATGCTTCCTGAATCCCTCCCGGTTCAATGTTATAATGTCTGGTCAAAAAGTTCTGAACCCCTGAAGAAACAGCAACCGAAATCAGACACACTATGACTGCTGTCATAAATGTTTTCGTATACCGAGTCCGTCTACTTTTCTTTCTGATGCAACTTGTATCTTGATTCTCCTCTTGATCTGTACGCTGGTTTCTATTCTGTAAAAATACCGTAATTAAAATACATAGGATCATCGGATAGATAACATACTTTCCGTTATTTCTAAACAAAACAGAGCCAATCATTGATGCTGCTAAAAGAAAACAATGCTTTTTACTTTTCCAATATTCCTGTTTTAATAAAAGTATGTACACCAGCTCAATGACAAAAAGCAATATAAAATAAGAATATATTGTATCCTTTACGATCATTCCGATATACTGCGTATAATATGGAGAAGAAACGGCAATAATAAATGCTGTAACTTTTAACCATGTTGGTGAAGCAAGCTCCTTCATTGTGTAAAACATATATCCTAAAATCAGCGCAAATAAGATTATTTGAAATAAAATATATAAAAATAAGCCCAGATTTGCACTTCCAAGCAGTAATCCTACTCTCTCAAAAGCGCCTGCCAAAACAGTATGTGCCGGCGGATGATGCGTCGTGAATCTCTGGAATCCAAAAGATTGCAGCATCTGATTCCACACATCAATACACATGGTCGCTGGATAAGATAATAATAAATTCGGCAACCAGCATACAAACAATACTAAAACAGAAACTTTAAATGGATGCTTATTGTAGGCATCACAGAAAAACACTTTTTTCTTTGGCAGCCAATCCCAGCCAGACTGTAAAAACAAATCAAGCAAAGCTGACATTTCAGAGAGGAACCAGGTGATACCTGTCACATAGACAAGAGTTTTCACCATCTGTCCTGCTCCCATATGCAATAATGTAAGGGAATTTACCCTGTAAAAACTTTCTCCCATCACCCATACGACTGCAATACAAAAACATATAAGAAATAGTACCGGTGTCCTATGTACTTTTCCTTTATTTTTATAAAGATATCTGTCTATGATACATAACAAGACAAATACCATCGTTGCCGCTGCCATCGTACCGGTCAGACTTCCCTGAAAATTATAAAATATATTAAGCATCTTACTTTCGCTGGCCAAATGATTCATATCCTGTGGAATATCAAACCGTATATTTAATGCTAACGCAGCAAGAAAACTCATAATAAAACGAACGACCATGTTTTCTCTCTCCTCACTATTCTTTTAGAAGAGTATCTCCTCCACTCACGTTTCTTTTCTGAAAAAAACAAAAAGCGTATAAGCTTCAACATAAACTTATACGCTTTTTAATATCTTTACAATCCTTTAATACGGATAATAAAAGAAACCTTATGTTTATTTAAATAACTAAATGTCTTAATCTTATCTGCAGAATAATAACGTCTTACTCTTCCTCTGCGAGTTCCTGCGGAACCTCCGTCTAACCAAAGCTTCTGTCCCTTGCCATTCTTACCAACATAAATATTAGTATGTACGATATCTCTCCATCCAATAATATCACCTGGCTGCAAATTAACATCTGTTAATTTTTTATTTACTTTGATAATCTGAACTTTTCCTCTCCAGGATTTGAATCTCTTATGAATTCTTCCTCCACGAGTGTAAAAGGTCTGTCCCTTCTTCAGTACTCCGAATTCCTGCAGACACCATGAAACATATGATGCACAGTTTGCCTTTCTTCCATGTTTGATACTGGCTGAAAGAGTCGGCTTATTATGACTTCCGTATGTAAAATTGTATTTTGTTAAGTCTCTTCCGACTTTCTGACAAGCTTCAATCCATCCTTCTGTATCCTGTGTATAATCAGATGCTTTTGCCTGTACAGTTGCTGGCTTAACTGCAAGCACTGCTACAATTACCATCATCGTTAAAACTAATGTGCGGAGGCATGATTTCCAGTTTGCAAAATATGTTAACTTCATGTATAAATCCTTTCCAGTGCGGTGTTTTTAACTTTCTGTAACATATTCTACGATAATTATTAACAAAAGTCAAGTACAAATTTAATAATTCTGTAACTTTTGCAACATTTGTTACGATTTTGTTAACAAATCATCCCGGAAAGGTGATGAATTTATGTCTTATAATACTAAATTCAATATTAAATTCTATGATCAAATAATGTTGGGGTCAAAAAATATTTTGACCCTGGTATCAGCAGCTTAATGAATTGCTGTTCCCTCTGGTACACAATCATCTACAAAGATAATCTTACATCCGAAATCATCTCCGCTGGCTGCGATAAGCATACCGTTACTCTTCACACCTGCAAACTTCACCGGCTTTAAGTTCGCGATTACAATAATCTTTCTTCCGATCAGTTCTTCTGGTGTATAATCGTCACGAATAGAAGATACGATAATTCTTTCATCTAATCCATCAAATAATGTAAGTTTTAAAAGTCTCTTTGCATTCTTTACAACTTCACAGTTAATAACTTTACATACTCGCATATCAACTTTATCAAACGCATCAATTGTAATCTCTTCCTTAATCGGTGCAATTGCATTTTTTCTGGCTTCTTCTTCCTCAGCAGCCTTTCTTCTGGCTTCTTCTTCTGCAGCTTTTCTCTCTGCCTCAGCCTTCGCTTCTGCTGCAAGAACCTTCTCTTCTTCTGTCTGTGGAGTAGAGAAATCAAGGAGTCCAAGGTATCTCTGTGGTTCTACAGCAAACAGGAATAAATACAGTCTTGGTCCCGCGGCTTTACCAATCATAAGATTATATGCGTTCTTAAAGAACTGTGCCTGTGCTGCCTTCTTATTCTCTTCCTGGAAGTCTGGGTCTGCCTCTCTAGGAATCGTATAGATAAAGCTGTTAAGAGCATCTAAATCATATTCACCTTTAGCGATAAAGTCATGTAATAACTCAATCTCCTTCTTCTCCACCTCATTCAGTGTATTATAGAAATCCCAGTTTCTGTATCCAAGAAGTGTATTCATGTTCTCTGGTGAACACTTCTCTAACCAGTACTTCGCAAGCTCAAGACGCTCTGCAAACTCTTCTTTCTTATATGGTGTACCAATCTTTTCAAATACCGTCTCAAGCATGTCTGCATTGAAATCTACAACAGAACCAAAGTTTACGATCTGCTGCATTGGTACCGGATGAATCTCACGACCCTCGATCATACAGTTATGCATGATGCCTTCAATATAATCATAGTTCTTGCCCTTACCTGCCTGATACACCTTAAGCATCTTATCAAACTCAAAATACTGACGTAAAATCTCGTCATCAAAGCAGAAATCAAATGCCTTATTCGGCTCTGACTTAGAATAAAGCCATAAAATCATCTCCGGCTGATAAATCTTAAGTAATGTATCCGGTGTAAGATTAAGACCTGTAGAACCAGACATCTTACCAGTTGTTCCCTTGATACCTACGAATTCATATCCTTTAAACATAGGTGCCTGCGCTCCGAAAATCTTCTTCGCGATGATCTTACTTGTATCATAACTTCCTCCTGGGCTGGCATGATCCTTTCCGCCCGGCTCAAAGTCAACACCTTCGATCATCCAGCGCATAGGCCAGTCAATCTTCCATGCAAGCTTACAATTAAAGTCCTTACTGAAATCCCATGTGCCCTTATGTCCACACTTACATGTATATTCACATGTTACTCCGTCTTCAGAAGAGGATATGATTGTTGTTTCATCCTTACCACATACCGGACAGTAAATACTTACCGGATAATATGCCTCTCTCTCTTCTTCTGTTGCTACCTGCTGACGGAACTTATCAAGAATATCAAAAATCTCTTTTCTCTTCTGTACTGCCTGGATAATATACTTCGCATACTTTCCGCTGCGATAATTCTCACTCTGTCTACGGAAATCAACCTCTACTCCAAAACGGGAAAGAGATGCTTCAAATTCCTTTTCAAAATGTTCTGCATAAGAAGAGCAGCATCCATAAGGATCCTTTACATCTACATATGGCTTACCAATCTCGTTCTCTAACTCAGGAGCTATCTCCTTAACGTTAACAGGTACCTTTCTGAAACGGTCAAACTCATCCCATGAAAATAACAGGCGGGCTTTCTTTCCCTGCTTGATCAACGCTTTATATACAAAATAACTTGTAGCTATATCTCTGAAATTACCAATGTGAATGGATCCGGATGGGCTGATACCCGCTGCACAAACGTACTCTTCCTTGTCCGGAGATCTCTTAATAATATCTTTTGCAATCTTCTCAGACCAATGCATTCTTCTTCCTCCTACTTTTCCTGTACTGAAATCTGTCTTCAGCACCAGTGTGCTATCTATCTTCATTAATTATAAAGGCTTTTAAGGGCATCTGCCTCAGCCCATAGTCAATAAAACATTATAGCAAACCCTATACGTCTTTTCAAGAAAAATATAAGAAAATCACCGAAAAACCGTACTATTCACCCCTTGGTCCCTCGATATATTTCAAAAATCGTATGCAATCTGCTATTCCACAAAAATAACTTTCTGTCGCATACTCTGCCTCTGCCGCACTCTGTGCTTCAAAAGCCTCTTCTATAATCTCTCTCTGCTCCTCTGTCAGATTCAGCGTATCAAGCTTGGCATACGCCTCTTCTTCCTCTCTTACTAAACGCCTGTATGCTTCGGAATTCTTCCGAAAATCTGCCATGTTCTCATTACGAAAATGGTCTAACGTGAGCCGAAATCTCTCTTCCCATGAATCTATAACATTCCCCTGCAATGTTTCCCTGCCTTTCTGCTTAAGACACAAGCTATACTAAATTTCCATACTAACTTTTAAACACAAAAAAAGCATAACACAGCCTCGGATTCGTGTCAATATTTTACTTTGAATAATTATTTTTACTTACGCATAAATTAACTATTTACTTTGCTATTTTTAAGAATTTTTCAGCACTCTTGCTACGAGATACGCATCCCATCCGATATAATGCCCATTTCAACAAATAAAATACAAAATATTCATTGACATAACTGGTAAAATCCTTTATACTGATATTTACCGTGCAGCTGGGAAGTTAGCGGCGTCCTGTACCTGAAATCCGCTATAGCAGGAGTGATGGTCAGCCTCGGATGTCTTATTGATGGAGCTGCCCTTTATAAGTGGTGTTGACAATTGGGTCTCGCGCAACAGGAACCTCTGAACCGTGTCAGGTCGGGAACGGAGCAGCACTAAGGAGTCTCTCCTGTGTGCCGTGAGGGTGCCTGGTTCGAGCTAACTGTAGAGGTAACGTCTGTTGGTAAGCATACAAAGCTGACCGCACGGTTTTAATAATTCGATTTTTATATTCACATAACAGAAAGCGTCACATACTCGAAGTTTTTAATCACTTCCGGATGTGACGCTTTTTTAATTATTTTCACTTTATTCTTCCTGAATCTGCTTTCTTTTTCTCTTTTTTTCTTTCTGAATCTCTCTTAACTTTCTGAAAAATGCAGAAAGCATTTCCGAACATTCCTCCTGAAGTACTCCTCTTTCAACCTGCACCTGATGATTAAACTCCTGCATTTCAAGAAGATTAAGAATGGAACCGCCACAGCCGGCCTTCGCATTCATGCTTCCAATAACCACTCTGGTCACACGTGCCTGCACGATCGCTCCGGCACACATCTGACAAGGTTCTAAAGTAATATACATCGTACAGTCTTCCAATCGCCAGTCGCCAAGCTTTTTACACGCTTTTTTCATAGCAAGAAGCTCTGCATGTGCAAGAACCGTCTTATCTTTATTTCGTTTATTATATCCCCGGGCAATCACCTTTCCATCATGGACAATAACACAGCCAATGGGAACATCTCCGATTGCTTCCGCCTTCTTTGCCTGCTTGATTGCCTCTTTCATAAACTTTTCATCTTCTGTGTATTTTCTCATAAAATGTTCTCCTGTTTGCCAGTTGCTCATTCCTCTAAAAATAACGGCCTTTCCTGATTATTTACTCCCTGCCCTTTAAAAGATAAAGCCAGTAGCCAAAATTGCCTGTTTTCATTCTATTCTCTGTCAGCGATAAAAATATCGGGAACTGATAAAGTTCCGCCATATATTTTTCCCTATTCTCATAAATACCAGGAACTCCAACACAATATCTTTTTTCTCCTGCGTATCTTACCTTTCCCATTAACAAATGCTTATAGCGTTCATATCCTTTTAAAAGAAATTGATTATCTGCTAACTGTCTGGCTTCTTCTCCCAGCTTTTTTAGCTTTGCTATTGATACTTTATACCCTTCATAAAAGGCAGTATTAAAAATATTATCCACAGGAGGGTCTTGTTTTACAGAGTTTATCCACATTTTTTCAAATTCATCCACAGGAGCGTTTACTTCTTCTATGTCTGTATCCATATTTACTTCCATATTATTTAACCCAGTATTGCCTATCTTATCATTGTTATCTGCAGCAATAAAATTAGCTATATTCTGTTCTTGCTCCTTAATATTATCTGTACTCTCTGCCTGATTGCTAACATCTGTATCATCTGCATTCTCAATCTGCTTACTAACATCCGTATCATCTGCATTCTCAATCTGCTTACTAACATCCGTATCATCTGCATTCTTAATCTGCTCACTAATATCAATATCATCTATACGCTCATCTGTATTTTCAGCCAACTTACGCATAGCAGTATGATCCACGTTTTCATCCAGATTGCCTGCATTGATGTCATTAATATCATCAATATTATCTACATAATCTACATGATCTACAGGTTCTTCCTTTTTCTTCCACTGCAATGATTTCAACACTTCTGCAGGGATTTCCTCACCAATCCAGACACTTCCATAATAGTATTCTTCCTGATAATACAACACAACACCTGACTGTTTCTTTATATCGAAACCTTCCGGAAGCTGCTCTTTAGAATATATTTGATGAAATTCCTCTTTATCTTCTTCTGTTATGATCGAATCAATCTTTCGGACTCCCCAGTGTTCTCCCTGCTTTTCATAGAAACATAGTTTTAATTCCATTCCATGTAATAATCGTTCATCGTTTATCTGAATAGTCAGCTTAAGAATAGCTGATTTTTGCTCTGCCTTAATAAATCCAAGACATTCTTTTTTTTCTGACTTTTCATAACGATACAGATAAGAAAGTATCCGTTGATAATCTGCCATGATGATACTCCTTTTTCACTAATGTATTCCGGCAAACTACTTTTATGACAGCAGTGTGTTTATCTTCCAAGAATATCTGATAACTGTGCAAATTCCTCCAAAGAAAGTTTTTCCCCTCGGATTGTCGGAGTAAGCCCCATCTCCTCAAGCGCCGCTACCGTTTTTTCTTTCGGTATACGCAGTTCGCTGGAATTATACAGTCCATTCTGCAATGTTTTTCTTCTCTGATTAAAAGAAGCGCGAATAATTTTAAACATAAAAGAGGCATCATTTACTTTCACTGGCTTTTCCTGATAGCGTGTCAGGCGAATAACGGCTGACCCAACGGCTGGTCTTGGAATAAAGCAATTTGGAGGCACATTAGCTACGATATATGGCTCAGCGTAATACTGCACTGCAAGAGAAAGCGCGCCGTAATCTTTTGTTCCCGGTCCTACCTGCATACGGTCTGCCACTTCCTTCTGTACCATAACTGTAATGGAATCGAGTGGCACTTCACTCTCAAATAATCCCATGATAATTGGTGTTGTAATATAATATGGCAGATTGGCAACGACCTTGATTGGCTTACCACCGTTCTTTTCTTCTGCAATTTTACGGATATCCACTTTTAAAATATCTTCATTTAATACCGTTACATTATCATATTCCTTTAACGTATCCTGAAGAATCGGAATCAGCTTTGTATCAATTTCAACAGCAACAACCTCCCTTGCCGCTTCTGCCAGATACTGTGTCATCGTTCCGATTCCCGGACCGATTTCCAACACAAAATCATCCGGACCAATCTGTGCTGCTCCGATAATCTTATCAAGTACATGTGTATCAATCAAAAAGTTCTGTCCATATTTTTTCTGAAAATTAAAACCATACCGCTGTAAAACAGCAATCGTCTCCTGCGGATTTCCTAAATTCGCCATAAAACCTCCTTTTGCTGTCATAAGATTCAACTTTCGTCTTTGAATATGTTCTATGGCAAGATGAAGTCTTTGAAAACAGAATTTATAATAATATCCTTCATTGCTCCTCGTTGCCGCCCCAGGATTTCTACCCCACTATGCTGTGGCAATGCGTGCAAATACTCGCACTAAAGGATATTATTATAAATTTTGTTACAGAAGATTAAGCTATTCTTGCAATAGAACATTCCCACAAAACACAGAAAATCATTTATAACACTTATGACAGCATTTTTATATTCGGGAAATCAGTTCTTAAAGCTTCCCTTAAATTTTTACTTAGTTTCTCTACAATAATGTAATAATACATGAAATAGCTATTTCATTCAAGAGACGAAATTGAGAAAGGGGCAATATGTAAAAAATGCTTCGTATCACTACGTCCAAACTGCTCAACCGCAGCTTGAACTTGCTCTAAGGCGCATTTTTTACATATTGCCCCTTTCTCAATTTCTGTCTTTGGCTAAAGAAAAAATCACTATATAATGTTGAAGTTCTAATACATAGTTTATCTCAGTCGATAAGACTCCCATTGGTTTCATTCATCTCAAAGCAGCCAAAAAACAGAACTCTGCTTGCCTAACGAATTAAGCCATATAATCTCTGAGCATTTTCATAAGTTGCATTTTCTACTTCTTCTGCCGTAATTCCTTTCAATTTCGCGATTTCTTCTATAACTAACGGCAGATATGCAGAACTGTTTCTCTTTCCCCTATGCGGTGTTGGCGCAAGATAAGGACAATCCGTTTCTACCACAATATGCTCTAAAGGAATAGCCTTTACCACTTCCTTTAATACACGAGAATTTTTAAAAGTAACAACACCACCTACACCGATATAATACCCCATTTTCACATATTCTTTTGCCATCTCAGCAGAACCGGAAAAACAGTGGATCACACCGCCTGTTGTCCCTGCATGTTCCTTTTTCATAATATCAAATGTATCTTGTGAAGCTTCTCTGCTGTGTATAATTACCGGCAGTTTTTCTTCTGTTGCAAGATGAAGCTGCCTGACAAACCATTCCTGCTGTACTTCCTTTGGTTCTACGTTCCAGTGATAATCCAGTCCGATTTCTCCAACTGCAACAACCTTGTCTCTGTGGCAATATTCCCGAAGCTGTCTCAACCGCTCTTCATTCAACTCGCCAACATGATCCGGGTGAATTCCGACTGCCCCATACATAAACGGAACCTTCTGAATAAGCTCTAACGTATCCTGTAAATCTTTCCAGCTCGCACTTACATTTACTACCTGTGTTACACCTGCATCTTCTAAAGATGCAAGGACAGCTTCCCTGTCCTGTGTATATTGCTTGTCATTATAATGAGAATGTGTATCAAAAATCATAATATACCTCTTTAATTGCTAATTGCTAAAGGAAACATACGCCACTGAAGGCAGCTTGATTACTTAGCTGAATTGCATTCCAAACTATGAACAAGAAGAAACTTCTTATTAAGTTTCATTTTGTTCCGTTGCGCTAAACATTCCATTCTGCCCAGAAAAACAGGAACTTAGGAAAAATGAGTCCTAAGTTCCTATGGTCAGAATTCCATAGCACAAAGTCACAAAATGTAATACTTAATTAAGAAGTTTCTTCTCTTTTCCACAATCTTTTAGCAATTCAGCAATAAACATTCCTTCAGCCGCTGAAACAAAATTTCATGCTGAATTGTAAAGAATTTATAATAAAGAAAATCTGATACAATTCGGCAGAAATATACTCACTTCTGGAGAATCCCCATCCTTACCAACTGTAGATTTAGAATAGTCAGAAAAAAGAAAAAATACCATATCCCAGATGCGGCTTCGGAGCGTATTTAAGATGCGGACGAGCATCTTAAATACAGCGACTACAGAGCAGATGGGATATGGTATTTTTTCTTTTTTCGTCTCCACGAAATCTACATATTAACAGATTTCTGCTCCTGCTGGCATCTTCTTTTCTGGAACCATAAGAGATAATTCTCCATTTTCGTCCTCAGCACATAAAAGCATACCTTCAGAAAGAACTCCAGCTAATTTAGCAGGTTTTAAGTTCACAAGTACCATAACTTTCTTGCCAACCATTTCTTCTGCACTGTAATGTTTCTTGATACCGGAAACAATCTGTTTTACCTGGCTTCCAATCTTAACCTGAGAACAGAGAAGTTTTTTGGACTTCTTTACTTCCTCGCAGGCAATGATCTCGCCAACCTGGAACTGCATTTTTTCAAAATCATCAAATGTAATCTCTTCTTTGGCTTCGATATCAATTACAGGTTCATCATCTTTTTTCTCTTCTTCTGCTTCCTGTGTCTGTTTTGAAGCATTCATTTCCTCAACTTTTGCCTGTACTTCTTTTGCATCAAGTCTTGCGAAAAGAATTTCCGGTTTATCTGTTACCTTATTACCAGACTTATAAAGACCAAACATCTCAAGTTCATCCATGCTTCTTTCAGAAGAATTAAGCTGGGCAAAGATTCTTTCTGCTGTTTCCGGCATGAACGGAGTAAGTAAGGAAGCACCGATTGTGATGCTCTCTACTAAATTATAAAGGACAGTAGACAGTCTGTCTTTCTTCTCAGGATCTTTTGCTAAAGCCCATGGCATTGTCTCATCAATGTATTTATTACAACGTTTAAATAAGTTAAAAATCTCTGTCATAGCATCTGCTACTCTGAGTTTGGACATACATTTTACTACTTTATGCTTTGTATCTAATGCCACATCCATAAGATTCTTATCAAATCCATCTGTGACACCAGCATTGGCAACAACACCATTAAAGTATTTATTAGACATGGAAATAGTACGGTTAACAAGATTTCCAAGAGTATTCGCAAGGTCGGAATTCATACGTTCTACTAAAAGATCCCATGTAATAACACCATCATTTTCAAAAGGCATCTCATGAAGTACAAAATAGCGGACAGCATCTACACCAAATAACTCTACAAGATCATCTGCATAAATAACATTTCCTTTTGATTTACTCATCTTACCATCACCCTGTAATAACCAAGGATGACCAAATACCTGTTTTGGAAGTGGGAGATCTAATGCCATTAGGAAGATCGGCCAGTAAATTGTATGGAAACGAATAATATCTTTACCGATCAAATGTAAGTCTGCCGGCCAGTATTTCTTAAATAATTCTCCACTTTCCCCATCACAGTCATATCCAAGACCTGTAATATAGTTTGTTAATGCATCAAGCCATACATAAGTAACATGCTTTGGATCAAAATCTACAGGAATACCCCATGTGAAAGAAGTACGGGATACACATAAGTCCTGAAGTCCCGGTAAAAGGAAGTTATTCATCATCTCGTTCTTACGGGATTCCGGCTGAATAAAGTCAGGATGCTCATTAATATACTGAATCAGACGGTCTGCATATTTACTCATACGGAAGAAATATGCCTCTTCCTTTGCAGGCTGGCATGGACGTCCACAATCCGGACACTTACCATCTACTAACTGAGATTCTGTAAAGAATGATTCACATGGTGTACAGTACATTCCTTCGTAATATCCCTTATAAATATCTCCTTTATCATACAGTTTTCTAAAAATCTTCTGAACTTGTTTCTCATGATCTTCATCTGTTGTACGGATAAACTTATCATAGGATGTATTCATTAAATCCCAGATTCTCTTAATCTCTTTTGCAGTATTGTCTACGAATTCCTTTGGAGAAATTCCAGCCTCTTCTGCCTTTAACTCAATCTTCTGGCCATGTTCATCGGTTCCTGTCTGGAAACGTACATCATAGCCTTCTTTTCTTTTAAATCTTGCAATTGCATCTGCTAAAACGATCTCATAAGTATTTCCGATATGAGGCTTACCTGATGTATAAGCAATCGCAGTCGTAATGTAATATGGTTTCTTACTCATTTATCTATATACCTCCTGTGCAACCTGTCCTTAGGTGTACTATCTATAGTCAAACATTTTTTATTATAAAATAAATCCGAATATTCGTCTATGGTTATTTTTCTGAAAAACTAATAGTTTTCCTGTATAATTCATAGTATAATACCAAATACTTTTCATCTTCTGATATAAAAATGATATAAAAGGAGGCCGCTATGAAGAAAAACCATCGTCACACACTATTTGCCAGCATCTGTTTTATTCTGCTTTCCGGAACCATCCTGTTTGGCTGCGGACAAGCTTCTACGCAAACTTCTTTACAGCAAAAGAAGTTTGACCGCTTTCTTAACTCTTGTTTCAGGGAATATGCTGCTGAAAATACCGTCACTCTTCATTTTAAACTTTCGAATCCGTCTGCATATGGAATCAAAACCCCTGTCTCTCCAACCTATGGAGATCTTTCTTCCGATACTTTAAAAAAGAACTGTAGCCGTTCAAAAGAATTACTTCAAAAACTTTATACCTTTCCAACAAGCAATCTGACAAAAAAGCAAAAACTTACCTGGCAGATTTTTCAGGATTATCTGAACGAATCTATTATGAACGAAAAATACATCCTTTATTCTTCCCCACTTGGCACAAACGGTTTACAGTCCGAAATTCCGGTAACTCTTTCTGAATACCGCCTGGATAACGAAAAAGACGTAAAAGATTATCTTTCTCTTGTCAACCAGGTTCCTGAACTTTTTACTCAGATTCTTGATTTTGAACAGGAACGGCGAAATGCAGGTATCATAAGTCCTTCTTTCGTAATTTCTGATACCATTGATCAGATTGATCAGTTTCTCAATGCAAGTGAAGAAAATAATCTCCTCATCCAAAGCTTTGAGGAACGTTTAGCTGAGGTAGAATCTTTAAGTAAAGACCAGAAAGCAAGTTATATTGCAAATAACCGTCTGCTTGTTACCGATAAAGTTTTTCCTGCATATAAATCACTGAAAACTTCTTTACAAACTTATATAAATGAATCAAAAAATACTTCTTCTAAAGAAAGACTTTGCGAGTATAAAAATGGGCAGGATTATTATAAGTTTTTGCTTATATCTAATGTAGGAACAGATTTTTCTCCGGAAGACTGTATTACTATTTTAGAATCACAGTTAAAAAATACAGTAAAAGATATTTCTTCTCTCACTACAAAGAATAAGGATTTGTATACAGAATATCTCTCTGCAACTCCTGCTCTTTCTGCACCAAAAGAAATTATGAACACGTTAAAAAATGATTCGCTAATCGACTTTCCGGAAATAAAAAATATTTCCTGCCAGCTCAAAAATGTTCCTGATGCACTCTCCGGTACTTCCGCCTGTGCATTCTACCTTGTACCGCCAATCGACAGCACCAAAGATAATATTATTTACATAAATAAAAGCCGCGTGGATTCTAATGAATTATTTTCTACCCTTGCTCACGAAGGCTATCCGGGACATCTGTATCAGACAAATTATTTTTTAACTACGAATCCCTCTCCCCTTCGGACATTTCTCCACTGTGCCGGCTATGATGAAGGCTGGGGAACTTACGCTCAGCTATACAGCTATAACTTTATTGAATTTAAAAATGTCGATGAACAAACAACAAAGCAGCTCCGCCAGCTTTACCGGGATAATGACCTGCTCTCGCTATCCTTATCTTCTCTCAGCGATCTGTATGTAAATTATAAAAATTATGATGAAAATGCTCTGGCAAATTACTTACAGACTTATGGCATAGATAAAGATGGTGCCCAAAAGCTTTATCGTTATGTCATTGAAAATCCGACAACTTATCTCTCCTACAGTATCGGCTGCTACGAATTAGATCAATTAAAACAAACTATGGCTGATTCCCTCGGAAAAGCTTTTAAAATTTCTGATTTTCATGAAGCAGTTCTGAATGTTGGTTCCTGCAATTTTTCAATTTTAAGACAGGAAATAGAAAAAGAAACAGAAATTCTCAGTAATGTTTCTTAAAAGATATATGTAAATACCCTTGATTTTTAAATATTTTTAATATTTTTTCTCACAATTAGTCATTTTATTTGTTTTGAATAATTGACATTTCAATCCTTCATTGCTATACTAGGAACGATTGTTGAAAAATTGGTATTAGTTAATTCAAATATAACTTAGGAGGTATTACAATGGAAACATATGGTATCGAGAAACTTGGGATTGTGAATCCTAAAGCAGTTTACCGCAACTTAACACCTGCACAGTTAACAGAGGCAGCTTTAAGAAGAGGAGAGGGCAAACTCTCTAATACAGGCGCACTCGTTGTAACTACAGGTAAATATACAGGACGTTCTCCTAAAGATAAATTCATCGTTGATACTCCTTCTGTTCATGATGACATTGCATGGGGAAGCGTTAACGTTCCTATCACTCAGGAGAAGTTCAATGCTATCCGTTCAAAAGTAGTTGCTTACCTTCAGAACAGAGAAATCTTCATCTTTGATGGTAAGGCTGGTGCTGATCCTGTCTGCACAAGAAAGTTCCGTATCATTAACGAGTTAGCAAGCCAGAATCTTTTCATTCATGAGCTTTTAATTCGTCCTACAGCAGAAGAATTAGAAAACTACGGCGAAGCTGATTTCACAATCTTCGTTGCACCTGGATTCAAGTGTATTCCAGAAATCGATGGAACTCATTCTGAAGCAGCTATCATCGTTGACTATGAACAGAAACAGGTAGTAATCTGTGGTTCTCAGTACTCAGGAGAAATTAAGAAGTCTGTATTCTCTGTAATGAACTTCTTAATGCCAAAAGAAGGCGTGCTTCCAATGCACTGCTCCGCTAACATGGATCCTGAAACTCATGAAACAGCAGTATTCTTTGGTTTATCCGGAACAGGTAAGACTACTCTTTCCGCTGATCCTAACCGTAAATTAATCGGTGATGATGAGCATGGCTGGTCTGACAGAGGAATCTTCAACTTCGAAGGTGGATGCTACGCTAAATGTATCAACTTAAGCGCTGAAAACGAACCAGAAATCTACAATGCGATTAAGTTCGGAAGCCTTGTAGAGAACGTTGTCATGGATGACGAAACTCGTGAATTTGATTTTGATGATGGATCTCTTACAGAGAATACTCGTGTAGGATACCCAGTTGATTATATTTCTAACGCACAGATCCCTGGTGTTGGCGGAATCCCTAAAGTAGTTATCTTCTTAACTGCTGATGCATTCGGTGTACTTCCTCCAATCTCCAGATTAGATGAGAACGCTGCTATGTACCACTTCGTAACAGGATTCACATCCAAACTTGCTGGTACAGAACGTGGAATCACAGAACCACAGCCAACATTCTCCACATTATTCGGTGAACCATTCATGCCAATGGATCCATCTGTATACGCTAACATGCTTGGAGAAAGAATTGAAAAATACAACACAAAAGTATATCTTGTAAACACAGGATGGACAGGCGGTCCTTACGGAGTAGGAAGCCGTATGAAGTTAAAATATACTCGTGCAATGGTAACTGCAGCATTAAACGGAACATTTGATGATGTAGAGTACAAACATGATGAAGTATTTAACGTAGACATTCCTCAGACATGTCCTAACGTACCTTCTGAAATCATGAACCCTCGTGACACATGGGAAGATAAAGCTGCTTACGATGCACAGGCTAAAAAGCTTGCTAAGATGTTCCAGGATAACTTCACTAAGAAATATCCTAACATGCCAAAGAATATCGCAGAAGCAGGTCCAAAAGCTGACTAATTGATACTCCAAAAAAATCCCAGTAAAGGAAAGGCTAAAAAGCCTTCCCCTTACTGGGATTTTTAATATTTACCTATCTACGAACATATTTGGTGTAAATATGGAAATTATGTTTTAATCTTGTTTCATTTTTCTTAGAAACAACATTATAATAATAATATTTTCCATTCTTAAATGCCTTATTCTTAAACTTAGATATTACGACTGTCTTTCCCGGTTTTACTTTCTTAACTTTTTTATATCCTTTATCACTCTTTGTTGACATATACAAAGTAAACTTCTTAACACCCTTTACTTTAGGTACTTTTATCTTAATCTTCTTACCGGATAATTTAACCTTACATATAGCAGTATTAATACCATAACCATAAGACCAGTCAGAAACAGGAACATATTTTTTCTGTGTATAATCATATGCAGTTGCTCTTACTCTATAGTAATAAAGCTGATTCTTTTTTAAATCAAAAAATGCATATAATGCACAATCATCCTGAGCGATAACTTTTTTCTTCGTATGATCTAATAACTGAACTTCATATGTATAATGATTAGAAGAATTACTTGTAACTTGTATTGTGACTGGGCATTTTTTCATAGATTGATTGTAATAAAGGCTATATACTCTATGTGTATATGTATCCGCCTGTACTGTTGCTTGCGCCTGCTCTTGATTTACAGCCTGCACTGCTCCTTTTTCCGCTGCACTTACCGGAGCCTGAAGTGCGAATACCATCATCAATGCCATTGCAAATGCAAAGATTTTTGTAAATTTCTTCATATTCATATCCTCCTTTTATGGTGTTTTCATTATTTACACTGTATTTAGAATAGCATAACTATACTAAGACTTCAATATTTATCGTTATTATTTTGTGCATTTTATCATTTTTGCAAATATCTGGACCGAATATTTCTTGTCATTTTATTCTTTTTAAGCAAGAAAAATCTGCTTATAATTGTCTATTTTTTATTTTATCTTTATTATTCAGATGCAAGCTCCCGAATTGCTTCGATCCCCTGTTTGATTTCTTCTATCGTATTAAAACTTGAGAAACTAAAACGGACAACACCCTGCTCCGTTGTTTCTAGCGCTTCATGCATAAGCGGGGCACAGTGTGCTCCTGCTCTTGTTGCAATTCCATAATCTTCCCAAAGAATTTCACTAACCTTTCCTGCATCCTCGTCCCGAATATTTAACGATACTACAGGCGCTCTTTTTTCCTGGTCAAAGTTACCATACACTCTCACACCCTCAATACGACGCACTCCCTCATAAAATGTCTTCGTAAGAAGCGCTTCTTTTGTATATAACTTTTCCAGGCCTTCCTTCTTCAGATATTTAAGTGAAGCATTTAAACCAGCAATCCCATGTGCATTTATCGTTCCGGCTTCTAAAAGTTCCGGCATAAACTGCGGCTGCTCTTTATCAAAAGAATGTATTCCGCTTCCACCTACCTTTAGCGGGCGAATCGTTATCCCCTTTCTAAGACAGATTCCCCCCGTTCCCTGCGGTCCAAACAATCCTTTATGCCCGGTAAAGCACAGTGCATCAATGTTCATTGCCTGCATATCTATAGGAAGAATTCCTGCTGACTGTGAAGCATCAACAATAAAATGTAATCCATGACGTTTACATGCTTCTCCTATCCTATATAAATTAAGCGCTGTGCCTGTTACATTCGATGCATGCGTACAAACAACCGCTTCCGTATCCGGACGAATCGCCTCTTCAAAAGCTTCACTGGAAATCAACCCATTCTCATCAAGTGGCAAAACAGTAAGCGCAACCCCTGTCTGTTCTTTTAAATATAACGGACGAAGTACCGAATTATGTTCCATAACCGTTGTCACAACATGATTCCCCGGCTGAATCATCCCATTAATTGCCGTATTTAAAGCTTCCGTTGCATTAGACATAAACGCAATCTGCTCCGGTCCCTCTCCATTAAAAAGTTCATTCAATAATTCTCTCGTTTCATAGGCCATTCGCATACTATGTAAAGATGCATCATAAGCACCTCTTCCTGCATTCCCCAAATTCATGATAGCATCTGAAACAGCCTGTGCTACTCCATCTGGTTTCTTTAATGTTGTTGCCGCATTATCAAAATATATCATGCTTTTCCTCCTCGTATACTAATACCATGCCAATACCAAAGAAAATATCATTGCCTTTGAAATTCATTGCAAATTGCATAACAAATTGCACAGCATATTTATCAACACTTACTTTTTCAAGAATGCCTCAGCATTCTGTCTGAATATATTATCACACTTACCGCATTTTTCTCAACATTTATTCCTTTTTTATTGAACAATTTCCATTAGATGGTTTTCTTACGCAAACGCCTTGTATTTTGTCCGAAAAAATGGTAACATAATTTGATTGCAGCTATTCAGATTCGTTTCATTATCACTGAAACACTGAATAATTTTGCCTCACTATATTTTTAGAAAGGAAGAACTTCCCATGAGAAATGATGAAAAAATTGATATCAATCTCACCATCGAAGAAACCCATGATAATTTATCGGAAGAAGAACTGGCTCAGCAGAACTATGAAACTGCCCTCCGATATATTAATATAGCGGAACATATGAATAAGTTTGAAGACCAGGGCAAATATTATCATCGTGCTATCCAATATTTAAAAAAAGTCAAACCTTATAAAGATGTGCGGCCACTTCTTAGAGAACTCAAGAAAAAGAAGTTCAACACACGCGCAGAAGGGAAAATAGAATTATATAAAGAAGCATGTCATATTCGTGATAAAGCAAAAACACCGAATGACTACTACTCTGCTCAAACAATCTTTTCTCGTATTTACCACTATGAGCAGACACATCCCCTCGTTGAAAAATGGACAGAGCCTTCTGTATATGCAGAAGCCATCAAGTGTAATGATTCCGAAGAACAGATGAAACTCTGTGAAAAGCTTGCAGATGAGAAAGCTTCCCAGTTAAAACGTCACAGTCTTTTTGTAAGCTGTACCTTCATCGTTTGTATGCTTGCATTACTGTTTTTCACCCGGACAGTTTCCTTTAGACAATGTCTCGCCGGCATTTACTCACATACAGGAAACTATGAAAAAACATGGCAGAACTACGAAATTGTTTATATGAAGAACAAAGATATTTCCGCCCATGAAAAAGCATTAGAATACCGTTACAAATCTGCAAAACAAGCTTATAAAGACGGAGACGAGAATACCGCCTATAAAAATTATAATGCACTTTCTAAAGAAGACTATAAAGACAGTGAATCTAAATTTGTTACATTAGAAAAAGCACGCGTTAAAAACACCAAAATAGGAGAAGTAATTCCTTTTGCCCATATGGACTGGAGAGTACTCGATAAAAAAGATGGAAAAGTACTTTTACTCAAAGATAATGCTTTCGGTTCAACACCATTTGATGACAAAGGGCAGAATGTAACTTGGGAATCTTCTTCCGTACGTGAATGGCTTAACAACAATTTTCTTCAGGAAAGTTTCACTGAAAACGAACGGAACAGTATTTTGGAAACAACTGTAAAAAACACACCAAATGCAACCTATAAAACTCCAGCAGGTAATAATACGAAAGATAAATTCTTCTTACTCAGCTGTGATGAAGTTGCAAAATATTATGATGCCATTCATGAAACAAAAAGCTGCTGGTGGCTTCGTACTCCAGGAGCAGCCGAAAACTCTATGAGCTTTGTATACAAAGATAAAACCGTTATGGATTATGGATATGAAGTAACCAATACTAATATCACTGTAAAACCAGCAATGTGGTTAAATATAGAATAAGATTTAATATAGACGAAAAAAGAAAACATACCATATCCCATCTGCTCTGTAGTCGCTGTATTTAAGATGCTCGTCCGCATCTTAAACACGCTCCGAAGTCGCATCTGGGATATGGTATGTTTTCTTTTTTCTGGCTATTCTAAATCTACAGTTGGTGAGCATGGAGATTAAATGCTAATTTGAGGGACTAAAGAAACGAAAAGCAGAAATTTACTATAGAAGAAAATGTGAAGATAGTCGCGGCGTAGAAAATGTCTGACCGACATTTTTACTGGCTCTGACATCACGTTTTCTTCTATAGTAAATTTTTGCTTTTCTGTTTTTTGGCGCCAGATGAAATCAGGATTTTGTGTAGAAAAAATAAGGGGGGCTCCCCAGAAGTGAGTATCTTTCTGCTGAATTGCATTGAGGTTTCTAAGGAAAAGAGATTGTCCAGAAGTATACAATTTCTATTCAAATGAAAAACTCCAGAAGAAATGCGTCAATCCTTTAGACTTTAATTTCCCGGAAAGTCATGTCCTTCTGGTACATTTCACGTTGCCCAACTGTAGATTTAGATAGCCAGAAAAAAGAAAAAATGATATATCCCAGATGCGGCTTCGGAGCGTGTTTAAGATGCGGATGAGCATCTTAAATACAGCGACTACAGAGCAGATGGGATATATCATTTTTTCTTTTTTCGTCTACATTAAATCTACAAATCAGGATTTAGAATAATCCTGTGATCTTTCCATTATCATCTACATCAATGCCAAATGCTGCTGGTTTTTTTGGTAATCCCGGCATTGTCATGATTGCTCCGGTAAGGATTACAACAAAACCTGCTCCGGCATTTACGAAAGCATCACGTACATGAATGTTAAAACCTTCCGGACGTCCTAATTTTGTCTGATCATCAGAAAGAGAATACTGTGTTTTTGCCATACATACTGGCAGATCACCGAATCCTAAATCTGTAAGTTTCGCAAGCATTTTTTCTGCTGCTGGCTCATATGTCACTCCATCTGCACCGTAAATCTCTTTTGCGATGGTTTCTACTTTTTCTTTTAAAGGTGCATTATCTGGATAAAGTACTTTGAAATTACTTTCTTTTTCTTCTAATGTTTTCAATACTTTCTTGGCGAGTTCAATTCCACCTTCGCCGCCTTTTGCCCATACTTCAGACAGAGCGAATTCACATCCTCTTTCTTCACAGAACTGACGGATAAAGTCGTGTTCTGCTTCTGTATCTGTAACAAACGCATTTAAGGTTACAACGATAGGCACACCAAATTTCTGAAGATTTTCGATATGTTTTTCAAGATTACAGATACCTTTTTTCAACGCATCCATATTTTCTTCTGCAAGGTCTGTTTTTGGAACACCACCATTATATTTTAAAGCACGAACTGTTGCTACTAATACAACTGCGTCTGGCTTTAAGCCTGCCATACGGCACTTAATATCCATGAACTTCTCTGCCCCAAGATCTGCACCGAATCCAGCCTCTGTAATGGCAATATCAGAAAGCTTTAACGCCATCTTTGTAGCTCGTACACTGTTACATCCATGTGCAATATTAGCAAATGGTCCTCCATGAACGATTGCGCCTGTATGCTCTAATGTCTGTACCATATTTGGCTTAATCGCATCTTTTAATAATGCTGCCATAGAACCAACTGCATTAAGCTGTCCTGCAGTTACAGGATTACCATCCACATCATATGCTACAATAATCTTTGATAAACGTTCTTTTAAGTCTTTAATGTCTTCTGCAAGACAGAGAATCGCCATAATTTCTGTTGCTACTGTAATGACGAAATGATCTTCTCTTACATAACCGTCTACTTTTCTTCCAAGACCAATGACAATATTACGAAGAGAACGGTCATTCATATCCATACAACGTTTCCAGATTACCTGTCTTGTATCGATACGAAGCTCATTTCCCTGCTGAATATGATTATCCAGAAGTGCTGCTAATAAGTTATTTGCAGATGTGATCGCATGGAAATCACCTGTAAAATGAAGATTTAAATCTTCCATAGGAACTACCTGGGAATATCCGCCTCCAGCAGCTCCGCCTTTTATTCCGAAACATGGTCCAAGAGAAGGCTCACGAAGTGCAAGAACAGACTTCTTTCCTAACTTCTCTAATGCCTGTGCAAGACCAATACTTGTTGTTGTCTTTCCCTCTCCGGCAGGAGTTGGGTTAATCGCTGTCATTAATACAAGTTTACCATCTGGTTTCTCATCAAGACTGTTCATAAACTCATCAGAAAACTTAGCCTTATACTTTCCGTATAATTCTAAATCATCTTCTGTAATCCCATAATTCGCAGCTACATCCTTAATTGGAAGCATTGTTGCCTCCTGTGCAATCTGAATATCTGTTTTCATATCCTTCTTCCTTTCATTTTAACACATATAAATACTTTACACACTTTCTCTTCTGCTTTATACCCTACCATATTTACTATATTTTTAAATAAATTATTGGGGTAAAAACAAAAAGGGCAACTTCAAAAGAAGCTGCCCAGACGGTCGGCTAATAACAAGATGTCTCCATCCCACCGGCTACACTGTGTCTCTTCACATATCCGTCAGTAATCGGAAATTCTGCATTGGCAGATTTGATATGTATATCTTTACACACTTCCAGAAAAAAGTCAACTTTTATTAAAAAATATCATCTACGACATTTCCAGATATTATGATATACTATTTTCATCACTACATCATTATATGAAAAGGAGAGAAAACAGATGAAAAAAACATTAAAAAGATTAACTACCATCCTCATGGCTGCTGTCCTGTGTTTTAGCGTGGCAGTACCAACTCAGGCAGCAGGTAACAGAACAAAAATGATGGCCGCCTACCGAAATTTTATGGAAAAAAGAACAAGCTACTATGATCAGTTTGCCCTTATTTATTACAACAATGATTCCAAACCAGATTTATTCTACAGCAACTATGTAGATAACGCTGTATACACATACAAAAAGGGTAAGCTCGTACGCTTATACAGTAACAGTTCTACGGGTGTTTATTCCCGATATTATCCAAAGAAAAGAGTATTAGTTGGTTCTTATGCACATATGGGAACATCCACAGACACCTATTATCCTTCTTCTGGAGCCCGTATCAGTAAATCAGTAGGGTATGGAATCAGCAAACCTATTTACAACAAAATTACTAACAATAACTATAAAACAATCTCAAAATCTACATTCAACAAAACTCTGAAAAAATATGTAGGTTCCAAAAAACAAAAGAAAATTAAACTCTACCGCAGCACAGAAACTAACAGAAACAAAATATTAAAGTAACTATCTTGTTGCATTATGCAAAGGGGGATTTTTATGAAAAAATCGAAACCATCCAGACAGCTCATTCTTGTTGCTACGTTAACCCTGTGCATGCTTTTTACATTATTCGCACCTGCAACTAATGTAAACGCTGCCTCCAAACGAACAAAAGCATTAACTGCTTACCAGAAAAAGCTCAAAAAGCTTGATCCTAAAATGTACAAATTTGCGTTAGTCTATTTAGATAAAGATGCTGTCCCTGAACTTCTC
Organism: Anaerobutyricum hallii; assembly: GCF_900209925.1. Lineage (NCBI taxonomy): Bacteria > Bacillati > Bacillota > Clostridia > Lachnospirales > Lachnospiraceae > Anaerobutyricum > Anaerobutyricum hallii. The sequence goes on along the minus strand of NZ_LT907978.1, from coordinate 44,705 downwards.
ATCAGCCCAACTTACAGCGTACATGTCAGTTCAGGAGAAGTTTATACATACACTGGCAGTAAGGTTAAAGAGTTAAAATATGCCGGCAGCGATTTTGGTCGTCTTGTCTATTCCAGAAAGAAATCTGTCACATGTAATTCTGCATGGATTAATGGATACGGCGCAATTTCAACATTTTATCGTTTTAACAAAAAGGGAAAAGAAACAAAACTCAAAAAATTCGAAGAAATTGTAAATCCAAAAATTTCTTACAAAATTAACGGCAAAAAAGTATCCAAGAAAAAATATACATCAGAGTATAAAAAACTGGAGAAAAAGTATCCTCTAAAATCGCTTTATCCAGAGGGTAACTTTACCATTACCACGCAAAACATCAATAAGCTTACAAAGAATTATAAATCCTTCCTTCGAACAGGAGACAAATTCTAGTTTGCGCAGGCAAACGAGACGCCCTCTGAAAGGGTTTAATAAGACAGACGAACTTCTAAAAAAGGATAATGTAGAAAATGCTCAGTAGTCGCTGCGAGCAAAATGCCTTGAGCGACATTTTCACGCGCTCCGAGTCGCATTTTCTATATTATCCTTTTTTAGAAGTTCTGTGTTTTGGCTGGACTTTTCAGTGGGCTGTGTTTTAGGCTAGAATTTATTGTTGGAGGGGGAGGGGAATCAGACAGAGGATTGTGGAAGATATAAGGAGATGAATCCAGACGGACTGACAAAAAAGATTTGAAAATAAAAACTGATGTTTTAAGTTGCTTATTTCTATAAGGGTATATTAAGTTACTCTCTCAGCGATTCTACCGAAATAGGGTGCACATGATTGTTAATATATTTCAAAATAATCATAAAAACAAAATTACAGGAATTAAAAATTCTATTGTCCGCCACTCATCGGCTTGAAACAAAACAGTCCCAGAGACTTTCCAATACTGTCAAAATGCGACTCGGAGCAAGTGAAAATGCCGACCGAGGCATTTTACTCGCAGCGACTACTGAGCATTTTGACAGTATTGGAAAGTCTCTGGGGCGTCTGTTCATCCAGTCAGCTGCGCTGACAACCTGGAATTTCTAGCTTAATTTCTCAATGGCAGCTTTCATTCTGCTTACTGTTTCTTCTTTTCCGATGATTTCCATAATTTCGGTTGCTCCACCTGGAGTCATACGCTTTCCAGAAACAGCAGTACGAACTGGCCACATAACGAAGCCTGGCTTGTAACCATTTTCATCTGCAAATCCACGAAGCATCTGATATAATGCATCATTTGTAAAGTCTTCCTGTGCTTCGATTACTGGAAGTAATTCCTGTAATACTGGTAAAGACTTCTCTGCATTTGTTTTATTTTTCTTGTTCGTGTACATATCTACATCGTATTCCGGAACTTCTTCAAAGAAGTCGATCATCTCTCCGATTTCAGGGAATACTTCGATTCTTGTTTTAACAAGTGCTGCAATCTTCTTTAAATCTATATCTTTCTTGATGACTTCTTTGATGTAAGGTTCTGCCATTTTGTAGAAAGTATCAAAGTCCATTGCTTTTAAATATTCTCCGTTCATCCATTTAAGCTTAACCATGTCAAATACGGCTGGGGACTTACTGATGTGTTTATAGTCAAACGCTTCTACTAACTCTTCTAAAGAGAAGATTTCTCTGTTATCCGGTGAACTCCACCCAAGAAGGGCTACAAAGTTTACAACTGCTTCCGGAACAAATCCCTGCTCGATTAAATCTTCATAAGAAGAATGTCCTGAACGCTTAGAAAGCTTCTGATGTTCTTCATTTGTAATTAACGGACAATGGATATACTTTGGTTCTTCCCATCCAAATGCCTTGTAAAGATGTGTGTATTTTGGTGCAGAAGAAAGGTATTCATTCCCTCTTACAACATGTGTGATCTGCATCAGATGATCATCTACTACATTGGCAAAGTTATATGTTGGATATCCGTCAGATTTGATAAGGATCATATCGTCAAGCTCTTCATTCGGCTGTGTGATATCTCCGTAAATCTCATCATGGAATGTAGTCTCGCCCTCATTCGGCATATTCGCACGAATGACAAATGGCTTGCCTGCTGCCAGATTGGCTTCTACTTCTTCTTTAGAAAGATACAGGCAGTGTTTATCGTATACGCTGATTTCCTTTCCACCTACGTTCTGTTTTAAAGAATCTAATCTTTCCTGATCACAGAAACAGTAATATGCCTCGCCTTTTTCGATAAGTTTCTTTGCATAATCCATATAAAGACCGGATGCCACTCGTTCACTCTGAACATAAGGGCCAAATCCGCCATCTTTATCCGGACCTTCGTCATGCTTTAAACCTGTTGCCTCTAAAGTACGGTAAATAATACCCAGTGCTTCCTCACAATAACGTCCCTGGTCTGTATCTTCTATTCTTAAAACGAAATCTCCACCTTCATGCTTTGCGATCAAATACGTATATAAAGCAGTACGAAGATTTCCGACATGCATTCTTCCTGTAGGACTTGGTGCAAATCTTGTTCTAATCTTTGACATCTCTAATTCCTCTCTTTCCCAATCTATACAATGTAACTTTAAAATGTAACTTTAAACAGTTACAAATCAACTCGTATTATCATATCATCTTTTCACGTAAAAATCTATAAAATACTCTATCTGAAATAAATTGCAGAATATACTTTATTATGTTAAGCTAAAAATCAGTAGAAACAGAATTTAAAATAACATCATTAATAAAAAATGAAAAACAATCTAATTTTTTTAATCCAATACGAAAGAAGGTATTTTTATGTTGTCCCTGTTAAATATTGACTACAGCTCCCTAATGGGCACTCTTCCATTGAATTCCGGAAGCAGCGACAGCCTGAACAGTTTTATTAATAATGGTTTTCTCGGACTCATAACCGAAGCCGATACCACTTATAAGATCGTTGGCTCTGTAATTGCTCTTGTCTTTGCTCTTCTTGGATGTTTCTTTGGTTATAAACTGTCCAAAGTTTTTATGAGTATTACCGGTTTCATCATTGGACTCTTTATCGGCCAGATCGCTGCATCCCAGCTTCTTCATGTCGAAGGTTTTGCATCCGTTCTCTGCATTATTCTTGGCGGTGCGGTCATTGCAGCTCTTGCCCTGTGGATTTACCGGATAGGAATTTTCATCCTGTGTTTTACCTTTGCATTTAGTGCTGCAGGTACATTATTTTCATTTGAAGGAGATATCCAGTTCTTTATCAACATAGTTGCCGGGCTTATTGTTGGCGTACTTGCTGTAAAATATATGCGTCCGGTTATTATCCTTACTTCCGCAATCGTATGCGGTTCTTCCGCTGCCGGACTTCTTCCTGGTGTTGCAGAATATATGGGAATTACAAAGTTTTCTTCCACAAACTCAAGTGCAACGTTAACACTTGCGCTCTGCAGTTTAGGAATAGCTGTGCAGTTTCTCACAACAAAAGACCCTGTACCAAAAAAAGTTCCCAGACATAAACATGGATAAATTTAATTTGTAAATTTGATACAGCCAAAAAGGAAGGTTCCGTCGGCAGTTACGGTCGTTAGACCGTTACTGCGACGGAACCTTCTTAAATCCTCTTCTACTATCTTAATGTGCTCTACTGTTCTTCCCATAGAACAACTTTGCCTGTTTCAAGACTCTTTTTTACATCTATTATTCGCTGATTAGAAGAACCACGAAATCTGAGTGTAATATCCTTCTTCGCTTCTACAAATGGTCCGTCTACGAGGTAGTCAATCTGTTCCAACATCTTTTTTGTATACTTCCACTTTGGAATCATTCTATTTAAAATATCCTTTTCAAAAACATATCCTGTAAAGCACCAGATTGTTTTTTCTGGAAAACGTTCTTTTACTTTTTCAAGAAATGGAAGGAGGGCTTCCTGATTCATATATTCCATAGGCTCACCGCCTAATACTGTAAGACCTGATATATACGAAGGCTCTAATAATTTTAAAATCTGCTCTTCTGTTTCTGCTGTAAAAGGCTGTCCAAATTCAAAACTCCATGTTTCCTCGTTAAAACATCCTTTACAATGATGCGTACATCCGCTTACAAAAAGGGACACTCTGACACCGGGTCCGTTCGCAATATCACACTTCTTGATCTCACCATAATACATAATATATCACCTCTTCCAAAAAATTAAACAGAGTGTCTGTTCTAAAATGTGTTTAGTTAATAGTTATATTTTACAATATCCACACTCTATTTACAATCCGTTATTTTATATATTTTAGGGCGAAAATGGATAGATAATCAACATCTCTTCTCATCTTCTCTCTGTCAAAAATAAAGAAATGGAAAAAGCGCCCTCTTTGATATGGGCGCTCTTCCGGTTTTGTCTACAAATGCATTACTCTTTCTTTAATTTCCTGTGTTCTTCCCTGATTCCAGAACTGTGTTCCGATATATCCACAGGTTCTTCTTGCTACATTCATCTTTGCCTGATCCTGATTACCGCAGTTTGGACACTCCCAGATCAGCTTGCCATGTTCATCGCTTATGATCTGTATTTCTCCCTCATAACCGCAGCACTGGCAGTAATCACTCTTTGTATTAAGCTCTGCATACATAATGTTGTCATAAATATGTTTCATAACCGCTAATACCGCATCAATGTTATTCTGCATATTTGGAACTTCTACATAACTGATCGCTCCTCCTGGAGAAAGTTCCTGGAACTGTGCTTCAAAACTTAATTTATCAAATGCATCGATTTCCTCTGTTACGTGAATGTGATAACTGTTTGTAATATAATTCTTATCGGTTACTCCCGGAATAATACCAAAACGTTCCTGAAGGCATCTGGAAAACTTATACGTTGTGGATTCAAGTGGCGTTCCGTAAAGACTGAAATCAATATGACTTTCTTCTCTCCACTTTGCACAGGCTTCGTTCATATGCTTCATTACTTCAAGTGCAAATGGCTTTGCTTCCGGGTCTGTATGACTCTTTCCGGTCATATATCTTGTACATTCGCAAAGTCCTGCGTAGCCAAGAGAAATAGTCGAATATCCATTATACAGAAGTTTATCAATTGTCTCACCTTTTTTAAGTCGTGCTAATGCACCATTCTGCCAGAGAATCGGAGCTACGTCAGATGGTGTTCCTTTTAAACGGTTATGACGATACATAAGTGCCTCATGACATAATTCAAGGCGCTCATCAAATATCTCCCAGAACTTCTCCATATCCTTACCAGAAGAACAAGCTACATCTACTAAATTGATGGTTACTACGCCCTGATTAAATCTTCCGTAAAACTTCGGTTTATCATTCTCATCATGATATACAGTTAAGAAAGAACGGCATCCCATACATGGATAACAGTTTCCATCTTTTAACTTCTTCATGATTTTCTCTGAAATGTAATCCGGAACCATACGTTTTGCTGTACACTGGGCAGCTAACTTTGTAAGATACCAGTATTTACTTCCTTCATGAATATTATCTTCTTCAAGAACGTAAATCAACTTAGGGAACGCTGGTGTAATATATACACCTTTTTCATTCTTAACACCAAGAATACGCTGGTTGAGCATCTCTTCGATGATCATAGCAAGGTCATCTCTTGCCGGACCTTCTTCTACCTCATCCAGATACATAAATACCGTAACAAATGGAGCCTGTCCGTTTGTTGTCATCAATGTGATTACCTGATACTGAATAACCTGGACACCCTGTTTTACTTCTTTTCTTACACGCATTTCTGCGATTTCATTTATCTTCTGCTCATTCATTTCCAGACCTTCTGCTTCAAATTCAGCGCGAACATCTCGACGATATTTTTCACGACTGATCTGCACAAAAGGAACCAGATGGGAAAGTGTAATACTCTGTCCGCCATACTGGGAACTTGCAATCTGGGCAACTGCCTGTGTTGCAATATTACATGCTGTAGAAAAGCTCTTTGGCTTCTCGATCATAACGTCACTGATCACTGTTCCGTTTTGAAGCATATCTTCCAGATTCACCAGACAGCAGTTATGCATGTGCTGTGCAAAATAATCAGAATCATGGAAATGAATCACTCCACTCTCATGTGCCTCAACGATTTCCGGTGGAAGAAGGAAACGTCTTGTGATATCCTTACTTACCTCACCTGCCATGTAATCTCTCTGTACGCTGTTCACTGTTGGATTCTTATTAGAATTCTCCTGAATCACTTCTTCGTTATTGCACTCTAACAGACTTAATATCTGTTTATCTGTAGAGTTAGACTTTCTAACCAACGCTCTTTTATAACGGTAAGTAATATAATTACTTGCCAGACGGAATGCCTTCTGGTTCATGATCTGATTCTCGACTAAATCCTGAATCTCCTCTACATTAAGAGCACGATTCATTCCGTCACAGATAGTTTCTACATTCTCTGCAATCTTCTCTACCTGTTCGTCACTTACTTTTTCTGCTTCTACGACGCTGTTATTTGCACGCTTAACCGCTGCAATGATCTTACTTCGATCAAATTCAACTTCCATTCCACTTCTTTTAATGATCTTCATACCAACACTCCAATTATAAATTTTTAAAAATTACGCATTGCCATTGTAACACATAATTTTGTATGATGCAATGATACTTTATACAACATATTGTGTTTTAGTCGCATAAAAATCTCACAGCAACACAAAATATTATCTTGCTGTGAGATTTGCCAATACCCATTATATGATTTTTCTCTGCAAATATCAATATGCTCTATGAATAATCTTCTATTAATATCTGCCTTCTTTTTTCATCAAATTAACAACAGCATTATATAATGCTTTTCCGTACACACTTGTATTTGCCTTCATTCTTGCCGCTTCCGTTTTATTACTGATAAATCCATATTCAATCAGACATGCCGGCATCTTGGTATGTTTTAATACGTAAAGATTTGGACGGTCTACTAATCCTCTGTTCGTAAATCCTGTCGCTGCAACTGCCGCACTCTGCATTGCTGTTGCCAGCTCTTTAGATGTTAAGCCATTCTTCTCTGTTACAGAATTTCTGCTCTTACTCCACAAAGTTTCTGTCCCATGTGCAGAAGCACTTGCAGAATTGATATGAACACAGAGGAACATATCTGCATCTCTATTGTTAGCAAGGTTCGCTCTCTGAGATAAACTTGGGTATGTATCTGCTGTTCTCGTATAGTAAACCTGGAATCTGCTGTCATTATCAAAAGATCTTTTTGCTGCAAGAACGATTGCCAGTGTCAGATTCTTCTCTGCCATTCCATTCCCGGAAGCTCCTGAGTCAGAACCACCATGTCCGGCATCAATAACAATCTTAATCTTTTCTTTACTATCTGTTGTATCCGTTCCTCTGTCTTCTGTCGTCGGAGCTGTTGTATTAGAAGCACTACTCTTTGTTGTACCTGAAATACGAATCTTTCCACCAGATAACTTATAATTAATTCCTAATCGTGTACATACACTCTTTAACGGAACAATCCATCTTCTTCTGCCGGTAGCAGTATACGTTCCATGAATAACCGGCGCTCCCATCTGACTTTTCACGCCATTCGTCACAGCCTTTCTGCTATCTGCCTTTAGAACAACGGTATTCGGACCGTAGGACAGTGTCATTTTATTTCCCTTAGTAGTTACCTTAACTTTTAAACCACTGTTTTTAAATATCGCTGCAACCGGTCCCATATAGGAGCCTGACTTTTTAAAAATAGGATTCTTCGTCAACCCAATCTTCTTTCCGTTCACATAACAGTACTTCATCCGACCGGAATAAGAGCTTGTTACTCCCTTTACGGTTCTTACACGAACCTTTGCAGCCGCATCTGTGCTGATTGGTGTAATCAGACATGCACATAACAATAATACCGCGAATATACTAACAATTCGCTTCACTTTCATTATTCTCGCCTTCCTCTCTTTTACAATTGTGAGTTTATCATCCTTAAATATCAAAACAGTATCCAACCCCATAAACTGTCTTAATATAAGGATATTCCTTAGTTAACTTCGCTCGTAGTTTCTTTACCAGCGTGTCTACGCTTCGGTACCCGCCAATATAATCAAATCCCCATACAGAATCAAGAATCTTATCTCTGGATAAAATCATACCTTTATGCTTTATAAAATACTCCAGTAAATCAAACTCCTTCGCTGTTACCTTTAACGGTCTGTCCGCAAGATAAATCTTTCTTCCTTCATAATCAATAGATAAGGCACCTACAGCTTCTACTGCATTCCGCTTCTCCACTGTCCTTCGTATGATTGCCTCTACATGCGCCTCTATCAACGGTAACGGTGCCGGCTTTACCATATAATCATCTATCTTCTTAGAATAGGCATATAACTGACTGTCCAGCTTATCATCCTGTGACAACATTAAAATAGCCATGTCAGAATACATTCTTATCTTCTCAACTGTCTCATATTCTCGCCGTTTTGGTATATCTACATCAAAAATCAGCAGATCCGGTTTGTTCTTTCCTCTGGAAAGAATCTCTCCTGCTTCATCATATTCTGTGCACCAGATTACATTATAACCGCTATCTTCGAAATAAGCTGTCATCTCTTTACATTCTGCTTCTTTCTTGCTTAAAATCAGTAATCTGCCTGTAAGCATTCGACATCTTCCTTTCATTCTTAGTTGTTAAAATTATATTACAAGATTATGGCTCAAAAATGACTTATTTAAAATTATTGTAACATAATCAACATCACAGAACAACCCTTGGTACCATTTTACATAATTCCCCCATAAAATTCAATATCCGGTTTAAAAAAACCGGATATTTTTAAAATACTGTCTATTAAATTGTAGCATTTATAAATAATTATGTAATTAGCACCGAAATCCATTTACAACATTATAGTAAATCTGCAATTTCGTAAATTAATCTTTCTGACTTTTCCCAGCCAAGACAAGGATCTGTAATCGACTTACCATAACATCCTCCACCAATCGGCTGATTACCATCTTCAATGTAACTTTCGATCATCAGACCTTTTACAAGTCCTTTGATATCTTTAGAAAGTCTGCAGCTATGCAGTACTTCCTTTGCAATACGAATCTGTTCAAGGTAATGCTTACCGGAATTCGCATGGTTTGTATCAATAATCACACCTGGATTTTTTAATTCATGTTCCTGATATAATTCAAAAAGTTCATTTAAATCTTCATAATGATAGTTCGAGTATGTTTTACCATGCTTATCTACATATCCTCTTAATAAAGCATGTGCATAAGGATTACCAAGAGACTGTACTTCCCATCCACGATAGAGGAATACATGCTGCCCCTGCGCTGCTGTGATAGAATTCATCATAACAGATAAATCTCCACCTGTCGGATTCTTCATTCCTACAGGAATTCCTACACCGCTTGCTGTCAGACGATGCTGCTGATCCTCTACAGAACGTGCTCCGATTGCAACATAGGATAACAGATCCGAAACATAACGATGGTTTTCGGGATACAGCATTTCATCCGCACAAGTAAGTCCACTTTCAAGAATTGCTTTCTGATGTAACTCACGAACAGCAATAATTCCCTGCAACATATCCGGCTTCTTCTCCGGATCTGGCTGATGAACAAGCCCCTTATATCCCCCACCGGTTGTACGAGGTTTATTCGTATATATTCTTGGGATGATCATAATCTTGTCTTTTACTTTCTCCTGTACCTTTGACAATCTTGTTACATAATCAAGAACAGCATCTTCTCTGTCAGCAGAACATGGCCCTATAATTAATAATAACTTATCAGACTTACCCTCAAAAATTCTTCGAATCTCAGGATCTCTCTCCTGCTTAATCTTTACAATTCTCTCATCAGCAGGAAACTGCTCCTTTAAATCCTTTGGTACCGGCAGTTTCCTAAAAAATTTCATATCCATATCCATAATCGTCTGTACTCCTTTATACACTTTCATTTTTGTAAAAATAATTGCTTATTATTAAATCTTCCTTATCCTACCATAAATTTTTCATTTATTCAACACTTTTTAGCTTTAAAGTGAAGAAAAAAATATTTTTTTTACTTTTTTCCATGTATGCCTTATAATTATGAAAAAGATACGAACATATACTCTGGAATTTTCTTACACTTCTTTTTATGAGAAGTTCAATCACAAAAGATTCCAAAAGTACATGAAAATCAGGAGGGATTTATTGTGGATTCTATAACTAATACATTAACAAAAGCTTATTCTATTATAGAAGAAGGAGGTCAGCCCTTAGCACCAGAAACTATTTGTATACAATGTATGTTTCTTTCACCTGCCCACATTTCCGCTTTTCACAATGATGAACTTTACCTTGAATATATTCGCAATTTAGTCCGGGAAAGATTCAATGTTTCTTTTCCAGAAGAAAAGGGGGCTTTTGATCAATATTTTGCAGACTGTATACAATTAAAAGAACAACTGGAATTACACAAAAACTTCAATCAGGATACCTGGCTTACTTATACATCCTCTCTTCTTGAAGCATTAAAAACACCTTATTATTCCGCATATTCCATGACTTTATTAACACTTGAATCCTGTTTCATGAATACGCAGCTTTTTGAAAAAGTACAAAAAGCATTTTATTCTGTACTAATAAAGTCCTCTGAAAAAAAACAGCTTATTATAAGAAAAATTATTGAACATGCGCCGAATTATAAAAAGTATTCCTTTATTACAGAAGAGCTTCTGGCCGAAATACTCATAAATACCCTTGCTCTCTTTGGTGATGAAAAAGATTACTGGCTCGATTCTGTTGCTTCTTTATTAGAAATAAAATTAGAAACAAACACTCCGAATACACACAAGGATACGCTTTCCCTGCTTGCTGCATTTTTTGCCCGGGAACAGCAATTTTTAGAGGCAGTATCTCCAGAAGATCTTTCTTCTTTTTCTTCCTATCTTGCTGCAAGAACTATATGGTTTACTACCCATAAAAATGTTGTAAAAGATTCTACAGACACTGCCGCTGCCGCTATATCTTCTTCAATAGATATCGACAGCGCTTATGTTGACAGCGAATTTTTAAATACCTACGCCTATAATATGACCACTAGAATCTATCACACCAATCCGGCAATTGGACGTGAACAGGAGATTGCTGATCTCGAATTAATTTTGATTTCACCAAAGAAGTCCCCTCTTCTGATTGGAGATGCCGGTGTCGGTAAAACATCCGTTGTGGAAGGTTTAGCCTACCGTCTTCAAAAAGGAAATGTGCCGGACCTTCTTAAAAATAAAAAGATTTTTAAATTAACAACAACGTCTCTTTTAAGCGGAACAAAATATGTAGGTGAAATGGAAGACCGTATCAAAAAACTTGCTGGAGAACTTGAATCGCATCCGGATGTCCTTTTATTTATAGATGAGATTCATACGATTGTCGGCGCCGGTTCTACCGAAAGCTCCAACAACGATATTTCCAATATGTTAAAACCTTATATTGACCGCGGTGATATTAAAATAATCGGAGCTACAACAAAAGAAGAATACCGTCAGTTCCTTCTTCCGGATAAAGCACTCTCCCGCCGTTTTTATCCGATCACAATAGACGAACCTGATGAGGAACTGACACTTTCCATTCTTTACGGAAGTATTCCTGCCATTGAATATGAAACGAAAGTACACAATGCCTTTTCTTCCGATACAACAGAAAAGATACTACGTACCCTGATTGCTATATCTTCTCCAGAAAATCAACCAGAAGATCAGTCCACGAAACGCCCTGAACTCCCACTGACACTTTTAGAAATGGCATTCTCTTATGCAGCCCTTAATGAACGGACAACCTTATCCAAACAGGATATTATCCAGGCAATCCGCCATAGTAATCGTCTACGTAAAGAAATACGAACGGCCACAAATCTTCTAACCGATCTATAATTCTATCTGCTTTATAAAAATTCAAGTCGAGCAGCCACTCACCACCTGAAAGATGTTGGAGTCTTCTCGACTGAGATAAAAAAGTATTCTATAGTAACATAACAAGTTTAGACATGTGAATTTAGCTGCTACTATAGAATACTTTTTAATTTTTATAAATTTACACAATCAGAAATTACTTACCAATGTACAACTACCGGATAGGTAGATTCGATGTTATTATAGATTTTCTGAACGGCACTTCTTGGTGTATTTACACAGCCATGGGAACCATCATAAGTGAAAATTCCTCCACCGTAACTTCCACGCCATGAAGAATCATGAATTCCTACACCAATCTGAATGAATGGAAGCCAGTAATCTACGTGAGAGGCATATCCCTGACCGGTTAACGTATAATCTGTTGTTTTATAAAGGATGTAGTAAACACCGGTTGGTGTTCCATGTCCTTTACTGATATCTCCGGTTACAACATCTGTAGAAACTAACGTTTTCCCGTTCTTATAAAACCACATATGCTGTTCACCTAAGCTTACTTCTACATAGGTATTACCAATATCAAACTCCTTACGACTTTTTGCGCGATGAGCATATTCCGGCTTTCTCTTAACAGACTTTCCCTGTTTAATGACTTTGATCAGATTAGCAGTTTCTGCTTCCTGATCAATCTTCCAGCCATAGGTACCACCGCTGACTTCTACGTCATTACCGCATATCGATTTAAAATGTCTTTTTACTCCAACTGTATCATACTTCTTTGCAAGATTTTTAATATACTTTGCAACCATCTCGCTATGAACCTTAACTTCATGTTTATCTGTTTCATATAACCATTTACTAAGTTTCTTTGCGTTTACTTCTTCTGTACGGTCATCAAAATCATATGTAATCGTTTCCTGAACATATTTATTCAATGTTTTATTTGCTGCTACAACTTCTGCTGTATCTTTCTTATACACAGGATTCTTATAACAATCTTTTTTCTCTATATCGATACTACGCTCCATATTTAAAATTGCTTCTTTTAATATTGGCTTAAACTGCTTTCTTTTTACTGTATTTCCGTAAACCTCAGGTACAATACTGTAGCTGTTCGATGCCGCATCATATGTAGAATATGCATCTACCGGAGCAATTACCATCTCTTTATTAAATGCATTTAAATTCGTATATGTATCATTAAAAGCATCTTTATCTACCGTTAAAGTAATCGCATCTTTATAATTCTGAGACTGGAATAATGCTGTGATCCACGCATATCCCTTCTGTCCTGCCTTAATATTTTCCAGCTTTCCGTCATCTTTAAATGCAAGCTTCACCTGAGAGGATGAAATACTTTCCTTCTTTTTATCCCTTTCCTTAATCGTAATCTTATATGACTTAACATCTTTTTTAATCAGTTCCTTCGCTTTAGAAACACTACGGAATGCACAGGAATATCCATTCACCTTTGTTCCTATAAAATAATGATACTGAAAAAAGATTGACGCAGCAATATACAAAGCAATGATAACCAACACCGCCAGACCAACTTTTTTCTTCTTGTCCATTTTCCTTCCTCCTCTTTAAAATTTCTTAATATATACAAAACCTTTATTATATCCTGCAATTTTCTAGTATAGTTCATTTCACTTTATGAAACAAGGGAAAAAAAGGAGAAAATCAAGCTCTTTCCTCTAAAATTTGTATACATTTTGACCCTATATATATTTTGTGTTATACTAATCAATAATAAAAAGGGAAGCAGGCTCTATTTGGGCTTATGGGGGCAACATTATGATGAAGACAATTAACAGAATTATGAATTCTTATATTCAGTTTTTTAAAATAAAGAATTTAAATGTCCAGATTGTACTGACAGATGATATGTATACCTGTCAGAAAAAATACGGTTTTAATAAAGAAGACTCTCGAAGTCTTGATGAGGCAGCCGCCCGCAAAAACTGGAAGCATGTTGCTGCCTGTATGAAGTATCCAAAGCATATGGATGAACCATTTACTCTTATATTTAAAGAGCCTTATTTAAGACGTTCTCCACTTTGTGAGGTCTACCGCCTTGTCTTCCATGAATTAACCCATATCTGTGATTACAGAGACTATGCCCGCCTGAATCATCTAACTTCTTACCGACAGTTATTTGATGATCCCGAAACTGTATTATTCCAGCACTGGTCTGAATACCATGCCGAACGAAGAGGATATGCCGCATGGCTGAAACACCGTTATGGTATCCGCGTCAAGTACGATATTAATAATAGTAAGATAGATATTTTACATAAAGAAACCATCAATAATATTCAGTATTACGGCGAACATTACACCAATACGGCTGAATATGGATCCACTCGCCAGATTTACTTTACTATGCACCTTCTGGCCCGTATGAGTATCTGGATGCAGATTCTTCCTTATCAGGTAAGTGATATCTTATCCAAAGACCCATTTGATTATAAAGGCATCGAGTGGATCAAAAAGTTAATGTATCTTTTCCACAAGTATCCAAACATTGATCAGATGAATGATCACTTCATGGAAATCGCCAGAATCATTGCTGAGAACTTCTCACTCTCACGAGAAGAAATCTGGCAAAAAGTAAAGTATTGATTTGGTGTAGACGAAAAAAGAAAAAATGATATATCCCATCTGCTCTGTAGTCGCTGTGTTTAAAATGCTCGTCCGCATCTTAAACACGCTCCGAAGACGCATCTGGGATATATCATTTTTTCTTTTTTCTGGCTAATCTAAGGTTGGAGGAATGGGAATTTTCCAGAAGGATATGGATTTCCATGGAATTAAATTCTAAAGGACTGACATTCTAATTGTTGTATATACTTAAAATTTAGTTATATTAGACGCATGATAACTTCACTTCTACATGAAATCCTACAACAAGAAATTTTTCTCTTCTGAAGATTCCATCTGGAGCCAACAAACAGAACAGCAAAAATTTATATAAAATAGAATGTGATGTCGGAGCAAATAAAAATGCCGGCCAGGCATTTTCTATGCCGCGACTATCTTCACATTCTATTTTATATAAATTTTTGCTGTTCGTCTGTTTCCCCTCAGAAATCAAATTTTTAAATATTCTTTTATCATTTTAAGTTCTTCTGGAAAGAGGCAATATTTCTTATCCCCTGATTTTACTTTTTCACAGCAGGTTTCAAAATCCATCCAGCACACTTCCTGTACTTCTTCTTCCTGTAATTTTAATTCTTTTATATTTATTGGTTCAGAATATAAATAGACATGGCTGATCTCATGATTTTTAAACGGTTTGCCATAAAAAATTTCCTCACACTTTCCTTCATGTAAGCCCATAAAATGAAGCTGTTCCGGCTCTGCTTTTATTCCAAGTTCTTCTTCAAGCTCTCTTAATGCTGAGGTAAGATAATCCTGTCCTGCCGGCAAATGTCCTGCGGAAGAAATGTCATAACATCCTGGAAAGGCATCTTTATTCTCACTTCTCTTCTGTAATAATAAGTCGTAACTGCCCTTCTCATTTTTTTTCACGATCCATACATGTGAAGTCCCATGCAGGTCTCCATCTGCATGAACGAGAGAACGTTCTTTAATCACTCCCGTAGGATTACCATTCTTATCTCTAATATCTAAATACTCCATCTACGTTACTCCCTTCATAAATATATTTATTATAACAGATTTCCTTTTAAAATAAAAAAACGCATCGACGTCATCATTATGACTCGATACGCACCATATAGAATCTGCAAAGCAGTTAAAGGGGAAAATTAAGATTTATATTTAAGGTCTCGTCGCAAGGACTCAACTCGTTTTTCAACGTTTCTTATTATATAATATTTTTCTGTTTTTTCAATTCACAATATTCATAATTTTTTTTCATTTCATACCTTTTTTCTTGGACAATTTCACATTTCAAAAAAAGCTCATTATTGAAAATGTCTTTATTTCATATCTTTTATCCTTTTTCATTGTATTTCTTTTTTGAAAGCTAATGTCAAAAAAATTTCTATTTGTGCCCAAAAATTAGCCGAAGTTCATCTATTATCCTCTATTCAAATAGATTTTCTTTTGTTATAATAAAATAACAGAATTTAAGTTGGGAGGGAAGCAGTATGCAGCATATGACGTTGAATAAGATTTCTATTGAACACATTACACTGGAACATATCGGTTTTGTTCATCATGGATTTGGAGTTGACTTACCTGATTATCTTCTGTAATTTCAGTTTAATTCATTAGAAACAAACGAAACGCAAAAAGTATGATTATTGTAACTGTAAAGATGGTCGCAATAATTATACTTTTTGCGTTTTGTCTGTTTTTACTATGGAATTACATACCCTGCAATTATCACACTTGCAATTGCTCCTGCTATTGTTGCAAACATTGCTCCCGGTAAAGTCCATCTTGTTTTTTTTATATCGATACTCATATAATATATCGTAATCGTATAAATAACTGTTTCCGTACAACTCATCATAATAGAAACGATCATTCCTGTTTTAGAATCCGGTCCATATTCTTTAAAAATATCAAGTACAAAACTTACCGCTGCCGATGAAGAAAAGATTCTTACGATAAAAACAGGGATGATTTCTGCCGGAATACGAAGGACTTTTCCTAATGGAGTAATGAGATCAGAAAAGCTGTCTAAAGCTCCTGAGGCTCGGAATATTCCTATCGAAACAAGAAGTGCTATCATCGTTGGAGCGATTTCGATGACTATATGAAATCCTTCTTTTACTCCTTTTAAAAAACTTTCATAGACATCGGTATGATTAAAAAAACCGTATACAATAATATAAAACATTGTAAACGGCACGATAAAATCTGAAAAATAAAGAAGAAACTTCACTGTAATCGTCTCCGTTTCTTCTTATTTCGTCCCTTGTATCTTATAAATTCCATTCCTTTGATAAATAGAATTCCTGCTAAAGTTGAAATCATAGTCGCTAAGATTGCCGGCAGAACTATCGCTGTCGGATTTACTGAACCATACTGGCTGCGATAGGCAATCATATTGATGGGGATAAGCTGCAGCGATGAAATATTTAATACAAGAAATGCACACATCATATCCGATGCTTCATATGTATCTTCCAGCTTCTTTAATTCCTTCATCGCCTTAAGTCCGGCTGGAGTTGCAGCCCAGCCAAGACCAAGGATATTCGCCGCCATATTTGCTGCAATATATTCATTTGCTTTATGCTGAGGGGGAATATCCGGAAACAGCCAGTGAATAAACGGATACATTGCCCTTGAAACTCTCTTCATAAGCCCGCTTTTTACTGCAATTTCCATCATTCCGTTCCAGACACCAATCACTCCCAGCATAAAAATACATAAATTCACTGCTTCTGTTGAAGATGAAATAAAAACTTCCGTTAGTTTTCCCATCGTACCATGAAATGATGCAAATAAAATTCCTCCTGCAATCATAAGTACCCACAATATATTCAGCATAAAACTCACTCAGTCTTTTTCTTTATTATATTGTTCCTGACTTGTACGATATGCTTCTTTATCAAAGTCACCAAACTGATCCTTCACTGTACGTTTAATCTGATACATTGCAAAATCCGCATACTGCATAAATTCTTTTCTATCTGTTGTATCATCCGGATACCATGCTACTCCTGCTGACAAATGCAACACAAATGGTTCTCCATTTGGTAAAAGTATTGACTGATCTTTGATATCTTTTTCGAGCTGATCTAAATATCTCTGTATCTCTCCCCTGCTTGAATACCCGTAAAATAAAATATAAAACTCGTCACCACCCGGACGGGATATTAGAGTATCTTCCGGTACAGACTCCTCAAATACTTCTGCTGCACTCTTAATATACTGATCTCCATATGTATGACCATATGTATCATTCACATATTTTAATCCATCTAAATCAATCATAACAAGAGCAGCAATCTTTAATGTGGCTTCTCCCTGCCAGAATAGCTCCTTCATAATGCGGTGAAACGCTCTGCGGTTTAACAGACCTGTAAGCAAATCATGGTCTCTCTCATATTCAATCTGTTCTTTTTCTATCACCATATCTGTTATATTTTCAACCAATCCACTACAATAATCTCCGGTATCATTCAGTGTAAGGCGAAGATAATGTGGCTTTACATCTGGAATCAGATAGATTACTTCATTCTCTTTTTGTGCCTTTTCCTCTACTTCATACTCTTTCAACTTTTTCATGAGCATTTCAAACATTTCTATTGAAGTTATATCAGAGAAACTATCATAGAAACTTTCTTTTTCAAGGCGAAACATTTCAGCAAACTTTCCTGTAAAATAAACAGTTCCTTCTTTACGATTAATCTCAAATCCCGCAAGTTCGATACTCGCCATGTTAATAATTCGCGAAAATCTTCTCGCCGTATCTCCAACTTCTTCATTTAGATTTTTAAGAGATTGGGAAAGATGATCTACTTCTTCTATTCCGGTCTGAATAAACTGCATTTCCTCTGAAAGTCTTATACTTTTTACATGTCGTATCAAGCGGGTAACCGGTTTTGAAATCGTTGAACTGATAATAACCGCTCCGACGATACCTATCAGTAAAGAAAGCATTATAGCGCTTGCTAAAGTCTTTATAATTCTTTCGGAAAATACAAGTAGTTTATCCTTTGGAACAATTCCTATCAATGCCCATTTCTGATTCGTAAATTCTGTATTTTCTCCGTACAAATTAATATATTCGGCATCTGCATACATTATCTTATCCTGATTTTTAATAATGTAATCTTCACCTTTTTGTATGATTTGCGTTGTTTTCTGATTGCCTGCTGTCTGTGAATAAACCATTCCATTAATCAAAATATTCTGAAACTCTCCTGCTTTACCACTCTCAACCCCCATAAGATACGAACCCTGTTCATTATCTAGCAATTCAGTATTTGGAAGCTGTTTTTGCAGATAATCAAGCGAAATTTCGACTCCTAATACTCCATAGATTGTTCCGTCATTCAAAATCAGAGGCACGGAATAAGAAATCACTTCCAGACTGTCATCATAAAGTTTATATGGCATACTCCAGTACCCAAAGTCTTTTAAGCTTATTTTTTCAGGATTTGCTTCTTTTAAAGCTGCCTGAAACGGCTCATATAAATATGCCCCATAATCACCTGTCTTTTGAAATTCAAACAATGGTCTCCATGTCTTACCATGAGAAATATTCATACTCTGCGTCAATGCTTTCGGTGCATATTTAAACAGTAAATCCTCATTTTTTTGAGATGGAGTGGAGGAAGGATCAAAATCTCTCAGATAAATTCCTGGTTTATTTTCAAAAATACCTTTTTCTTTTTTTATTTCCAGATTATCTGTATTTAAAACAATAAAAGCACCTGTTACCTGATTGGTCCTTATTAAATTAATCAGTTTTGAAGAACTTTTCTCCAATAGGGGAAGACAATCTTCCGAACTGTCATCTAACGTTTTCAATGAAATTACGTTGGTATCTATCAGCTTTTGTGCAGTATTATTTATCTCCTCCACAGTGCTGCTTACATTAGACCACCTAGTCAGCATTTCATTTTCCAGATAATTCTTTCGATTGCTTACTTTCTCATAAAAAATTGCTTTTTCTTTATTTTCCACATAGGAAAGGAGTCTGCTTCCGAAAATAGCTCCAACCAACAAAAGATTTTCTATGATCACTAAAAAAAGCATCGGTATTAATAATTTCTGCCTGATTGGAACACTCTTTATCTTCTCCACCATTTTCTCCTTTCCCAAATTATATTTTATTTTACAAGCTTTTCAAGTTCAGCCTTCGTTTCCTCATACCATGTATCAAAATTGCTGTCACTTACAAAATCCTTTACCGCCTCATCGAAAGACTCACCTTTTTCCAGACGTTTTACTACCGTCTTTCTGTCTGCACTTGCTTTATCAGACATAGCATATTCCAGAATATTTCTTGCATCTGTTCCATTCTCAAAAGCTTTTGTAGTATACAATGTATTATGATTTACTGTATCAATTGCTACCTTAACAATTGACAATTCATTATTTCCTGTCAAATCTGTTGTCTTCTCAATCTTTTTAACGTCATTTGCTGTTTTCGTTACTGGCAGATAACCAGAGGCCACAGAGAACTGAATATTTTTCTCATCTTCTGTAAACCATTTTAAGAACTGAACAGATGCATACATTTGCTTATCATCCGTCTTTGTTACTGCCATACCCGCTCCCTGCTGTACTGCATAATTCTCTCCGCCCTCAAACTTAGGAGCTTCAAGTACTTCCATATCAATCGGATAACTCTTTGTATCATCCACAATGACTTCATCAGGGAAAAATGTCGCTCCGGCAGAAGATCCCACAAATGAAAGAATATTACCCGTATTAATATCATCACTTCTAAATTTACCAGAAGCTGCAAAGTATCCTTTTACAAATGGCACATAATAATTATCCCAGATTTTTCGAATAACCTCTTTATCAAAGTTAAGCGTAACCTTTCCGTTTTTTACTGAAAAAATCTCTGTACCTAACTGTTTTGCACCAATAAGAAAATAATTCGCCACCGCATCTCTTCCAAAAAATGCTTTTCCATCATTCTTCTTTTTTGTCTGGCTGTCTGTCCATTCATAATAAGACTGTGCTGTTTGCGTCACACCTTCTATTGTCTTTAAATCATTAATATCGGCACCTGTAGCTTTTGCAAACTTATTCCAGTCTGTCTTATTTAACATAAAAACTTCTGTTGACTTTGCTGTAGGAAGAATTTTTAGGCTTCCATCTCCAGAAAATTCCCCTTCTTCTATATAACTTTTGATATATTTATCCTGTTCTTTCTCTGTCAGATACTCTTTTAAATCTACCACATAACCAAGCTTATCTACCTCATATGCTGTATCTGCATATCCTGCAAAAATACTTGGAATCGCTTTAGCTCCGGTCCGATGCTTTACTGCTGCAACAATACTATCCTTCAATTCATTTACTGTACCAAAGTTAGCTCCTTCTACATAGATTCCTTCTTTTTTCCAACACTGCCATTAAATTCGTCTATCAGCTTATTAAATGCTTCAAGCTGATCTCCATTATAATAATGCCATATTGTAACCTTTGTCGGATTATCCGGATCTAGTTTTACCTTCTTTACTGAACTTCCTAAAGAGGTTCCACACCCGCCAAGTAACATACTCAAAATCATAATCATGCAGATTACAACTTTCTTATTAAACTTCATACACTTCTCGCTTTCTTATCACATAATTACATATCACATAATCACATCAAACTTATTTTTTGTATACTCTCGGAACCCTCTTTCCCACATCACATACAAATTCATAATTAAAGCTTCCTGCAAGATTTGCCATATCCTCTACACTGATAGAATTAGCACCGTCTTTTCCAATCAGGGTTACGATATCTTCAAGCTTTACATCCGGAATATCTGTAATATCTACCATCATCTGATCCATACATACTCTTCCTACGATTGGAGCCTTCTTTCCATGAATTAATACCCAGCCTTTATTCGAAAGACTTCTTGCATATCCATCCGCATATCCAACCGACACTGTTGCCAGACGACATGGATGATCAACTACGTAGGTTGCTCCATAACTTACACCACGTTCCATCTCCGGCTCCATAATATTCACTACATGTGAATACCAGCTCATTGCTGGTGTTAACTCTAAATTAGAAAAATCCACCTCATCAGAAGGGTACATTCCGTAAAGAATAATTCCTGCTCTTGCCATATCATAACGATGGTTATCATATTCCATGATAGCGGCACTGTTACAAATATGTTTTACCGGAATCTCGATTCCTGCTTTATCAAGCAGTTCTACAAAATAATCATATCTCTTCATCTGGCTTTCTGTATATGCCTTATCTGTCATATCTGCACAGGATAAATGGGTAAATAATCCCTCGATTTTTATATTAGGCAGCTTCGCAATCTGCTCCACAATAGCAAGCCCTTTCTCATCCGGAGATAAACCGATTCTTGTCATTCCTGTATCTAATGCGATGTGAATTCTAGCCGTCTTTCCAGCCTTCACAGCAGCTTCGGACATTGCTTTCGCCGTATCATAACAGTAAATTGTCTGGTCTACTCCATACTCTAAATTCTTATAATAAAGAGAAGGGGAATTATAACCAAGAAGTAAAATCGGCTGCTTTAATCCTGCCTTTCTCAGTTCTACTCCCTCATCAATCGTAGCAACACCAAAATAATCTGCGATATCACTAAGATAATGTGCCACTTCTACAGCGCCATGACCATAACCATCTGCTTTTATAACAGCCATTGTCATTGCATTGTCTCCAGTCTTCTTTTTGATATTTATATAATTCTCCCTGATTGCTTTTAAATCAATTTCACAATAGGTCCGCAAGTATTCTTCCATTATGTTTGTCCTCTTTCCCTTACTTCTACAGTAATCCTGTAAAATCATACTTTACTCAGGTTACTGTACATATCTATATTATCTCTCATCTGATATACTTATAAATGGGCGCAAAACACCCCTTATAAAAAGTCTGTAAACAAATAAATTCTACCACATTTTTTTCTATTGTGAAGGTTTTTATACAGAAAAAACCCGGGAAATATAGTATCTCCCGAATTCTTCTAAATTTTTGTTCACTTATTTTAATTTTTTTACTTTAACTTTAATTTGACTGCAGCAATTCCTGATAAATATCCCTTTTACTTACTCCGCGGTCTTTTGCCACCTGTTTCATCGCACTCTTTTTATCCATCCCTTTTTCAAGATAATGCTCCATATGTTCCTGCACAGTAAGCTGATTCCACTCCTGTTGTTTTTCTTCTTTCAGTTCCTGTAAACTCTTTCCCTCAAAGATTAAAACATACTCCCCTCTTGGCTCGTTATCCTCATAATAAGCGATCATTTCATCGAGAGTTGACTTGCGCTTCTGTTCATATCGCTTCGTCAGTTCCTTACATACCGTCATATTTCGGTTACCAAGATATTCCCTGCACTCTTTCAAAGTCTTCTTTAAATGATGCGGCGCTTCGTAAATAATAATCGTTCTTGTCTCATTGCGAAGATTCTCTAGAATCTGCGCTCTTTCTTTTTTGTCATACGGTAAAAATGCTTCAAATGCAAATCTTCTTGTTGGCTGCCCAGACATGGTAAGAGCTGTAATGCAGGCACAGGCACCAGGAAGAGAAGTCACTGTAAT
The DNA here is from genome assembly GCF_900209925.1 of Anaerobutyricum hallii. Classification (NCBI taxonomy): domain Bacteria; kingdom Bacillati; phylum Bacillota; class Clostridia; order Lachnospirales; family Lachnospiraceae; genus Anaerobutyricum; species Anaerobutyricum hallii. The sequence goes on along the minus strand of NZ_LT907978.1, from coordinate 21,696 downwards.
TCCTGCTTCATAGCACTGTCTTACTAATTCTTCTCCCGGATCTGAGATCCCCGGTGTTCCTGCATCCGTAATTACTGCTATATTTAATCCCTCTTTTAACTTATTTACAAGATAAACTGCTTTATCAACTTTGTTATATTCATGATAGCTGGTCATCTTTGTCTTTATCTCAAAATGATTTAAAAGCTTTATACTGTTTCTTGTATCTTCTGCCGCTATCAGATCCACTTCTTTTAAAATTCGTACCGCCCGAAAGGTCATGTCTTCAAGATTACCAATCGGCGTAGCACATAAATATAATGTTCCTGCCATTTTAATTCTTCATCTCTCCATATATCTGATAGATCTCATCGGTATAAGAACCATCTTTATTATATACAATCAATGGTGAATCCACCGTAATTCTCGGATTTCCGCCTTTTGCACAATCAATAAGAACCATATTCGGCTCTTTATCAATGTAAGGATGTACAAGTCTCATTCTTTTAGGTTCTAATTTATATTGCTTTAATGTATAAATGATTTCTGCCAGTCGAAATGGTCTGTGTACCATGTAAAAATGTCCTCCCGGCTTTAATAACCACTTCGCAGCCTGTACTACATCTTCAAGAGAACAGGTAATCTCATGTCGTGCGATTGCCTTTCCGTAATCAGGATTCTTAAGTCCATGCGCCCCTGTCATATAAGGAGGATTACAGGTTACCCAGTCAAAGCTTTCTCTTTTATACTTTTCTTTTACCTGACGGACATCTCCATGGGCGATGTGTACCCTGTCACTCTGTCCATTCATATGAACAGAACGCTCTGCCATCTCCGCATAGTCTTCCTGATATTCTAAACCTTCTACATGAGCAATCGGGTACTTTGCATCCATGAGTATTGGAACAATCCCCGTACCACTACAAAGATCGATTCCTCGACTATTCTTTTTTACTTTGGCATAATCAGAAAGAAGTACTGCATCAATGCCAAAACAAAAGCCATCGGTCTTCTGGATAATACGATACTCTTTTATTTGAAGGTCATCGATGCGCTCCTTTTCTTTTACTTGTATTAATTCCATATAAATATCCTATTTTATTTTCCTTATAATTTTGACTTTCTTTCCTTCTTCTCCATCGCTTCTAACTTTTTAAGTTCATCATCCATTTTTACTTTTTCTCTGCGCTTGCGAGGACGGAAAACAAGATCATCTACTTTATAATCTATAAGTTCCTTTTCTCCTTTTTCATCTGTTACCAAAAGTTTCACTCTCTGTCGCAATACACTGACTTCCTGAACAATTCCCTTGACACCCGTTGACGTTTTCACTTCATCTCCTACATTCGGAAGCTTGCTGTTAAGATACTCATACGTATCCTGCTCATTTTTCAGGCAGCACATAAGTCTTCCGCAAACTCCGGAAATCTTTGTGGGATTCAGGGAAAGATTCTGCTCTTTTGCCATCTTGATCGATACCGGAACAAACTCAGATAAAAATGTATTACAGCAAAGACTTCTTCCACAAATTCCGATTCCACCTTTAATCTTTGTCTCATCTCTTACACCAATCTGTCTTAACTCGATTCTTGTCTTAAAGACAGATGCCAGATCTTTAACAAGCTCACGAAAATCAATTCTTCCATCTGCAGTGAAATAAAATAATACTTTATTATTATCAAATGTGTATTCACAGTCGATAAGCTTCATTTCCAACTCATGTTTTTTAATCTTTTCAAGACAAATACCGTATGCTTCTTTACTCTTGATCTTATTATTTGCCTGTATTTTATCATCATCTTCTGTTGCAATTCGAATAACTGGTTTTAGCGTAGAAATAATCTTCTCATCATGAATTTCACGATTTCCAAGTACCACTCTTCCATACTCCACACCACGTGCAGTTTCTACGATAACATTCTGTCCTACTTCTACCTCAAACTGTTCAGAAGAAAAATAATATATCTTACCATTGTCTCTAAAACGAACTCCTATTACTTTGGCCATTATAACCTCCTATTCTGTATCTTATATTTCTCTATCTTATACTTCTTTATTTTATACTTCTCTATTTTAAACTTCTATTTGACCTCTTTGATACAAGAATGCAAAAGCCTTTTTGAATTAAAATTCTCTCCTTGCTTCCACAATAAGCAATTCCAGCGTTGCATCAAAATTTACGTTTGATTTTATCCGGATTCGTGCACGATTTATTCTATTAATAATATAGTCGATCGAATCCATCTTTAATTTGTCTGCCTGTTTTCTCAAAGATACATACTCATTTTTAAAAATAATCTTCCTTCTGGCTATATCTTTATTCGGTGACGTATCCGCTTTTAATAATAAAATGTCTCGAAACCACATAAGAAAGATATCAAAAAAATCATCAATCCGAGCTTTGTATTTTTTATATTCTTTTACTTTATCTGCAATTTCGTAACTTTCAATCTCATGAATATATCGTAAAATATCTAATGTCAAATCTTTTAATTCCCGAAATTCTTCAGACAATATGATAGATTCGGCCTTTCCTATATTTCCAAGAGAAAATCCTGCTGCAAATTCTGCTTCCTCTTCCGGAATTTTGTATCGCTCTCCTAAATATCTTTCAATCATTTTTCCCGATACCGGCTTCGTTTCAAGAAGAATACATCTTGAAAGTATGGTATCTAAAAAAGCTCCACGATTTGTTGTCAATAAAAAAATAATCGCATATTCCGGTGGTTCCTCGATCGTCTTTAAAATCGCATTCTGTGCTGCCACATTCATCTTCTCTGCTTCATCTATTATATAAATTTTATACGGACCTTTATACGGCATAATATCTACAGTATTTACGACTTGTTCTCTTATTTCTCCGACACTGATCACTCCCGCTTTTTCGTGAGAAACCCATATCACATCTGGATGGTCTTTATTTTCCATCTGTATACATGATTCGCATTGATTACAAGCTCTTTCTTCCTCTGTTTTCTGCCTTGTTTCACATTGCAATATTTTAGAAAAGGCGGCCGCAAGCATCTTCTTTCCACTTCCCTTATCCCCTTCAATAATATAGGCATGGGAAATCTTTTTATGATGCACAGCAGCAATAAAATGTTCTTTCACTCTTTCATTTCCTAAAATATCATTTATATCAGCCATGATCTTTCCTCAAAAATCTTTCCTGGTAATCACTTATCTAATAACGCCTCTATCGGTTTCTGTTGTTTAACGATTCTTTTTCTTTAATAATTCATCCACATGATTGCGAATCTTTTTCTGGATAACATCAATGTCTTTTCCACCATCAATTTTAATAACTTCCGGTCGTTCTGCAAGTACCTTACGATATCCTTCCGAAACCAGATGATGAAAGTCTATACTCTCCTGCTCCATGCGGTCAAGCTTCTTCTGATTCTTCTTGCGGCGAATTCCCTCTGCCTCTGATAAATCAATAAAGAAAATCCCATCCGGACGATAAATACCGATTCCTGGTGCATTTACAGCTGCTACCGTAGAAATCCCAAGATTTCTTGCGATTCCCTGATAAACAATCGATGAATCTACAAAACGATCACTTATAACAATTCTTCCTGCTTCTAAAGCCGGTCCGATTACCTCATGTACAAGCTGTGCCCTGGATGCCGCATAAAGAAGCATCTCTGTAACCGGAGACATCTCCTTATATTCCGGATTAAGAATTAACTCCCTTACCTCTTCTCCTATTACCGTTCCTCCCGGCTCTCTTGTAATCAGACATTCATATCCTGCTTCTTTTAAATATTGCTCTAACAAATTTATTTGTGTAGTCTTTCCGGAACCATCCGGACCCTCCATCACAATAAATAATCCCTTCATCTAATAAAATCTCCCTTCAGAAGTACCTGCACCTGATCCTCTTTAGATAATCCAAGTACATTATATCCATTATATAAATATTGACTGATATTTTCCACTGTTTCTTTCAGTATTTTTTCTCCCGGAACTAATATTGGCACTCCTGGAGGATAAATCATCACATATTTCCCGGAAATTCTTCCTACTGCATCAGATAACTTTATATTCTCTACCTGCCGTCCCCGACATTGCCATGATTCCATCATTTTCGGCGGATATACGAACTCCACATTTTTTGTTGCAAAATTTTCTCCTATCAAACCTTCTGCCTGGGTTTTCTTTTCCAATTCATTTTGTTTTTCTCTACAGTCACACATTCTGTCTATTTCAGAAATTGCAGCCCATAACTTCTCAAAATTTTCTTTTGTATCACATACAGATGTCATGGCAATTCCATAAGTAAGATTCTCCATCTCCAATTCAATATGATATTTATCGTATAATAAATAAAATAATTCTTTTCCATTAATCCCACAATTCTTTACGGAAAATACTAACTTTCCATTATCGTATGCAAAACATCCCAACTTTTTTTGATCAAGTAATTCGATTTTTTGAAGTTGTTCACATTTCTTTCGGAAAATTTTGAGGTTATCCACATATTGAGCAAGTTGTTCTTTCTCCTCTTTCATATACATAATTCCATACTCTGCAGATGCCATTAAAAGATACGAAGGACTAGACGTTTCATAAATATCTATCATTTCCTCCACCTGCTCTTTTTTTATTAAATCCGAACAAAGATGCAATACTGCTGTCTGTGTAAACGAAGGCAATGTTTTATGCGTACTTTGAATCACCAGATCAGCCCCCTGTTTTGTTGCGCTGTCAGGAAAATATTTATCAAAAACAAAATGTGCTCCATGTGCTTCATCTACAATTAATGGAATCCCATATGGTTGAATAGTCTTTTTAATTCCTTTAATATCGCTCACAACCCCTTCATAAGTAGGGGAAGTAAGTACAACTGCTTTTATTCCCGGATTCTCCTTTAATTTCTTTTCTACCATCTCAGGTTTCATATCAACACATACATCATATTTTTGTGAAATGTCTGCATAACAATAAACGGCCTCTAACTGTAAAAGTCGAATACAGTTATAAACCGCTTTATGGCAGTTTCTGCCTATTAAAATCTTATCTCCCGGCTTACATACCGAAGAAATAGATACAAGAATCCCAAGAGTACTACCTCCAACAAGATACCAGGATTCTGTACTTTTAAATATATCTTTTACTAAATCCATAGATTCTCTGATTATACCTTCTGGTTCATGAAGATTATCATAATCTGTAATTTCTGTAATATCCATTTTTTCTATACCAAAAAAAGCCCCAAAATCTGTTCTTTTGTGGCCCGGCATATGAAAAGGTATTCTTTTTTCTGAGTCTAGCTCTTTTAATTTATTATATATTGGTGTATTCATATCTCTCTTTACTTCTTAATGTTTCTTTTCTACTCTATATCCTTATATTCTAATTCTTAAGACAAAAAAAATAGCTCAGTAAATAAAATATTTACTGAGCTTTCATGAGACATCGGGGATTCGAACCCCGGACAACTTGATTAAAAGTCAAGTGCTCTACCAACTGAGCTAATATCCCATATGCCCAGAACCGGAATCGAACCAGTGACACGAGGATTTTCAGTCCTCTGCTCTACCAACTGAGCTATCTGGGCATGAGTTGCGGGGGAAGGATTTGAACCAACGACCTCCGGGTTATGAGCCCGACGAGCTACCAGACTGCTCTACCCCGCGATAATAGATAATTATTAATTTTTAAATGGGCGGAGGTGGATTCGAACCACCGAAGCAATTTGCAGCAGATTTACAGTCTGTCCCCTTTGGCCACTCGGGAATCCACCCATATTCAATTATGAAAATGCTTTGATAATCATAACAAAGCCGATGAACGGACTCGAACCGTTAACCTGCTGATTACAAATCAGCTGCTCTGCCAATTGAGCCACATCGGCAAAATGGGACCTATAGGACTCGAACCTATGACCCTCTGCTTGTAAGGCAGATGCTCTCCCAGCTGAGCTAAGATCCCATATTACTAAATTATATCTTTATAGATAAGCGACCCGGATGGGATTCGAACCCACGACCTCCGCCGTGACAGGGCGGCGCTCTAACCAGCTGAGCCACCGGGCCAAAAAGGTATGTACCTTCAAAACTACACACAAATTATCTTTTTTCTATTCCAATAACTTTCTAAGGTCAAGCTTTCGACCGATTAGTAACAGTCAACTCCACACATCGCTGTGCTTCCATCTCTGCCCTATCTACCTCATCGTCTCTAAGGGGTCTCTCACTCTTTCGAGTTTGGATATCTCATCTTGAGGGGGGCTTCACGCTTAGATGCCTTCAGCGTTTATCCCTTCCCGTCTTGGCTACCCGGCCGTGCCATTGGCATGACAACCGGTCCACCAGCGGACGGTCCATCCCGGTCCTCTCGTACTAAGGACAGCTCCTCTCAGATATCCTGCGCCCGCGCCGGATAGGGACCGAACTGTCTCACGACGTTCTGAACCCAGCTCGCGTACCGCTTTAATGGGCGAACAGCCCAACCCTTGGAACCTGCTCCAGCTCCAGGATGCGATGAGCCGACATCGAGGTGCCAAACCACTCCGTCGATGTGAACTCTTGGGAGTGATAAGCCTGTTATCCCCAGGGTAGCTTTTATCCGTTGAGCGATGGCAATCCCACGTTATGCCACCGGATCACTAAGTCCTACTTTCGTACCTGCTCCACCCGTCGGTGTCGCAGTCAAGCCTCCTTCTGCCTTTGCACTCTGTGGATGGTTTCCAACCATCCTGAGGAGACCTTT
>NZ_LT907978.1:0-10000 GCF_900209925.1 Anaerobutyricum hallii | reverse complement strand
CTGCTCCACCTACCGCTGCAAAGTATACTGCACCATTTCTCTTCATAGCCTCTATAACTTCTGGAGAACGCTTTCCTTTTCCTACCATGCCTTTTAATCCCTTATCAAGCATTTCTGGAGTATACTTATCCATACGACTGCTTGTAGTCGGACCTGCAGAACCGATAACCTGTCCTTCTCTTGCCGGACTTGGTCCAAGATAATACAGAACATTCCCATTAAGCTCTATTGGTAATGCTTCCCCTTTATGCATGCTTTCATACATTCTTTTATGCGCTGCATCTCTGGCAGTATAAATAATTCCGGACAGATATACATAGTCCCCTGCTTTTAAAGTATTGATATCTTCTTCAGAAAGTGGAACCTGAATTGTTCTATTCATAACTGTATACCTCCCCTTATAAACTTCTTACTGCGTGACGATTTACATGACAGCACATATTAACAGCAACAGGCAGACCTGCAATATGTGTAGGATACGTATTAATATTTACAGCTAATGCCGTAACAGTTCCTCCAAGTCCCGCTGCACCAATTCCAAGAGCATTGACTCTTTTAAGGACATCCTCTTCCATTGCTTTTATAGAAGGAAGATCAGAATGTGTTCCTACAGGTCTTGTCAACGCCTGCTTCGCCATGAGAGCTGCTTTTTCAAAGGTACCGCCAATACCAACACCAACTACAACAGGTGGGCATGCATTAGGCCCTGCATCCTGTACAGCAGATACAATAGCATTCACTGCGCCTTCCATACCATCTGCCGGCTTAAGCATAAATACTCTGCTCATATTTTCGCTTCCAAATCCCTTCGGTGCTACGGTAAGCTTGATATTTTCTCCTGGAACGATACTGTAATGAATAACCGCAGGTGTATTATCTTTTGTATTTTCTCTGATAAAAGGATCATTTACTACTGACTTACGCAGATATCCTTCCACATATCCGTCATGTACACCTTTATTGATAGCATCTGTGAGAGAACCTCCCTCAATATGTACATCCTGTCCTACTTCCGCAAAAACGACAGCCATTCCAGTATCCTGACAGATCGGTATCTGTTCTTCTCCCGCAATAGCAAGATTCTCTTTCAACTGATTAAGAATCTGGCAGCCAAGAGGATTCTCCTCCTGGTCTGCCGCTTTATACAAAGCATTCTTCATATCATCGGAAAGATAGTAATTAGCTTCTATACACATTTCTTTTATGTTTCTTGAAATTTCGTCTACATGAATTGAACGCATCTTTTTACCTCTTATATTCAATGACATAACAACTGTGAAAAGCATTCTTATTGATCATAAGAAAGCTTCTTTATACTTCTTCCTGTGTTGCTTCTTCCTCTGTGGATTGAGGCTCTGCTTCATCCTCTTCTACTTCTGCAAAATCCTCTTCCTCTTCAAATCTGACTTTTGCAACACTGGCAACTTTAATACTGCTTTCTGAATCAATATTAATAAGTTTTACACCGGAGGTATTTCTGCCAATAACAGAAATCGAATCACTCTTCATCCGAATCACAATACCTTCTGTAGTGATCAGCATAATTTCTTCTTCCGGCTTAATTGTCTTCACTCCGACAACATATCCTGTCTTGTCGGTGATCTTATAACATCTTAAACCTTTTCCACCACGATGCTGTACGGTAAATTCATCAAGAGGTGTTCGTTTACCCATACCCTTTTCAGATACGATCAATAAATCATCACCTTCAGAACGAATCTGCATTCCAACAACTTCATCTGTGTCACCAAGATTCATTCCAATCACACCCATAGAAACTCTTCCGGTTTCTCGTACATCCTGGAGTTTAAATCGGATACACTGTCCCTCTTTTGATACAAGGAAAATATCCTCATCCTCGTCTGTCTGCTTTACTTCGATCAGCTCATCGCCTTCTCGCAGGGAGATTGCTGCCAGACCGTTCTTTCGAATATTCTTATACTCATCAAATCCTGTTTTCTTTACAAGACCGTTTCTTGTAGCCATAACGAGATAATGCTGTTTACCGTCTTCTAATAACGGAATGATCGCTGTAATCTTTTCTTCCGGCTGAAGCTGAAGAAGATTGATAATATTCACTCCTCTTGCTGTTCTTCCTGATTCCGGAATCTCGTATCCTTTCAGACGATATACACGACCTTTATTTGTAAAGAACATAATATAATTATGGGTACTTGTCATAAATAAATCTTCGATATGATCTTCATCAATGACATTCATACCACGTATTCCCTTACCACCACGATTTTGACTATGGAAGTTATCCGGTGTCATACGCTTAATATATCCCAGTTTGGAGAAAGTAATAATCGCATCTTTTCTTGGAATCAATGCCTCATCACTTAAATCTTCCATATCCATCTCGATGGATGTTCTTCTATCATCACCATATTTATCACGAATAAGAAGTATTTCTTCTCGAATTACTCCTAAAAGAACCTTTTCATCTGCAAGAATCGCTTCTAATTCCGCAATCTTTTTCTCAAGTTCATCATATTCGTTCTGAAGCTTTTCTCTCTCTAAACCTGTCAACGCACGAAGACGCATATCTACGATTGCCTGTGCCTGTGCCTGTGAGAATTCAAAACGTCTCATCAGATTATCTCTTGCTTCAGAAACATTCTTAGATGCACGTATAATTTCTATCACTTCGTCAATATGGTCTAATGCTTTTAAAAGACCTTCTAAAATATGCGCTCTTTCTTTGGCTTTATTCAGCTCATATCTCGTTCTTCTTGTGACAACATCCTTCTGATGATCCAGATAATGTACAAGCATTTCTTTTAAGTTAAGAACCTTTGGCTGATTATCTACAAGCGCAAGCATGATGACTCCAAAAGTATCCTGAAGCTGTGTATGTTTAAATAACTGCTTTAATAATACATTGGCATTCACATCTTTACGTGTCTCAATACAGATACGCATACCGCTTCTATCAGATTCATCTCGTAATTCTGTGATTCCATCTACTCTCTTTTCTTTTACTAAATCAGCAATCTTTTCAATTAAACGTGCCTTATTTACCATATATGGAAGCTCGGATACGATAATTCGCTGCTTTCCATTCTTCATTGGCTCAATGTTTGTCACCGCACGTACTTTAATCTTACCTCTTCCCGTACGATAGGCCTGGTCAATACCCTTTCGTCCAAGAATAGCCGCACCTGTTGGGAAGTCCGGTCCTTTTACGATTTCTAAAAGCTCATCAATATCCGTCTCTCGGTCTTCCTGTACCTGATTATCGATAATCTTTACGACACCGTCGATCGTTTCTCTTAAGTTATGCGGTGGAATATTCGTTGCCATACCTACGGCAATTCCCTGTGCTCCATTTACAAGAAGATTTGGAAACCTTGATGGAAGAATACTTGGTTCTTTTTCTGTCTCATCAAAGTTCGGTACAAAATCAACCGTATCTTTGTAAATGTCCGCTGTCATTTCCATGGAAATCTTAGATAATCTTGCCTCTGTATAACGCATGGCAGCCGCGCCATCACCGTCCACAGAACCAAAGTTTCCATGACCGTCCACCAGTGGATAACGGGTAGACCAGTCCTGTGCAAGATTAACTAATGCACCATAAATAGAACTGTCACCATGAGGGTGATATTTACCCATTGTATCACCGACGATACGAGCACACTTTCTGTGAGGCTTATCCGGTCCGTTATTCAACTCAATCATAGAATAAAGAATTCTTCTTTGCACCGGCTTTAAACCATCTCGTACATCTGGAAGAGCTCTGGATACAATTACACTCATAGCATAATCTATATAAGATTTTTCCATGGTATTCTTTAAATCCACCTCATGGATTTTATCAAAAATATTACTATCGTCCATTCTATCCTCCTGTTAGATATCCAGATTCTGTACATACTTTGCATTGGCTTCGATAAATTCTCTACGTGGTTCTACACGATCTCCCATGAGAGTATCAAATGTCATATCCAATTCGGAAGCTGCATCATCATCCATATTTACACGTAATAAAATTCTCTTTTCCGGATCCATCGTTGTCTCCCATAACTGAGATGCATCCATCTCACCAAGACCTTTATATCGCTGAATCTTATTGTTTCCGTCTCGTCCGATATCCGTCAGTATTGTATTTAACTCTTCATCACTGTAGGCATACCACACCTTTTTATTCTTCTCCACTTTATACAGTGGCGGCTGTGCCAGATATACATGACCTTCTTTAATAAGCTCTGGCATAAAACGATATAAAAATGTAAGCAATAATGTTGCGATATGCGCACCGTCTACATCGGCATCCGTCATAATAATGATCTTATTATATCTAAGCTTTGTAATATCAAAGTCTTCATGAATTCCTGTTCCAAATGCTGTGATCATCGCACGTATCTCATTATTCACAAGAATCTTGTCGAGTCTTGACTTTTCTACATTCAAAATCTTTCCACGCAATGGAAGAATGGCCTGCGTTGCACGACTTCTTGCTGTTTTCGCTGAACCACCCGCAGAATCTCCCTCTACGATATAGATTTCACAATTCTTTGGATCTTTATCTGAACAGTCTGCCAGCTTACCTGGAAGGCTCATTCCATCAAGCGCAGACTTTCTCCTCGTTAAATCTCTTGCCTTTCTTGCTGCTTCTCTTGCTCTTTGTGCAAGTACCGCTTTCTCACAGATCATCTTTGCAACATTCGGGTTCTGCTCTAAGAAATAAGTAAGCTGCTCACTTACTACACTGTCAACTGCACCACGTGCTTCACTATTTCCAAGCTTCTGCTTTGTCTGACCTTCAAACTGAGGCTCAGGAATCTTGATGCTGACAATCGCAACCAAGCCCTCCCTGATATCATCACCGGTAAGATTCTGCTCATTATCCTTTAATAACTTATTCTTTCTTGCATAATCATTAAATGTTTTTGTAAGCGCACTTCTAAAACCAGCCAGATGTGTTCCACCTTCCGGCGTTGTAATATTATTTACAAAGCTGTAGACACCTTCGTTATAAGAATCATTATGCTGCAAGGCAACTTCTACGAATACATCGCCCTTTTTTCCCTCACAGTAAATTACTTCAGAATAGAGTACTTCCTTACTTTTATTCAGATATTCTACATATTCGCGGATTCCGCCTTCATAATGGAATGTCATGGAAACTTCTTCTTCTGGTCTTCGGTCTGTAAGAACAATCTTTAAATCCTTTGTTAAAAATGCCATCTCACGAAGACGCTGTTTTAACACTGCAAAATCGAAAACAGTCTCTTCAAAAATGGTCGGATCAGGGAGAAAACGTACCTCGGTACCTCTTCTATCTGTATCTCCTACCACTTTCAGCGGATACATAACCTTTCCACGTTCATATCTCTGACGGTAAATCTTTCCTTCATGGAAAATATCTACTTCAAGCCATGTGGACAGCGCATTAACAACAGACGCACCTACTCCATGTAATCCGCCGGATACTTTGTATCCTCCACCACCAAACTTTCCTCCTGCATGAAGGATGGTAAACACAACTTCTACTGCTGGAATTCCCTTTTTCTTGTTAATTCCTACAGGAATACCACGACCATTATCTCTGACCGTAATAGAATTATCTTCATTGATGTACACCTCTACTGTATTACAAAATCCAGCTAATGCTTCATCAACTGCATTATCTACAATCTCATATACCAGATGATGGAGGCCCTTGGATGAAGTACTGCCAATGTACATACCAGGCCTTTTCCGTACTGCTTCAAGACCTTCTAAAATCTGTATTTGATCCGCACCATATTCCTGCCCCGCAGAAATCTGTTCTTCACTCATAATTCAACCTCCTGTCAAAACTTAATCAAATAATTATACCATAAATATTGCCATTTATTCAACTTCTTAAACCAAACCCTCTGTTTTTTCTTCCTGTACACGCCCCTCTGTCACACGAAATACCTTGTCCAGTGAGATACGGCTGTTAACAAAATCATCCAGTCCGGTACATGAGATCAGTGTCTGTATATCCTGAATACTTTCCAACAGCCATGACTGCCTTCCAGCATCTAATTCTGATAATACATCATCAAGAAGTAAGATTGGTTTTTCTCCTGTTACCTGCTCAATCAATCGAATCTCCGATAATTTTAACGACAGTGCTGCCGTTCTTTGCTGTCCCTGCGAACCAAACTTACGGATGTCGATCCCTCCGACCTTAAAACGAAGATCGTCCCTGTGTGGACCTGCTGTTGTTGTACCTGAGGATATATCTTTATTCCTTCTTGAATATAACTGTTCTCTAAATTCCTCCGCAGAAACATTTTTCTCATACTCTACTTTCATCTGCTCTTTTCCACCGGTAAGCTGACTATGAATTCTTGCCATCATCTCATCAAGAAATTGTACAAATTCTTCTCTTTTTTTTATGAGAAACTGTCCTGCTGTCAAAAGCTGTTCGTCCCATCCATCCAATGTTTCGATCAAGGCAGGATAGAGATTAATCTGTTTTAAAAGATTATTCCGCTCATTTAAAATCTTATTATAAGCAATCAATTGCTGCAGATATCCCTTGTCAATCTGGCTTAATTCCATATCAAGAAACCGCCTTCTTCCCGCCGGACCTTCTTTTATGATTGATAAATCTTCCGGTGAAAAAAAGACGATGTGCATCATTCCAAGAAGTTCTCCTGAACGTCGTACCGGCACACCATCTACCGCAATTCCTTTATTCTTATTTTTCTTTAAATGAACATCTAAGCGATGGGATAACGAATCTTTCTGAAAAAAAAGACGAATATGTGCCTCGTCCTCTCCAAAACGAATCAATTCTTTATCTCTGCTTCCCCTGTGAGATCTGGAAGTTCCACTTACATAAATAGATTCTAAAAGATTCGTCTTCCCCTGTGCATTATCTCCAAAAAAAATATTTACTCCAGGAGAAAACTCCACTTTAACCGAATCAAAATTTCTGTAATTATTTAATTCAATCGATTCTACAAACATGGAGTCCTCCCATATATTTATTTTACTACTCGTACTTCGTCGCCTTCGAACTCAAAAACATCACCGTCATAAAGCTTTCTGCCTCTTCTGGTTTCCACTTCACCATTAACGGTCACCTGACCATCCTGAATCAGCATCTTTGCATCAATTCCTGATGATACGATACCAGCAGCCTTCATAGCCTGTCCCAGTTTAATAAATTCATCTCTTAATTTTAATTCCATATTCTTTCTTAAAATTCCCTTCTTATTTTGTCCGTCACTCGCGAACAAGTTCGTTAAAATTTATACATTGCTGTTGCTTACATTGATTGGTAAGATCAGATACAGATAAGAAGATGTCTCATCTCTTATAATACAAGGGGCAATAGAGTTCATCAAATATATCGTAACTTCTTCTTCATCAATTACTCGAAGAGCATCTACCAAAAACTTCGGATTAAATCCAATCACGATATCCTTACCTTCTTTACCAATTGAGATCTGATCTTTCATAGAACCAATCTGTGAAGAAATCATAAGATTCATCTGTTCATTTTCAATTTTAAGAATAATCGGCTTCTTATCTGATTCTTTTACAAATAAAGTGGAGCGGTCAAGACAACGCAATAATTCCATTTTATTAATTGTCAACTTTGTTTCGTAATCATTAGAAAGCATTTGTCCGATATTATAAAACTTACCTTCTAATAATCTTGAAACTACCTTTGTATTATCAAACTCAAATAAAATGTGCTTATCTGTTAAATATAAATTCACTGTATCTTTTGCTTCGCCAGGAAGAATTTTACTAACTTCAGATAAAGTTTTACCTGGAACAATAACTTCCATTTTTGAATAAGATTCCTGAAGCTCAATATTACGAACAGAAATTCTATGTCCATCAAGGGAAGTTACGGTTAGTTTATTATTCTCAATACTTAAAAGTTCACCTGTCATCAATTTATTATTTTCATTATCCGATACGGAAAAAATTGTCTGTCTGATAACTTCTTTTAAGTCAAACTGAGAAAGAGTAATTTTATTTTCTTTTTCAATTTCTGGTAAGTGAGAGAAATCATCTCCCTTTCTTCCCATGATACTGCATTGAATCTGTTCACATTCAATATTTGTCTTTCCGGCTTCATCTGTTTCGATATAAACATCATTATCAGGAATCTTTTTGATGATCTCTGAAAAGATTTTTGCTTCAAGTGCAATCTTACCAGGTTCAAGAATTGTTCCCTGAATTACTGTTTCTATGCCAAGTTCTGTATCATTGGCAGTTAATTTAATACAATCATCAAATGCTTCAATAAGGATACATTGGAGAATTTCCATTGTTGTCTTATTGGACACAGCTTTCGATACGGTATTTACTCCGTATAAAAATTGATTCTTAGGGCATGTTATCTTCATAAATGTGTATAACTCCTTTCGGTGTGAAATATATATAAATATAATAAGTTATCCGCAGTAGTAGTAGTAGGGGGTGTTAGGGATGTGAATAAGTGGTAAGAGGCCGATAATACAAGGATTTTCGAAAAGGATAACTATGAGGATAAGTGTGTGAATAAAAAAATAGTTATCCACATAGAAAAAAGTCCGCAAAAGTTATCCACATCCATCCACAGGCAATTCACATCGAATCTGAATAGAATGTGGAAAAAAATAAAGGATAGTCTCCAGCGTTGTGAAGACACCTTTATTTTCTGTTTCTTCTATATTAATGCCTACGTTGGCGGGTTCAATTTTTTAATGATAATATCAAGGTTGCTTTTTAATGTTTCATCGGTTTCGAGCATCTTATTGATTTTATCGTGTCCATGGATAACTGTAGTATGGTCACGATTTCCCATAATTTTTCCGATATTCTGGAGAGAATAATCGGTATATTTTCGGGAAAGGTACATACATATCTGACGAGGATTCGCAATTTCCTTATTTTTCTTCTTGGATATGATGTCAGATACAGAAATATTATAATGTTCTGCGACAACGTCCATGATTAGCTGCGGTGTTACTTCTTTTTGACATTCGATGGTGTCTTTTAAAGCGTTCTCAGCTAATTCTAAGGTAACAGGCTTCTTTTCAAGATTTGCAAAAACAAAAATTTTATTTAAAGCACCCTCCAATTCACGAATATTGGAATTGATGTTCGTAGCGACATACTGCATAACTTCCGGATCAATATCAAGACGTTCTAATTCGGCACGCTTTTTTAAGATGGCCATCTTTGTCTCATAATCAGGTGGCTGGATATCTGCGGTGATTCCCCATTCAAAACGAGATCGCAGACGTTCTTCTAAAGTAGCAATCTCTCTTGGATGTTTATCGGAAGAAATGACAATCTGTTTCTTTGCTTCGTGAAGTTCGTTGAATGTATGGAAAAATTCTTCCTGAGTACTTTCTTTTCCAATTATAAACTGTATATCATCGATCAACAGGACATCAATATTACGATATTTGTCGCGAAATTCCTTATTTTTATCATGTTTTAAGGAATCGATCAGCTCATTTGTAAACTTTTCGGAAGTGACGTATAAAACACGCAGATCCGGACGATTATTAATAATATGATGAGCGATGGAATGCATCAAATGTGTTTTTCCAAGACCAGCTCCTCCATATAAAAAGAGAGGATTGTATGCTCCGCCGGGTGATTCGGCTACAGCAACGGAAACGGCATGGGCCATCTTATTGGTAGGACCTACGACAAAGGTATCAAAAGTATATCTTGGATTTAAATTACCAATATATTCTGCAGGAACAGTAACTTTTGCTGGTTCAGGCTGCGATGCTGCAGAATTGGAGTCGGTAAAAAGAATTTTAAATTGCTTTCCAGTAACCTGTTCTATCGCCATAGAAAGGTAAATGTCATAGTATTTATGCTTTATAAATTCGATACCACGTGGTCCTCGTACCATAAAAAAAGTGATACTGTCATCCGAAATTGTCTGAATAGTTAGCGGTTGTATCCAAGTATTCACAGCAACTTCGGAAATTTCATGCTCTTTTACGAGAATATTTAGAATTTCTTGCCATTTTGACTCAATTAATTCCTTCAT